>NZ_JAMYUS010000005.1:0-328271 GCF_040323255.1 Mesorhizobium sp. M0052 | reverse complement strand
TCTCGGGCCGTGGCACGGTCGTGACCGGCCGCGTCGAGCGCGGCATCGTCAAGGTCGGCGAGGAACTGGAAATCATCGGCATCCGCCCGACGACCAAGACGACCTGCACGGGCGTCGAGATGTTCCGCAAGCTGCTCGATCAGGGCCAGGCCGGCGACAACATCGGCGCGCTGCTGCGCGGCGTTGATCGTGAAGGTGTCGAGCGCGGCCAGGTTCTGGCCAAGCCCGGTACGGTGAAGCCGCACAAGAAGTTCGTGGCCGAAGCCTACATCCTGACCAAGGACGAAGGTGGCCGTCACACGCCGTTCTTCACCAACTACCGTCCGCAGTTCTACTTCCGCACGACCGACGTGACCGGCATCGTGTCGCTGCCGGAAGGCACGGAAATGGTTATGCCCGGCGACAACATCACGGTCGATGTCGAGCTGATCGTGCCGATAGCCATGGAAGAGAAGCTGCGCTTCGCCATCCGTGAAGGCGGCCGCACCGTCGGTGCCGGCATCGTCGTCACCATCAAAGAGTAATTTAGACTTAAACCGATCTGTCGCGGGCGCAGGATTTGCCCGCGCCGCGCCAGAACAAGGAAGTGACGCATGAACGGACAGAATATCCGCATCCGCCTGAAGGCGTTTGATCACCGCGTGCTTGACGCCTCGACGAAAGAAATCGTGTCGACGGCCAAGCGCACCGGAGCAAACGTCCGCGGCCCCATTCCGCTGCCGACGCGGATCGAAAAGTTCACGGTCAACCGGTCGCCTCACGTCGACAAGAAGAGCCGCGAGCAGTTCGAGATGCGCACGCACAAGCGTCTGCTCGACATCGTCGATCCGACCCCGCAGACGGTCGATGCTTTGATGAAGCTCGATCTGGCCGCCGGTGTCGACGTCGAGATCAAGCTCTAAGGGAATGAGAGCGCGGTAAGGGGCGGTGCCCCTGGCCCGGAACTCTAAAGGAATTGAACCGATGCGTTCAGGTGTGATTGCAAAGAAGGTGGGAATGACCCGCATCTATAATGATGCCGGGGAACATGTTCCCGTCACCGTTCTCCAGATGGAGAACTGCCAGGTCGTGGCTCAGCGCACGCAGGAGAAGAACGGCTATACGGCCGTCCAGCTCGGCGTTGGCCTTGCCAAGGTGAAGAACACGTCGAAGGCGATGCGCGGCCATTTCGCGACCGCTTCCGTCGAGCCGAAGGCGAAGGTCGCCGAGTTTCGCGTCTCCGCCGACAACATGATCGATGTCGGCGCCGAGATCACCGTCGAGCACTTCGTCGCCGGCCAGAAGGTCGATGTGACGGGCACGACGATCGGCAAGGGTTTCCAGGGCGTCATCAAGCGCCACCACATGGGTGGTGGCCGCGCGACGCACGGTAACTCGGTTTCGCACCGTACGCACGGTTCGACCGGCCAGCGTCAGGATCCGGGCAAAGTGTTCAAGGGCAAGCATATGGCTGGCCACATGGGCGACACCCGCGTCACCACACAGAATGTCGAGATCGTTTCGACCGACGCTGATCGCGGCCTGATCCTGATCCGCGGTGCGGTTCCCGGATCGAAGGGCGCCTGGATCCTGGTCCGCGATGCGGCCAAGGTGGCACTGCCGGCCAATGCGCCGAAGCCTGCCGCGATCCGCGCCGTTGCCGCCGAGAGTGGCGCCAAGAACGAGGCTCCGGCCGCAGAGGGAGCAGAATAATGGATCTCAAGATCACAACGCTTGGCGGCAAGGACGCCGGCAAGGTGAAACTCTCCGAGGAGATTTTCGGCCTTGATCCGCGCGAGGACATCCTGCAGCGCGTCGTGCGCTGGCAGCTGGCCAAACGGCAGCAGGGCACGCACAAGGCCAAGGGCCGCGCCGAAATCGCGCGCACCGGCGCCAAGATGTACAAGCAGAAGGGTACGGGCCGCGCCCGTCACCATTCGGCACGCGCTCCGCAGTTCCGCGGCGGCGGCAAGGCCCACGGCCCGGTCGTTCGCAGCCACGAGCACGATCTGCCGAAGAAGGTGCGCGCTCTGGGCTTGCGGCATGCTCTCTCGGCCAAGGCCAAGAGCGCGTCGATCATCATCATCGACGAGCTGAAGCTGACCGAGGCCAAGACGAAGGCGCTGATCGCGAATTTCGCGACGCTGGGCCTGACCAATGCCTTGGTGATTGGCGGTGCCGAGCTTGACCAGAACTTCAAGCTGGCGGCGACCAACATCCCGAACATCGACGTGCTGCCCATCCAGGGCATCAACGTCTACGACATTCTGCGCCGCGGCACGCTGGTCCTTTCGAAGGCCGCCGTCGAGGCTCTCGAGGAGCGCTTTAAATGACCGACCTCCGTCATTACGACGTGATCGTCTCGCCGGCGATCACCGAAAAGTCGACCATGGCTTCCGAGAACAACCAGGTTGTTTTCAACGTCGCCAAGAAGGCGTCGAAGCCGGAAATCAAGGCCGCTGTCGAAGCGCTGTTTGGCGTCAAGGTTACGGCCGTGAACACGCTTGTCCGCAAGGGCAAGATCAAGCGCTTCCGCGGCACGATCGGCCGCCAGAGCGACGTCAAGAAGGCGATCGTGACGCTGGCCGACGGCCAGTCGATCGACGTCGCGACGGGTCTCTGAGCTAGGCCGCGAGGACAGGACAATGGCACTTAAAAAATTCAACCCGGTAACGCCGAGCACCCGCCAGTTGGTCATCGTCGACCGCTCGGGCCTCTACAAGGGCAAGCCCGTCAAGGGCCTGACCGAAGGCCTGACGAAGTCGGGCGGCCGCAACAATCACGGCCGCATCACGGCCCGCTTCATCGGCGGCGGTCACAAGCGTTCGTACCGCATCATCGACTTCAAGCGCCGCAAGTTCGACGTCGTCGGCACGGTCGAGCGCATTGAATACGATCCGAACCGCACCGCCTTCATCGCGCTGATCAAGTATGACGATGGCGAGCTGTCCTACATCATCGCTCCGCAGCGCCTTGCCGCCGGCGACAAGATCGTGGCCGGTGAATCGGTCGACGTGAAGCCGGGCAATGCGATGCCGCTGGCCTCGATGCCGGTCGGCACGATCGTCCACAACATCGAGCTGAAGCCGGGCAAGGGCGCCCAGGTTGCCCGCTCGGCAGGTGGCTACGGCCAGCTGGTCGGTCGCGACCAGGGCATGGCGATCCTGCGCCTCAACTCGGGCGAGCAGCGTGTCGTTCACGGCTCCTGCATGGCCACCGTCGGCGCCGTGTCGAACCCCGACCACGGCAACATCAACGACGGCAAGGCCGGCCGCACGGTCTGGCGCGGCAAGCGCCCGCACAATCGCGGCGTGACCATGAACCCGGTCGACCATCCGCATGGCGGTGGTGAAGGCCGCACCTCCGGTGGCCGTCATCCGGTCAGCCCGTGGGGCAAGCCGACCAAGGGCAAGAAGACGCGGTCCAACAAGGCGACCGACAAGTTCATCCTGCGCTCGCGCCATCAGCGCAAGAGCTAAGAAGAGGTAACGCCAAGTGACTCGTTCTATTTGGAAAGGCCCCTTCATCGACGGCTACCTTCTCAAGAAGGTGGACAAGGTTCGTGAAGGTGGTCGCAATGAGGTGATCAAGATGTGGAGCCGTCGCTCCACCATCCTGCCGCAGTTCGTCGGCTTCACCTTCGGTGTCTACAACGGCCAGAAGCATGTTCCCGTCTCGGTGAACGAGGACATGGTCGGTCACAAGTTCGGTGAATTCGCTCCGACCCGGACCTATTACGGTCACGGCGCGGATAAGAAGGCGAAGAGGAAATAATCATGGGCAAGGCCAAAGCTCCGCGCAGGCTTGCTGACAACGAAGCGCGCGCCGTTCTGCGCACGATCCGTATCAGCCCGCAGAAGCTGAACCTGGTTGCCGCGCTGATCCGCGGCAAGAAGGTCGCGACAGCGCTTTCCGATCTCGAATTCTCGGCCAAGCGGATTTCCGGCACGGTCAAGAAGACGCTGGAATCGGCTATCGCCAACGCGGAAAACAACCACGACCTCGACGTCGATGCGCTGATCGTGGCGGAAGCCTATGTCGGCAAGTCGATCGTCATGAAGCGGTTCCATGCTCGTGGCCGCGGTCGCGCCAGCCGTATCGAAAAGCCGTTCTCGCACCTCACGATCGTCGTTCGTGAAGTCGAAGAAAAAGGGGAGGCCGCATAATGGGCCAGAAAGTCAATCCGATCGGTCTGCGCCTCGGCATCAACCGCACCTGGGATTCGCGCTGGTTCGCGAACACCGGCGAGTACGGCAAACTGCTGCATGAGGACATCAAGATCCGCAAATATCTTGAAAAGGAACTGAAGCAGGCTGCGATTTCGAAGGTCGTGATCGAGCGCCCGCACAAGAAGTGCCGCGTCACCATCCATGCGGCGCGCCCGGGCCTGATCATCGGCAAGAAGGGCGCCGACATCGAAAAGCTTCGCAAGAAGCTGATGGAGATGACGAAGTCCGAGACGCACTTGAACATCGTTGAAGTGCGCAAGCCGGAAATCGACGCGACCCTGGTCGCCCAGTCGATCGCCCAGCAGCTCGAGCGTCGTATCGCGTTCCGCCGCGCCATGAAGCGCGCCGTTCAGTCGGCGATGCGCCTGGGCGCCGAAGGCATCCGCATCAACTGCGCCGGCCGTCTCGGCGGCGCCGAGATTGCGCGCATGGAATGGTACCGAGAAGGCCGCGTGCCGCTGCATACGCTGCGCGCCGATGTCGACTACGGCACGGCCGAAGCGCATACGGCTTACGGCATCTGCGGCGTCAAGGTCTGGGTGTTCAAGGGCGAAATCCTCGAGCACGATCCGATGGCTTCGGAGCGTCGCGCGACCGAGGGTGATGCTGCGCATGGCGGTGGTGGCGATCGCGAACGCGGTCGTCGTCGCGAAAACGCCTGATTATTTAGGAATTTGGAGTTAGAACGATGCTGCAGCCAAAGCGCACAAAGTTCCGCAAGCAGTTCAAGGGCCGTATCCATGGTACCGCAAAGGGCGGCACCAACCTGGATTTTGGTGGTTTCGGGCTGAAGGCGCTTGAGCCGAACCGCGTCACCGCGCGTGAGATCGAGGCGGCCCGCCGCGCGATCACTCGTGAGATGAAGCGTGCCGGCCGCGTGTGGATCCGTATTTTCCCTGATGTGCCGGTGACGTCGAAGCCGACCGAAGTGCGCATGGGCAAGGGCAAGGGCGCTGTCGATTACTGGGCGGCGCGCGTCAAGCCGGGCCGCATCATGTTCGAGATCGACGGCGTCAACGAAGAAACCGCCCGTGAGGCGCTGCGTCTCGGCGCGGCCAAGCTCTCGGTCAGGACGCGCTTCGTACAGCGCATCGCAGAATAAGGACGGGCTGATCATGAAAGCCGAAGACATCCGGACGAAGACCCAGGACCAGCTGACCGACGATCTGGCCAGCCTGAAGAAGGAGCAGTTCAACCTGCGCTTCCAGAAGGCCACCGGCCAGCTCGAGAAGACCGCGCGCGTGCGGCAGGTTCGCAAGGACATTGCGCGTATCAAGACCATCGCTGCGGAAAAGTCCGCGGCCAAGAAGGCTTAAGGACGAAAATCATGCCAAAGCGCATTCTGCAGGGCACTGTCGTCAGCGACAAGAACGAGAAGACGGTAGTCGTCAAGGTCGAACGGCGCTTCACGCATCCCGTGATGAAGAAGACCGTGCGCATGACCAAGAAGTACAAGGCGCACGACGAGAACAACGCCCACAAGGTCGGCGATCAGGTGTTCATCCAGGAATCGAAGCCGATTTCCAAGGACAAGCGCTGGATCGTCGTGTCTTCGGACCAGGCGTAACAAACCGAATTTTGGACAGACCGGGGAGGGGCTTTGAGCCCGTCCCGTTAGAAGAGAAGAAGGCGGCCAGTCATGATTCAGATGCAAACAAACCTCGACGTCGCGGATAATTCCGGCGCCCGTCGTGTCATGTGCATCAAGGTGCTGGGCGGCTCGAAGCGGAAATACGCTTCCGTAGGCGACATCATCGTGGTGTCGATCAAGGAAGCCATTCCGCGCGGCCGCGTTAAGAAGGGCGATGTGATGAAGGCGGTCGTGGTTCGCACGGCCAAGGACATCCGCCGCCCGGACGGCAGCGTGATCCGTTTCGACAAGAACGCGGCCGTTCTCGTCGACAACAAGAAAGAGCCGATCGGCACGCGTATCTTCGGACCGGTTCCGCGCGAACTCCGCGCCAAGAACCACATGAAGATCATCTCGCTCGCGCCTGAAGTGCTGTAAGGAGCCGGACCAATGCAAAAGATTAGAAAAGGCGACAAGGTCGTCGTGCTGGCCGGCAAGGACAAGGGCCGTTCGGGCGAAGTCCTCTCGGTTCAGCCGAAGGAAGACACCGCGCTGGTGCGCGGCGTCAACATGATCCGTCGTCACCAGAAGCAGTCCCAGTCCCAAGAGGGCGGGATCATCACCAAGGAAGCGCCGATCCAGCTGTCGAACATCGCGCTCGCCGACCCCAAGGATGGCAAGCCGACCCGCGTCGGCTTCATCTTCCAGAAGGACGGCAAGAAGGTGCGCGTCGCCAAGCGCTCGGGAGAAGTCATCAATGGCTAAGGCTCAAACCACGAAGCCCAAGGCTGAAAGCAAACAGTCCAAGGCCCAGAACACGCCGCGCCTCAAGCAGGTCTACAACGAGACCATCCGCAAGGCGCTGCAGGAGCAGTTCGGCTACGAGAACGAGATGCAGGTTCCGCGCATCGACAAGATCGTGCTGAACATGGGCGTCGGCGAAGCGACCGCGGATTCGAAGAAGCCTTCGATCGCGGCCGAAGACCTGGCGATGATCGCCGGCCAGAAGGCCGTCGTCACCCGCGCCCGTAATTCGATCGCCGGCTTCAAGGTCCGCGAGAAGATGCCGATCGGCGCCAAGGTCACGCTGCGCAAGGAACGCATGTACGAGTTCCTCGACCGTCTCGTGAACATCGCACTGCCGCGCGTCCGCGACTTTCGCGGACTGAATCCGAAGAGCTTCGATGGCCGTGGCAACTACGCCATGGGCATCAAGGAACACATCGTGTTCCCGGAGATCAACTACGACAAGGTTGATCAGATCTGGGGCATGGACGTCATCGTTTGTACGACTGCGAAGACGGACGACGAAGCCAGGGCATTGCTCAAGGCCTTCAACTTCCCCTTCCGCCAGTAACGGCAGCGAGAAAAGGAAAAATCTGAAATGGCAAAGACCAGCTCAGTCGAGAAGAACAACAGGCGCCGCAAGCTTGCCGACCAGTACGGTCCCAAGCGCGCTGCCCTGAAGGCGATCATCATGGATCAGTCCAAGCCGATGGAAGAGCGTTTCCGCGCTCAGCTGAAGCTTGCTGCCCTGCCGCGCAACTCGGCCAAGATCCGCATCCGCAACCGCTGCGAAGTTACCGGCCGTCCGCGCGCCTATTATCGCAAGCTCAAAGTATCGCGCATCGCGCTTCGTGATCTCGGCAATAACGGCCAGATCCCGGGCCTGGTCAAGTCGAGCTGGTAAGGAGGACATAACATGTCATTGAGCGATCCTCTCGGCGATATGCTGACCCGCATCCGCAACGCGTATGGCCGCAAGAAGTCGAGCGTTTCGACGCCGGCCTCGCGCCTGCGTACCCGCGTCCTCGACGTGCTGAAGGCTGAAGGCTATATCCGCGACTACAGCCAGACCGACTTCGACAACGGCAAGTCCGAGATCGAAATCGAGCTGAAGTATTTCGACGGTGCTCCGGTCGTGCGCGAAATCGCCCGCGTCTCGAAGCCGGGCCGCCGCGTTTACGTCTCGGCCAAGTCGATCCCGCACGTCGCCAACGGCCTCGGCATCGCCATCCTTTCGACGCCGAAGGGCGTGATGGCCGACCACGAAGCACGCGAACAGAATGTCGGTGGCGAGATCCTCTGCCAGATCTTCTGATCTGGCAGCTGACCGCAAAGTGGAATCCGGTCTTCGGATCGTTCCCGAAGACAGAGACCTGAAACAAGAGAAGTGACGAGGACAACCAAATGTCTCGTATTGGAAAGAAACCCGTTTCGCTGCCGCAGGGCGTGACCGCGACCGTCAACGGCCAGACCGTGACGGCGAAGGGCCCCAAGGGCGAGCTGAAGTTCGTGGTGAACGACGAAGTGCTGGTCAAGATGGAAGGCAGCGAAATCGCTGTCCAGCCGCGCGACCAGACCAAGACCGCCCGCTCCAAGTGGGGCATGTCGCGCACGCAGATCGTCAACATCCTGCAGGGCGTCAAGGACGGTTTCGAGAAGAAGCTCGAGATCACCGGCGTCGGCTATCGCGCGGCACTCCAGGGCAAGAACCTGCAGCTGGCACTTGGCTTCAGCCATGATGTCGTCTACCAGACGCCGGCTGGCATCACGATCACTGTGCCGAAGCCGACGGAAATCACCGTGACCGGCATCGACAAGCAGCAGGTCGGCCAGGTTGCCGCCGAGATTCGCGAGTATCGCGGTCCCGAGCCCTACAAGGGCAAGGGTGTCCGCTATGCCGGCGAGAAGATCGTCCGCAAGGAAGGCAAGAAGAAGTAGTAGGCCTGGCCCCGAAAAGTTGCAGACTTTTCGGAAAAGGCCAAGCCAAAGAACTGCAACGCCGCGGGGAGCGGTCGCGGGAGGCGCTTTCGCCTACCGCACATGGCGGCCCCCCGTTTTTTGAAGGCAAGGAAGACTATCATGGCTACCAAGGAATCCATCCAGCGCCGCGCGCAGCGCGTTCGCCGTCAGATCAAGAAGGTCGCCGGCGAGCGCCCACGTCTCTCGGTTCACCGCACGTCGAAGAACATCTACGTGCAGGTCATCGACGACGCCAAGGGCCATACCATCGCGGCGGCATCGACACTCGAGAAGGACCTCAAGGGTTCGCTCAAGACCGGCGCCGACACCGAGGCAGCAGCCGCTGTTGGCAAGCTGATCGCCGAGCGTGCTTCGAAGGCCGGCGTCAAGGAAGTCGTCTTCGACCGCGGCGCCTATATCTATCACGGCCGCGTCAAGGCGCTGGCCGAGGCTGCCCGTGAAGGCGGTCTGAGCTTCTAATTGCCTGATCCCGAACCGAAGGTCAGCGCAGCAAAAAGTTGCAGACTTTTCGGACAAGATCATGCAAGGAAAAATAATTCGCCCCCGGTGACCCAAAGAGGCGCACCGGATCTTATCAGCAACCGTGCTTCCGGAAAAAAACAAGGAACAGGATATGGCACAGGAACGTAGGGATGGCGGCCGCGGCCGCGATCGTGAAGAACGCGATGACGGCATGGTGGACAAGCTCGTCCACATCAACCGTGTCGCCAAGGTCGTCAAGGGCGGCCGTCGCTTCGGTTTTGCAGCACTCGTCGTCGTCGGCGACCAGAAGGGCCGCGTCGGCTTCGGTCACGGCAAGGCGCGCGAAGTGCCGGAAGCGATCCGCAAGGCAACCGAGTCGGCCAAGCGCGACATGATTTTCGTGCCGCTGCGCTCGGGCCGCACGCTGCACCACGACGTCGAAGGACGCTGGGGTGCCGGACGCGTGCTGCTGCGCGCTGCCAAGCAGGGTACCGGCATCATCGCCGGCGGCCCGATGCGCGCTGTCTTCGAGACGCTCGGCATGCATGACGTGGTCGCCAAGTCGATGGGTTCGTCGAACCCCTACAACATGGTTCGCGCCACGTTCGACGCGCTGAAGAGCCAGATGCATCCCAAGGATGTGGCTGCTGCGCGCGGCATCAAATATTCGACCCTTCAGGCCCGCCGCGGCACCGCCGTTGCGGCTGAAGAATAGTCGATCTGACCAGGGATTTTGACCATGGCCAAGAAAGCAACCAAGACCATCACCGTTGAGCAGATCGGTTCGCCGATCCGCCGCCCGAAGGAACAGCGCGCAACGCTGGTCGGCCTCGGCCTCAACAAGATGCACAAGCAGCGCACGCTGGAGGACACTCCCTCGGTGCGCGGCATGATCGCTGCCGTCCAGCATCTCGTCCGCGTCGTGGACGAGGGCTGAGCAAAAGCGCAGGAGAACCCAGATGAAACTCAACGATCTGCGTGACAAGGACGGCGCGACGCACTCCAAGAAGCGTCTCGGCCGTGGCATCGGCTCCGGCTCGGGCAAGACCGGCGGTCGCGGCGTCAAGGGCCAGAAGGCGCGCTCCGGCGTTGCCATCAACGGCTTCGAGGGCGGCCAGATGCCGCTCTATCGGCGCCTGCCGAAGCGTGGCTTCAATAACATCTTCGCCAAGAGCTTTGTCGTCGTGTCGCTGGCTCGTATCCAGACGGCGCTCGATGCCAAGAAGCTCGACGCCAAGGCGACCGTGACGGCCGAGGCACTCGTTGCCGCCGGCGTCATCCGCCGCGTCAAGGACGGCGTGCGCATCCTCTCGGACGGCGAGCTCAAGGCAAAGCTTGCCTTCGACGTCGCCGGCGCCTCCAAGGCCGCGATCGAGAAGATCGAAAAGGCCGGCGGTTCGGTCAAGCTGCCGGAAGCGGCAGCGGAGTAACGGCAATTTGAAGCGCGGTCGGCAGGAACGGTATCCGTTTTTGTTCACGATTGCGCTTTGATCCGATCAATTAGGCGGCCGCGTCAACGCGGCCGCTTGCATGTTTGGAGCCCGGAGCTTATCTCGTGAGCTTCGGTGCCACGCGCCGCCTGAGCTGCGGGCATCGAGCGTGACATACAAATCAAAGAAGTAGCGCATGACGTTGTCCGAAAACCGCTTCACACTTTTCGGCATCATGCTCTAGCGGAGAATCAGGCATGGCTTCGGCTGCTGAACAACTAGCCTCGAATCTGAATTTTGCGGCTTTCGCCAAGGCGGAGGACCTGAAGAAGCGAATCTGGTTCACCGTCGGCGCGCTGCTCGTCTATCGCCTCGGCACCTATATCCCGCTGCCCGGCATCAATCCGGATGCATTCGCGCAGGCCTTCTCTTCGCAGGCCAAGGGCGTGCTCGGCATGTTCAACATGTTCGCCGGCGGCGCCGTGCAGCGCATGGCGATCTTCGCGCTCGGCATCATGCCTTATATCTCAGCCTCCATCATCATGCAGCTGATGACCTCGGTCATTCCGTCGCTGGAAGCGCTGAAAAAGGAAGGCGAGCAGGGCCGCAAGGTCATCAACCAGTACACGCGCTACGGCACGGTACTCCTGGCGCTGGTGCAGGCCTACGGCATTTCAGTGGGCCTGGAAGGCGGCAACGGCATCGTCAACGATCCCGGCATGTTCTTCCGCATCTCGACCGTCGTCACGCTGGTTGGCGGCACCATGTTCCTGATGTGGCTGGGCGAGCAGATCACCGCCCGCGGCATCGGCAACGGCATTTCGCTGATCATTTTCTCCGGCATCGTCGCCGGCCTGCCGCGCGCCATCTCCGGCACGCTGGAGCTCGGCCGCACCGGCGCCCTATCGACCGGGCTGATACTCGCGATCATCGTGCTGGCCATCATCGTCATCGCGCTGATCGTGTTCTTCGAGCGCGCGCAGCGCCGCCTGCTGATCCAGTATCCGAAGCGCCAGGTCGGCAACCGCATGTTCCAGGGCGACACCTCGCATCTGCCGCTGAAGCTCAACACGTCGGGCGTCATTCCGCCGATCTTCGCGTCGTCGCTGCTTTTGCTGCCGGCAACGGTCGCCGGCTTCTCGCAGACGACAAACCTGCCGGCCTGGGCAAGCACCGTGCTCGCTTCGCTCGGCCACGGCCAGCCGCTCTACATGCTGTTCTATGCGGCAATGATCGTGTTCTTCGCCTTCTTCTACACGGCCATCGTGTTCAATCCGAAGGACACCGCCGACCAGCTCAAGAAGCATTCCGGGTTCATTCCGGGCTACCGTCCGGGTGAGCGCACCGCCGATTACATCGACTATGTCCTGACGCGCATCACCGTCGTCGGCGCCATATATCTGGTGCTGGTGTGCCTGCTGCCCGAGTTCCTGATTTCGGCGACTGGCGTACCATTCTACCTCGGTGGCACATCGCTTCTGATCGTGGTCAGTGTAACCCTCGATACGGTGGCGCAGATCCAGGGTCACCTGATCGCGCACCAGTATGAGGGCCTGATCAAGAAGTCGAAGCTGCGCGGGGGGAAGAAGGCCAGATGAGATTGATATTGCTTGGGCCGCCAGGAGCGGGCAAGGGGACGCAAGCACAAAGACTGGTAGAAAAATACGGCATACCGCAGCTGTCGACGGGCGACATGCTGCGGGCCGCCGTACAGGCCGGCACTGAAGTCGGCAAGCGCGCCAAGGCGGTGATGGATGCCGGCGAGCTGGTTTCCGACGCCATTGTCAACGCGATCGTGGCCGAGCGCATCGACCAGCCCGATTGCACCAACGGTTTCATCCTCGACGGATATCCGCGCACGCTGGTGCAGGCTGATGCGGTTGAATCGATGCTCGCCGAGCGCGGCATTGGCCTCGATGCCGTGATCGAGTTCGTCGTCGACGACAAAGCGTTGGTCGGCCGCATCGTCAAGCGCGCCGACGACGCCAAGGCCGCCGGACAGCCGGTGCGCAAGGACGACAATCCGGTGGTGTTCGAAGAGCGCCTGCGGGAATATTACAAGAAGACGGCGCCGCTGATCGGCTATTATTACGCCAAACGCTCGCTTAGGAGTGTCGACGGCATGGCTCCTGTCGACACCGTGACGGCGGAGATTGAAGCGCTGCTCGCGGCGGTGACGCGGGAGACCGTTACGGTAAAGTAAAGATTGCGCTTGACTGGAACGGTTCGCTGGGTTATGGCGGCCCGTCTTCCTATCAGGCATGAGGCTTGCTTGTCCGCAAGGGCAAGGCAGCCGCATTGAAACTAGGGAACTCCCGCAAGGGCCGGCCTCCACCGGACGCGGGGTAATTTGAACAGCGCCGCGCATGCCTTGTTTTGAAGGCCGGCCGGTCCCACATGGAGAAGAGAAGAATATGGCTCGTATAGCCGGCGTCAACATTCCGACCAACAAGCGCGTCGTCATTGCGCTTCAGTACATTCACGGCATTGGCAAGAAGTTCGCCCAGGAGATCGTCGACAAGGTCGGCATCCCGGCCGAGCGCCGCGTCAACCAGTTGACCGACGCGGAAGTGCTGCAGATCCGCGAGACCATCGACCGCGACTACCAGGTCGAAGGCGACCTGCGCCGCGAAGTGTCGATGAACATCAAGCGTCTCATGGACCTCGGCTGCTACCGCGGTCTGCGTCACCGCCGTTCGCTGCCGGTTCGCGGCCAGCGCACGCACACCAATGCACGCACCCGCAAGGGCCCGGCCAAGTCGATCGCCGGCAAGAAGAAGTAAGTGAGCGAATAGCGAGTAGCCATTAGCGAGTAGGGGTCCCTATTCGCTAGTCCCTATTCACTACTCGCTTTCAAAGGTGGAGCCGCTGGCATTACGGCGGTGTAGAGATCAACTGAAAGGACTATCATGGCCAAGGAAGCCGCTCGTGTTCGCCGTCGCGAACGCAAGAACATCTCGTCGGGCGTTGCCCACGTCAATTCGACCTTCAACAACACGATGATCACCATCACCGACGCGCAGGGCAATTCCATTGCCTGGTCGTCGGCCGGTGCCCAGGGCTTCAAGGGTTCGCGCAAGTCGACCCCGTTCGCCGCCCAGATGGCTGCCGAAGACGTCGCCAAGAAGGCCCAGGAACACGGCATGCGCATGCTCGAAGTCGAGGTCTGCGGACCCGGCTCCGGTCGTGAATCGGCGCTTCGCGCCCTGCAGGCGGCCGGCTTCACCATCACTTCGATCCGTGATGTGACGCCGATCCCGCACAATGGCTGCCGCCCGCGTAAGAAGCGCCGCGTCTAAGACATTACCGAACGCCGCGTGAGCGCCTCAAGGCGCTCCTCCACGGCACTCCAGGTCGCCCGCCACGATTGGATGGTGGCGGGTCAACGGAAGGAAAGCATCATGATCCAGAAAAATTGGCAGGAACTGATCAAGCCGAACAAGATCGAGTTCTCGTCGAAGAAGAAGACGCTGACCACGCTGGTCGCCGAGCCGCTCGAGCGTGGCTTCGGCCTGACGCTCGGCAACGCGCTGCGCCGCGTGCTTTTGTCTTCGCTGCGCGGTGCGGCTGTCACCGCCGTGCAGATCGACGGCGTTCTGCATGAATTCTCGTCGATTGCCGGCGTGCGTGAGGACGTGACCGACATCGTCCTCAACATCAAGGAAATCGCCATCCGCATGGAAGGCGATGGTCCCAAGCGCATGGTCGTTCGCAAGCAGGGCCCGGGTGCGGTTCTGGCTGGCGACATCCAGACGGTTGGCGACGTCGAGATCCTCAACCCCGACCACGTCATCTGCACGCTGGACGAGGGCGCTGAAATCCGTATGGAATTCACAGTCGACACCGGCAAGGGTTACGTGCCGGCAGACCGCAACCGCGCCGAAGACGCGCCGATCGGCCTGATCCCGGTCGACAGCCTGTATTCGCCGGTCAAGAAGGTCTCCTACAAGGTCGAGAACACCCGCGAGGGCCAGGTTCTCGACTATGACAAGCTGACCATGACCATCGAGACCGACGGTTCGATCTCGGGCGAGGACGCGGTGGCATTCGCTGCCCGCATCCTGCAGGACCAGCTTGGCCTGTTCGTCAATTTCGACGAGCCGCAGAAGGAAGTCGCCACCGAGGCCGTCACCGAGCTCGCCTTCAACCCGGCGCTGCTCAAGAAGGTGGACGAGCTCGAGCTTTCGGTGCGTTCGGCCAACTGCCTGAAGAACGACAACATCGTCTACATCGGCGATCTCATCCAGAAGACCGAAGCCGAGATGCTGCGCACCCCGAACTTCGGCCGCAAGTCGCTGAACGAGATCAAAGAAGTGCTCGCGGCGATGGGCCTGCACCTCGGCATGGAAGTGCCGGACTGGCCGCCGGAAAACATCGAAGACCTGGCCAAGCGTTACGAAGACCAATATTGAGCATGAAGTCCAAGGATCGGCGGCGTGGGCCGCTCGATCCGACGGTCATGCGGAAAACCATCAGAGGCCGTGGCCTCTTGAGCAACTGAAGGAAAAGAGCCATGCGCCACGGTTTTAAAGGCCGCCGCTTCGCCCGAAGCATTAGCCATCGCAAGTCGATGTTCGCCAACCTCGCCGTGTCGCTGCTCGAGCATGAGCAGATCGTCACCACCCTGCCGAAGGCGAAGGATTTGCGTCCGATCGTCGAGAAGCTGGTGACGCTCGGCAAGCGCGGCGACCTGCATGCGCGCCGCCAGGTCATTGCCCAGATCGGCAATGAAGGCGTCGTCAAGCGTCTGTTCGACACCATCGCGCCGCGCTACGCCACCCGCAATGGCGGCTATCTGCGCATCATGAAGGCCGGCTTCCGCCACGGCGACAATGCCGCCATGGCAGTCATCGAGTTCGTCGATCGCGACACCTCGGCCAAGGGCGCCGGCGACCGCGCCCGCATCGAGGCCGAAGGCACCGACGAGGAAGCCGCTGCCGCATAAGGCTCGGTTTTTCAGGAATGACTTCAAGGGGCCTTCGGGCCCCTTTTTGTTGCCGGCGTCCTACGTTTAGCGTGTCTTACGTTTAGCGAGTAAGCATCAGGTAGTCGCGACCGCTAAGCAGATTCCAATTGAAGGCGCCGGGAATCTCTTCGAACGCCGGTTGGGGATAGGAATAGATACTGTCGAGGGTGGCGCGGGAATCTATATCGCTGACCACTCGCGACACGGTGGAATTGGTCAGGTATTTTTGGGCGTCCCCATCTTCGATGAAGTCTGTATCGACTCGGAAATGAATCTGAACGGGACCCGCGCAGATGTTCAGCAATATTTCGTCGCTCAAGGCGGCGTAGAACACCGCTGCCTCTTCTGGAGCCCAAAGGCCGGCAGTCAAGAATTCCGAAGGTGTCGTCTCTCCACTGAACCCATCCAATGAGAGCACAAGGCGATCGGTGAGAACCTCAAAATCACCTTCGAGATAGCCCGCTTCTTCGATCTGAAACCAGTTCATCCAATGAGGTGCTTCTTCATCAAAGGAAATTTCGAGCTTTCCGAAAGTCCAATAGACCGGAATCGTCTCTGCATGTTCCGTGATCCAGCCGTCAGGCGGACCTAGCATACTGGCGATGTCGATCATTTTCAGAGAAGGGAAAACAGGCCCAAAAGTGCCGGTCTTCAAAAAGTCACGGAATGACAGGAGTTGTTTTTTCATGAGGGCCGACGAAGGTTTTCAGTTTCAAGTCGACCTATAGCTGCTTTGCTGCCCAGAATAATCGGATTTCAGCGGCTTAGCCTTTCATTTTGCACAATCGTCGGGACAATGCCCCCGAACTTGCCTTGGAGGATTCGCGAATGCGCGCCAACCGACTGTCTCTTGTTCTGCTCTTCGCCATAATGGCGTTCGCAGCCGCGCCGACAGTCAGGCAGGCGCTGGCCGAGGACGCCGCCAAGCCAGCCGATCCGGGGCTCTCCGATGTGCTGACCGACCTCTTGCATGGCGTCGAGGGCGAGAACGGCACCTCCGGTCCCGACAAACGCGTGCCGTTCGGCCGCGAGGAGGTGCAGCTTTCGTTCGCGCCGCTGGTCAAGCAGACGGCGCCGGCGGTGGTCAATGTCTATGCCTCACAGACGGCCAAGGTCACGTCGCCCTTTGACGGCGACCCGTTCTTCGAGGAATTTTTTGGCCGCGCACAGCCGCGCGCGCAATCCTCGCTCGGCTCGGGTGTGCTGGTTGACCCGAGCGGCGTCGTCGTCACCAATTTCCACGTGATCAAGGATGCTGACGAGGTCAAGGTCGCGACCGCCGACGGGCGCGAATTCACCTCGAAGGTCATGCTCAAGGACGAGACGCTTGACCTCGCCGTGCTCAAGATCACCTCCGACAAGCCGTTCCCGGTGATTGCCATCGGCGATTCCGACGCGCTCGAGGTCGGCGACCTGGTGCTGGCCATCGGCAATCCGTTCGGCGTCGGCCAGACCACCACCAGCGGCATCGTGTCGGCGCTTGCCCGCAGCCATATCGGCGTTTCGGATTCGGGCTACTTCATCCAGACCGACGCCGCCATCAATCCCGGCAATTCCGGCGGCGCGCTGATCAACATGGGCGGCCAGCTGGTCGGCATCAACACCGCCATCTACAGCCGCAGCGGCGGCTCGATCGGCATCGGCTTTGCCATCCCCGCCAACATGGTGCGCGCCTTCGCCGACGCGGCCAAGGCCGGGCTCGATTTCTTCGAGCGGCCCTATATAGGCGCCGAGTTCGAAGCGGTCACACCGCAGATCGCTGAATCGCTTGGCATGGAGAAGCCGACCGGCGCGCTGGTGTCGTCGGTTGAGGAAGCCGGACCGGCGGCCAAGGCAGGGCTGAAGCCCGGCGATGTCGTGCTGCAGCTCAATGGCACGACGGTCGAAGGCATCGAGGCGCTGGATTACCGCATGGCGACCCTGTCGATCGGCACCAAGGCGACCTTCGCCATCCTGAGCAAGGGCCAGCAGGCGACGATGGAGATTGCACTGGAGCGCGCGCCGGAAGGCGCCAAGGCGTCGGAAGTGACCCTGCATGGCCGCAGCCCGTTCTCCGGCGCCAAGGTCGCGGAACTGTCGCCCAGGCTCGCCCAGCGGCTCGGCCTGCGCACCGACCTCAAGGGGGTAACCGTGGTCGACATCAACCGCGATTCGCCGGCCGCCGATTTCGGCTTCCAGCCGGGCGACATCGTGCGCGAGGTGAACGGCACGACGGTCGATACGGCGGCGACACTGGCGCAGCTTGCCCAGCAGGATACACGCTGGTGGCGCTTTACCGTCGAGCGCGGCGGGCAGATACTGCGCCAGGTGTTGCGTTACTGAGGCGATCTTCCCATTTCTGAGGATCGTGCTCCAACCAGAAGACCTAGATGGCCGATCTGTTCAGCGTCGATGAACCGGAAAGAGCGCCGCCCGGCCGGCCTTTGGCCGATCGGCTGCGTCCGAAAAACCTCGGCGAGGTTGTCGGCCAGGAGCATTTGACCGGGCCGGACGGCGCGCTGACGCGGTTGATCAACTCCGGTTCGCTCGGCTCGATGATTTTCTGGGGGCCACCCGGCACCGGCAAGACCACGGTGGCGCGGCTGCTGGCCGGCGAGACCAGCCTTGCCTTCGAGCAGATCTCAGCGGTGTTTTCCGGCGTTGCCGATTTGAAGAAAGTGTTCGAGGCGGCAAAGCTGCGTCGCACCAATGGCCGCCAGACGCTGCTGTTCGTCGACGAGATCCATCGCTTCAACCGCGCCCAGCAGGATTCGTTTCTCCCGGTCATGGAGGACGGCACCGTCGTGCTGGTTGGCGCCACGACCGAAAATCCGTCCTTCGAGCTGAACGCCGCGCTTCTGTCGCGCGCGCGGGTGCTGGTGTTTCACTCGCTGGGCGAGGACAGCATTGCCAAGCTGATGACGCGCGCGGAGGAGACGGAGGGCAGGGCGCTGCCGCTCGACGACGAGGCGCGGGCGATGCTCATCCGCATGAGCGATGGCGACGGCCGGGCCTCGCTGACGCTGGCCGAGGAAGTCTGGCGCGCCGCCAAACCCGGCGAGGTTTTCGATCCCGAAGGGCTGCAGCGCATCGTCCAGCGCCGCGCGCCGATCTATGACAAGGGCCAGGACGGTCACTACAATCTGATCTCGGCGCTGCACAAATCGGTGCGTGGGTCCGACCCGGACGCGGCGCTTTATTATCTTGCCCGCATGTTCGACGCCGGCGAGGATCCGCTCTATCTCGGCCGCCGGCTGGTGCGCATGGCGATGGAGGATATCGGGCTGGCCGACCCGCAGGCGCTGGTTATCGCCAACGCCGCCAAGGACGCCTACGACTATCTCGGCTCGCCCGAAGGCGAACTGGCCTTCGCCGAGGCCACCGTCTATCTCGCCACCGCGCCCAAATCCAACGCCGTCTATACCGCCTTCAAGGCAGCCACGCGGGCGGCGAAGGAGTTCGGTTCGCTGCTGCCGCCCAAGCACATCCTCAACGCGCCGACCAAGCTGATGAAAGAGGAGGATTACGGCGCCGGCTACCGCTACGATCACGACCAGCCCGATGCTTTTTCCGGCCAGGACTATTTCCCCGAAAAGATGGGCCGGCAGACCTTTTATGATCCGCCCGAACGCGGCTTCGAGCGCGATATCAAGAAACGGCTGGACTATTGGGCAAAGCTGCGCAGCGAGCGGGAAAAATAGGTGCGCGGGACAAACGGGACGAACTCGGCCTGCCCGCGATGAACTGAAATTCTGTCCCCGCCAGTCACAGCAGTGTGATTGTACCGCATGACAAAAAGCCCTATCACGTCGCATGACTCGGCCGGGAGGCTGCCAGGACGGGCGATAATTCGGAACGGGGACAGCGCGCGGCGCGAACAGAAATGACAAAATCCCTTCGCAAAACGCTTCGCCAGGCTGTGATTGCTGTCCCGCTGCTCGTGCTCGGCTTCTATTTCATTCCGATCCTGACCACGATTTGGATCGTCTGCGGCCTGATCGATGTGCTGCGCAACGCCAGCAAGGATCTGTCGCTGTTGCGCGGCTATTTCCTCGGCAATGGCATCTTCACCTGGCTGCTGTCGCCCTTCAATCTGCTGGTGGACCTCGTTTGCTACCGCAACCCGGGTGTGTGGAAGCTGGAGCAGTTTCCTGCCGATTATCAGCGCGAGGTCAACGAGGTTCTTGACGTCTTCAAGGCGCGCAAGGACGAGATCATCGCCGATATCGACGCCAATTTCGGCACCGGTCGTCGCGGCATGTATGTCTATCAGTGGTACGGCAAGCACCGGATCGACAATGTTGCGGAATTCAACAAGGATTTCAAATACATCAAGACCATTGCCGTGTCTGTCTTCAGAGGCAAGGAATCGACTTCCTGGCATTTCGGACCGCTGCGGCTCAGCCTGCGCATCCTCTACAATCTCTTGCCGGTGAAGGCAGAGGTTTTCGTCGAATGCAACGGCGCCAGGAATTACTGGCACGACAACCCGCTCTATATTTTCGACGACACGCTGCTGCACCGCTCGGTCAACGAGTATGATGGGCGCCGCTACTGCGTGTTCATGGACATCATCCGCCCGTCGCCGTTCCCCGGTTTCATCGCCGGACTTCTGGCCATCGTTTCGGTCACCGTCGAGCGCATCAATTCCATGTTCTACAAGAACTGGAAGATGATCGGCTCGAGCAAGGCAAAGAAGGTCGAGACGACCTGAGGCGTTAGCCTGAAGGGATTGACCGCACTGCCTTGGCCGGGCAGTAAACGGGCATGTTCAATCTGCTTCTTGTTGTGGTCGGCGGCGGCATCGGCGCCGGCATCCGCCACCTGACCAACATCGGCGCCTTGCGCCTCGTCGGGCCCAACTACCCCTGGGGGACAATGGCGATCAACATCCTCGGCTCCTTTGTTATGGGGCTGTTCGTCGCCGCGCTGATGCGGCGCGGCGGTTCCAATGAGCTCCGGCTGTTCGTCGCCACGGGCATCCTTGGCGGCTTCACCACCTTCTCCGCCTTTTCGCTCGATTTCGCGACCCTGTGGGAGCGCGGAGCGACGCTGACGGCGTTGGGATATGCGCTTGCCAGCGTCGTTGGCGCCATTATCGCCCTGTTTCTGGGACTTTGGCTCGCAAGAACCGTTTCATAGTGTTATTGCCCCGACCTGGAGCACGCCGCATCCTCTGGACGCGCTGCAGAAACTTTGATCTTGCGCATGATCCTTTCCGAAAGCCGGAGTAGATTTTCGGGGTCACGCGTTAGAAACGGATAAAGCGAAAATCATGGCAGGCGTAGAACAGATCACGGTGGAGGCCGGCGAGGCGGGCATGCGGCTCGATCGCTGGTTCAAGACCCATTTCCCCGGCCTCGGCTTTGGCCATCTGCAGAAGTTGCTGCGCTCGGGCCAGATCCGCGTCGATGGCGGCCGGGTCAAGGCCGACAGCCGTGTCGAGCCCGGCCAGGTGGTGCGTGTGCCGCCGCTCGAGGTCGACAAGAAGGGCGAGAGTGCGCTTACGGGTTACTCGATCCGCAACCAGGGCGACGCCGATGTGCTGGCCAAGATGCTGATCCACGAAGATCCAAAAGTCTTCGTCTTCAACAAGCCGGCCGGCCTGGCGGTGCAAGGCGGCTCGGGCGTCACCCGCAATGTCGACGACATGCTGGAGGCCTGGCGCAGCCAGAAGGGCGAGAAGCCGCGCCTGGTGCACCGGCTCGACCGCGACACGTCGGGCGTGTTGGTGGTTGCCCGCACCAGGCTTGCGGCGATGAAGCTTTCCGAGTCATTCCGGGCGCGCGAGACCAAGAAGACCTATTGGGCGCTGGTCAAGGGCGTCCCGCCCAAGCGTGAGGACAAGATCTCGACCTGGCTGATCAAGGAGCCGACCGAGGACGGCGACCGCGTGCGCGTGGCAGCCCATGGCGAAAAGGGCGCCGACCACGCCGTGTCCTACTATCGCATCATCGAGCAGGCGGCTCAGACGATGACCTGGCTGGAAATGGAGCCGTACACTGGCCGCACCCACCAGCTGCGCGTTCATGCCGCCTATATCGGCTGCCCGATCCTCGGCGACCCCAAATATTTCGAGGCCGACACCAACTGGGACTTTCCGGGCGGCATTCAGAACCGCCTGCATCTGCATGCGCGCCGCATCGTCATTCCGCACCCGGACAAGGGCGTCATCGACGTCACCGCGCCGATGCCGCCGCATATGCGCCAGAGCTGGAACCTGATCGGCTTCGACGACGCCAGCGCGGAGGACTGACATTGGCCGTTGCCTCGGTATTGGATCGCCGCGATGCGGTCGATCTGGCGGCTGCTTCCATCATGGTCGGGTTGACCTTTTCCTGGGGGCTGAACTAAGTCGCCGCCAAGATCTCCTATGCCGGCTTCGATCCGGTTTTCGTCTCGATCGCACGTTCGATCATTGGCGGGCTCTGTGTGCTCGGCTGGTGCTGGCTGCGCGGCATCAGGCTGTTTAAGGCCGACGGGTCGCTTGTCGCCGGCATCATCGTCGGCGTGCTGTTCGGCGTCGAGTTCCTGTGCCTCTATATCGGGCTGGAATACACGACCGTTGCCCGCAACACACTGCTGGTCAACACCATGCCGTTCTGGGTCCTGATCGGCGGCCATTTCCTGCTCGGTGAGCGTATCAACGCGCGCAAGCTTGGCGGGCTCGTTCTCGCCTTCTGCGGCCTGGTGGCGGTGTTTTCAGACGGGATTGCCGGCGGCACCGACGTGACCTTGATGGGCGATCTGCTCAGCCTCGGCTCCGGTATTCTGTGGGCGGCGACCAGTATCGTCATCAAGCGTTCGAAACTGGTCGAGACCAGTGCCGAGAAATTGCTGCTTTATCAGCTGGCCGGTGCGGCCATTGTCGGTGTCCTGGTTCTGCCTTTCGCCGGCCCGCCGATCCGCGCGGTCAGTGCCTTGCCGACATTGGCGCTGCTGTTCCAGTCGCTCTATATAGTTGCCTTCACCTATGTGCTGTGGTTCTGGCTGCTCAGGCGCTATCCGGCATCGGGCCTGTCGAGCTTCGCCTTCCTGTCGCCGGTGTTCGGCGTCCTCTGCGGCGCTATCATTCTTGGCGAGGCGCCAACGACCAGGATCTTTGTGGCGCTTGGGCTGATCGCAGTCGGCCTGATCATCGTCAACCGGCCGGCGCGCAAGCAGGTACCTGGATAGAAAGTTCGACCATGCGTGACATCCTCAACGACCTCGAAGCGGGAAAGCATCTGTCCGATCCGGATCCGGTCCGCCGCGCGCAGATCCAGATGAAGACGCACCTGCCGAAGCGCTTCTACAAGGACGTGTCGGTCGCAGCTGTGGAGGACGGTTTTGCCGTCCATCTCGACGGCAAGCCGGTGCGCACGCCGGGCAAGGCGCTGCTGGCGCTGCCGACCGAAAAGGCCGCCGCCCTGGTCGCCAATGAGTTCGCTGCACAGGGCGAGACCATCGACCCGGTCACGATGCCGGTGCTGCGTCTGGTCAACACCGCCATCGACGGCGTCGCCAGCGACCCGCAGGCGGTGCTGGAGGACGTCTTGCGCTTCGCCTCGTCCGATCTGACCTGCTACCGCGCCGACGCGCCACAGGGGCTGGTCGAGCGGCAGAACCAGCATTGGGATCCGGTGATCGACTGGGCGAGAGCGACATTAGGGGCTCGGTTCAATCTCGCCGAGGGCATCATCCATGTCGAGCAGCCGCGCGAGAGCATCGCAGTGCTCGGCGCTCATCTTGCCCAGCGTGCCGAGCCGCTGCGGCTGGCCGCAATCCATGTCATGACTTCGCTGACCGGGTCGGCGCTGCTGGCGCTGGCGGTCGATTACGGCGCGCTCGATGGCGACGCGGCTTGGGCCGCCGGCCATGTCGACGAGGACTGGCAGATCGAGCATTGGGGCCAGGATGCCGAGGCTGTCGCACGCCGCTCGGCCCGCAAACGCGACATGATGGCGGCCGTCGGCCTGCTCGATGCGCTGAAGACCTGATCCTCGGCCTTTGCCGCACTGCACCTAATACCAAAGTCATAAATCCAAGGTCTGTCTGCCTCCGGCGGTCGCTTTCTGTCATTTTTTACGCTGATGGCTGGTTCGAGTCGCGTTCAGAGGGAACGCCGACGATGACGCCCAGCGTCGAAGGCAGACGATTCACGGGAGGACAGTTCAATGGCATTGGCATCGACCGCCGGCGGAGCCAGCCGCGGCATGACACGAGAGGAGAAGAAGGTCATCTTCGCCTCCTCGCTGGGCGCGGTTTTCGAATGGTATGATTTCTATCTCTACGGAGCGTTGGCCGGCGCGATCGGCTTGACCTTCTTCAACTCGTTTCCCGAAAGCACCCGCTACATCTTCACGCTGCTGGTCTTCGCCGCCGGCTTCATCGTGCGCCCGTTCGGCGCGCTGGTGTTCGGCCGCATCGGCGATCTCGTCGGCCGCAAATACACATTCCTTGTCACCATCATGATCATGGGTCTGTCGACTTTCCTTGTCGGCCTGCTTCCGGGTTCAGAGACACTGGGCATTCTGGCGCCGATCCTGTTGATCGCGCTGCGCATGCTGCAGGGCCTGGCGCTTGGCGGCGAGTACGGCGGCGCCGCGACCTATGTCGCGGAACATGCGCCGGACGACCGTCGCGGCTTCTACACCTCATGGATCCAGACGACGGCGACGCTCGGCCTTTTCCTGTCGCTGATTGTCATCCTGCTGGTGCAGAATTCCGTAAGCAAGGACGCCTTCAACGCCTGGGGATGGCGCATTCCGTTCCTGGTCTCGGCTATCCTGCTCGGCATTTCGGTCTGGATCCGGCTGTCGCTTTCGGAATCGCCGACCTTCCTGCGCATGAAGGAAGAGGGCAAGAGTTCCAAGGCGCCGCTGTCGGAAGCCTTCGGCCAGTGGAAAAACGCCAAGATCGCCATCCTGGCGCTGTTCGGCCTCACCGCCGGTCAGGCCGTGGTATGGTACAATGGCCAGTTCTATGCACTGTTCTTCCTGGCCAATGTGCTCAAGGTCGACGCGCAGTCGGTCAACATCATGATCGCCATTGCGCTGG
This sequence comes from Mesorhizobium sp. M0052, assembly GCF_040323255.1. Classification (NCBI taxonomy): domain Bacteria; kingdom Pseudomonadati; phylum Pseudomonadota; class Alphaproteobacteria; order Hyphomicrobiales; family Phyllobacteriaceae; genus Mesorhizobium; species Mesorhizobium sp. M0052. Next base: position 303,851 of record NZ_JAMYUS010000005.1, on the reverse strand, counting down.
CACTCGGCACGGGCTTCTTCGTCTTCTTCGGCTGGCTGTCCGACAAGATCGGCCGCAAGCCGATCATCATGGCCGGCCTTGCGCTGGCAGTCGTCACCACCTTCCCGCTGTTCAAGGCGTTGACCTGGGCCGCCAATCCGGCGCTCGCCACCGCACAGCAGAACACGCGCGCCACGGTGACGGCGGCTCCGGGAGACTGCAACTTCCAGTTCAACCCGACCGGCACGCGCGTACCGGTCAGTTCGTGCGATATCGCGACCGACTTCCTTGCCAAGAACTCGGTGCCTTACGACATCGTCTCTACCGCGGCGGCGGGGACCCCGGCGAGTGTCATGATCGGCAGCGAAACTGTGGCGTCTTATGATGCCAAGGCCGCGGGCGACAAGAAGGCTGCAAGCGACGCTGCCTTCAAGAAGGGTATCAACCTCGCGCTTCAGGGTGGCGGTTACCCGTTGAAGCGCGCTGCCGCCAAGGTTGCCGACCAGAAGCTCGACGCCTTTGTCGCGGCCAATCCTGAACTGAAGCTCGATGCGGCAGCCATCCGCGCCGGCGAAAAGACCGCGGTCCCGACCGAACAGGCCATCAAGGACAAGGTGCTGACCAAGGATGAGGCCGCGGGCGCCACCGAGGTGACCGTGTACAGCGTTCCGGCAGCGGGCGCGTTCGCGATGTTTGCCGACCCCGCACAGGTCAACTGGGCAAAGGTCATCGGCATCCTGTTCATCCTGGTCCTCTACGTGACCATGGTCTACGGGCCGATCGCGGCGATCCTGGTCGAGATGTTCCCGACACGCATCCGCTACAGCGGCATGTCACTGCCCTATCACATCGGCAATGGCTGGTTCGGCGGCCTGCTGCCCGCGATCGTGTTCGCGTTCAGCGCCTACAAGGGCGATATCTATTACGGCCTTTGGTATCCGGTGGTGATCGCGGCGGTGACGCTGATCATCGGCATGATCTTCGTCAGGGATACGCTCGGCACCGACCTGCATACCAAGCAGTAGCCGACGGCTCTGTATCAAACAAAAAACCCGGCGCGAGCGATCGCGCCGGGTTTTTGATTTGTGGGCCTGTTCGATCTATCAGCGCGGAAGACGCCTAGCTCTTGCGAGGCTGTTCGGCCTCCGCAATGGCGGCCTCATGATACCAGGCCCCGCCATGGGCAAGCGGGTGATCGCGCAGCGAAGCAAGCTCTGCCGCAAACTTGGCCTTTACGCCTAAATTTGAGGCACCCGCACGCGCTGCCACCGGGAACATCAGGATTTTGGCCGACGGACGGGCTGAGGTGATTTCCATGGTCGGTCTCCTTTCTTCTGGAGAGGCTCTTCGATTCATCTTTCCATCAAGGTAGGTCCTGCAATCCTTTTAGGCAAGATGCCTAAAGAAAGATCGGCATTTGCCTGTTATTTAAGCAAATTCTGCCTTTGATTGATCCGGGCGCATTGCTTAGGCGGCTTGCCATCACCGGCGGGATGAAAGGGCATTTTTGCCGCACCCTGACCAACTGAAGTGGCACACGATTTGCATTTTATCGACCGGCAGCTGGGCTGCTGGATGGCTCGGCGCGCCGGCGTCATCCAGGTTCGGTGATCAAGCAACGAGAGGCTCTAGAATGACGAAATACAAGCTCGAGTATATCTGGCTCGATGGTTACACGCCGGTCCCCAATCTTCGCGGCAAGACCCAGATCAAGGAGTTCGCCGAGTTCCCGACGCTCGAGCAGCTGCCGCTGTGGGGCTTCGACGGTTCTTCGACGCAGCAGGCCGAAGGCCACAGCTCCGACTGCGTGCTGAAGCCGGTCGCCGTATTCCCGGACCCGGCCCGCAGCAATGGCGTGCTGGTGATGTGCGAAGTGATGATGCCAGATGGCGTGACGCCGCATGTGTCCAACAAGCGCGCCACCATCCTCGACGACGAGGGCGCCTGGTTCGGCTTCGAGCAGGAGTATTTCTTCTACAAGGACGGCCGTCCGCTCGGCTTCCCCGAGAGCGGCTATCCGGCGCCGCAGGGCCCGTACTACACCGGCGTCGGCTATTCGAATGTCGGCCCGATCGCGCGCCAGATCGTCGAGGAGCATCTCGACCTTTGCCTCGCAGCAGGCATCAACCATGAAGGCATCAACGCCGAAGTGGCCAAGGGCCAGTGGGAATTCCAGATTTTCGGCAAGGGCTCCAAGAAGGCCGCCGACCAGATGTGGATGGCCCGTTATCTCTTGCAGCGCCTGACCGAAAAATACGAGATCGACATCGAGTATCACTGCAAGCCGCTTGGCGACACCGACTGGAACGGCTCGGGCATGCACGCCAACTTCTCGACCGCCTATATGCGCGAAGTCGGCGGCAAGGCCTATTTCGAAGCGCTGATGGCTCAATTCGACAAGAACCTGATGGACCACATCGCCGTCTACGGCCCGGACAATGACAAGCGCCTGACCGGCAAGCATGAGACCGCGCCGTGGAACCGCTTCAGCTACGGCATCGCCGACCGCGGCGCCTCGATCCGCGTGCCGCATTCCTTCGTCAACAATGACTACAAGGGCTACCTGGAAGACCGCCGCCCGAATTCGCAGGGCGACCCCTACCAGATCGCTTCGCAGATCCTGAAGACCATCGCGGAGGTTTCGACCAGCGCCCAGGTCTCGGCGGCCGCCTAAGCATCTATAGCGGCGCAGGCTTCGTAAGCCTGCGCCGTAGCCTGCCGCTACCACATCTACGGTCTGCTATTGGTCAAACAAAAACCCCGGCGTCTGAACTGACGCCGGGGTTTTTCCTTGTCGCTGAGGCTTATCGTTCAGACCGAATAGTACATGTCGTATTCGACCGGATGCGGGGTCATTTCGAAGCGCATCACTTCGGCCATCTTGAGCTCGATGTAAGAGTCGATCTGGTCGTCGTCGAAGACGCCGCCGGCTTTCAGGAAGCCGCGGTCCTTGTCCAAGCTTTGCAGCGCTTCGCGCAGCGAACCGCAGACGGTCGGGATCTTCTTCAGTTCCTTCGGCGGCAGGTCGTAAAGATCCTTGTCCATCGGCTGTCCCGGGTGGATCTTGTTCTTGATGCCGTCGAGGCCGGCCATCAGCATGGCGGCGAAAGCGAGGTAGGGGTTCGCGCCCGGATCGGGGAAGCGGACCTCGACGCGCTTGGCTTTCGGCGACGAGCCGAACGGAATGCGGCAGGAGGCCGAACGGTTGCGCGCGGAGTAGGCGAGCAGAACCGGTGCTTCATAGCCAGGCACAAGGCGCTTGTAGGAGTTGGTCAGCGGGTTGGTGAAGGCGTTGATCGCCTTCGCGTGCTTGATGATGCCGCCGATGTAGAACAGGCACGACTCCGACAGGCCGGCATATTCATTGCCGGCGAAGGTCGGCTTGCCGTTCTTCCAGATCGACTGGTGGACGTGCATGCCCGAGCCGTTGTCGCCGAAAATCGGCTTCGGCATGAAGGTGGCCGTCTTGCCATAGGCGTTGGCGACCTGGTGCACGACATATTTGTAGATCAGCATCTTGTCGGCGTTGCGGACCAGCGTGTCGAACTTGATGCCGAGCTCGTGCTGGGCAGCGGCAACCTCGTGATGGTGCTTTTCGACGCGCACGCCCATTTCGGCGAGCACGGTCAGCATTTCGGAGCGCATGTCCTGCGCGCTGTCGATCGGCGGCACAGGGAAGTAGCCGCCCTTGACGCGCGGGCGGTGGCCGAGATTGCCGGTCTCGTAATCGGTGTCGTCGTTGGACGGCAGTTCGGTCGAGTCCAGCTTGAAGCCGGTGTTGTAGGGATCGGCCTTGTACTTGACGTCGTCGAAGACGAAGAACTCGGCTTCGGGGCCGACATAGATGGTGTCGCCGATGCCTTCGGCCTTCATGTAGGCCTCGGCCTTCTTTGCAGTGCCGCGCGGATCGCGGTTGTAGGATTCGCCGGAGACCGGATCGAGAATGTCGCACAGGATGACCATGGTCGACTGGGCGAAGAACGGATCCATGTGGACGGTGTCCGCATCGGGCATCAGCACCATGTCGGACTCGTTGATCGCCTTCCAGCCGGCGATCGAGGAGCCGTCGAACATGACGCCGTCGGCGAACATGTCTTCCTCGACCTCGATGACATCCATCGTCACGTGCTGCAGCTTGCCCTTCGGATCGGTGAAGCGCAGGTCGACGAATTTCACGTCGTTGTCCTTGATCTGCTTCATGATGTCTTTGGCTGTCGTCATGTCGTTTCTTCCCTGTGTGATGACGTTTCGAGGAGACGTTAATCTGAAATCAGAAAGCTCAGACGGCGTCCATCCCCGTTTCGCCGGTACGGATGCGAACGACCTCCTCGATGTTGGAGACGAAGATCTTGCCGTCGCCGATGCGGCCGGTCTGCGCCGCCTTGCGGATGGCTTCGATGGCGCCTTCGACGGCGTCGTCGCCCAGCACGACTTCGATCTTCACCTTGGGCAGGAAGTCGACGACATATTCGGCGCCGCGATAGAGTTCGGTATGGCCTTTCTGGCGGCCAAAGCCCTTGGCCTCGGTCACGGTAATGCCTTGCAGACCGGCCTCCTGAAGCGCTTCCTTCACTTCGTCTAGCTTGAACGGCTTGATGATCGCTTCGATCTTTTTCATGTAGAAAGTGGCCTCCACTGCCAAAAAAACGGGTTGTGCGCCCCGCTTGCGCCTCCATCAAGCACGAACTGTGCCAATTTCAGCCCACGCGAAGCGGTTTCGCGCAATTCCAATGCCGCGCCGCGCCGGGATGCACATTCGCGTCATCCTCTGCTTCGGCTGCGGCAAAGCTGCCCGAAGCCTACACATTGCCGCTTCGGGCGTCTGCACGATAATTAGGCAGATTGCGCATTTTGCAGGCCCGCGCGGATCCGTGGCACCAGTCTGCGAAAGGATTGGCCGCACGCCAACGCAGCACCTGGCCGTTTGCTTCGAATCCGAAACTGGACAATGCTCGATAGGGACAAAGGGGTCGGCCTTGAACGAAATGCGGATCGGCAATCCATGAGCAATGAAGTCCTGTCGCCGGCCGAGATGGGCGAGACCGACCGGCTGGCGATCGCGGCCGGTCCGCTCGACGGCTATGGCCTGATGCAGCGCGCCGGCGAAGCGGTCGCTGCTGTGGTCCTGGCACGCTATCCCGCAGCAAGCCGCGTGCACGTGCTGTGCGGCCCCGGCAATAATGGTGGCGACGGCTATGTTGTAGCGCGGTTGCTGGCCGAGGCTGGTGTGAATGTGGCGCTCTGGGCCGAAGGCAAGCAGAAGCCCGGGAGTGATGCGGCGCGAGCTTCCGAGGCCTGCAATCTGCCGGTCGAGCACATCGGACACTGCTACCCGGAACCGGGTGAAGTCGTCGTGGACGCGCTCTATGGTGCGGGATTGTCGAAGAAGATATCCCTGCATGCCTCTGCCGTCTCAGGATTGGCCGCGGCGGAGCGCGTGCCTGTGGTGTCAATCGATCTGCCTTCTGGTGTGTCGGGCGAGACCGGCTTGAGCAACGCTTATTTCAAGGCCGACGTGACGGTGACGTTCGTGCGGAAAAAGCCCGGCCATCTGCTGATGCCGGGGCGCAGCCTCTGCGGCGAGATCATCATCGCCGATATCGGCATTCCGGATGCGATCGTCGATGAGTTCAAGATCAAGACGTTCGAGAACACGCCTGACTTCTGGCTATACAGTTTTCCGAAAACGGCGGCCGATACACATAAGTATAAGCGCGGCCACGTCAGCGTCTTTTCCGGCGGGCCGAGCGCGACAGGTGCGGCGCGGCTGTCGGCGATGGCTGCAGCCAGAGCCGGGGCAGGGGCGGTGACCGTGCTCTCGCCTGAAAATGCCATGCAGGTAAACGCCGCGCATCTGACATCGATCATGCTGCGCGAGGCCGGTTCGATGGAGGAAGTGCAGGAATTTTTGTCGGCGAGGCACCCCGAAGTACTTGTGTTCGGACCAGGGCTCGGGCCGAAACCCAAAGTGGGGGATTTCGCGTTGCAATTGATCGCGACGGTCGCTGACCTAAACCGCACGTCGACGAGTTCATTCGGAATTCAGCGCCCTGCCATTGTCTTGGATGCTGACGCCATCACGTCATTGGCGCATCAGCCTCAGGCCCTGTTCGACGCCGCGCTGCTCCCGTTGGGGCCGGTATTGGTGCTGACGCCGCATGAAGGCGAATTCGCCAGACTTTTTCCCGACATCGCGAAGGACAAGAAGCAGTCGAAACTCGCCAAGGCGCGCGCAGCCGCTGAACGAGCCAACGCCATCATGGTCTACAAGGGCGCCGACACCGTCATCGCGGCGCCGGACGGCCGCGCGGTGATCAACGCCAATGGTGCACCATGGCTCGCCACCGCTGGTTCCGGCGACGTGCTGGCGGGCATTGTCGCCGCGCTGCTGGCGCAGGGCATGCAGGCATTCGAGGCCGCCTGCGCAGCGGTCTGGATACACGCCGAGGCCGGCAGCCGCTTCGGACCGGGTCTGATCGCCGAGGATCTCCCGCTGGCACTGGTGCCGGTGCTGCGTGAACTGGTCGATGCACGGCAGAAGGTGGCGATCAGATGAAGCATTTCGCGCTCGCCATTGCAGCCATCATCGCGCTGTTCGCGTCACATGGCGTGCGTGCTCAAGAGCCCGTGACCATCGTCGACGATCCGGCGGTGCTCGCCGCCCTCGATGCCAAGGGTTTTGGCTTCGCCCGCATTTTCGCCGTCGACGGCGCGGACGATCTGAAGACGCTCTACAGTGAGGCGCCGGCCTATCGTGCTGTTGTCGACATGGTTGCGGCCGATATTGCCGCGCTGCGGGCCGAGATAAAGGCCGGCGGGCGCACGCTCTACGAGGTGACCGACGGCAATGTCGGCCGCATCATGGATATGCGCTGGCTGAAGACCGAGGCCGCGCGCTTCCGCCTGGTCGGCGTCGTCAACCGGCTCGACCGGCGCGATTTCAATGTTTTGGCTGGCGACAAGAGCTGTGGCGAGGTGCGCTTCATCTATCGCCTGGCCTACAGTTTCCGCAAGAACGGCAAGGTTCTGGCATCGCGGCTGCCATTCAATTTCAACGCCGTCTACAGCGTGGCGCCGGATGCCGATGGCGGCTGCGTCGGCGTTGCCGGGCGCTGGACACCGCAGATCGACGAAAACGTCGATGCCGGCTGGCTGGCCGGCGGTTCGCTGGCACCGGAGGAACTGACGTTCAAGCAGCTTGAACTCAACGCGCAGGTGGTGCGCTTTCCCTCGGGCCAGGAGACCGAATTCGGCGGGCAGGCGGCCTATCTGATGCGGATCTTCGGCATCGATGGCGCTGCCATCAGCGAGAAGCCGCTGGAGAATACGCCTGACGTTGCGCGGCTCTCGGATGATGCCGCACTGAAGAAAGGGCTCGCCGACTACGTCAGCGCCAATGTCGCGGCCGTCGATCTCGGCGTCTACGAAATCCCCGACGAATTCCTGGCCAAGAAAATCATCTCGTGGTCGACCTTCGGCAGCGCGAGACGGGCCAACCATCCGTTCACGCCGCTGTTCCAGCCAGCGGATTTCGCCGGCTTGGACTATGCGGCGCTAAAGCTGGTGCGGACACCGGAGGCGCTGGTCGAGCGGCTGGACAATGGCGCCTGCCAGGGGTGCCACCAGGCGGGCTCGACGGCCGGCTTTCACTTCATCGGCCTCGACGACAAAACGACGTCGCCTCTCAACCGGATCGAGGTCGGCATCTCGCCGCATCTCCATGCCGAGATTGCGCGACGTGAGGCCTGGCTGCGCGCGACGGAAGAAGGCAAGGAGCCGAACCGCTACCGGCCGCTGTCCTTCGCGCCGCCGGCGACATGGACCGATGCCGGCGATGTCGACTACGCCCCGGCCGAGATCGCGATGCCGTGCCTGATGCCGGATGATGCAAAACGCTTCGGCGCGACCTGGCAATGCGGTGGCGGCACCGTCTGCACGCCGCTCGCGACGGCCTCAGGCGTGCATACCGCGCTGGCGCAATGTCTGTTGCCCACGGACAGTCCAAAGATGTTTTCGGGCCATCCCTGCCTGACCGGGTCGATCTCCAGCAACCCGTCTCAGCCGTTCAACGACCGCTACAAGATCACCGGCCAGTTCGCCGCTTTTGCGCCGACCCTTTCGCGGACCGCCTACACCTGCCGGCCACCGAAAATCGGCGTACCGGCAGGCATCGCTTATCGCGCCTGCGACGACAAGGACCGCAGCTTCGCCGCCTTCAAGACGGGCAAGCCGATGCCATCGGAAATTTGCGGCATGGTCGGCGGCAAGAAATTCGACACCTGCGTCGCCACCAACAATTTCGACCAGTGCCTCGGCGGCGCGGTCAACCGCGGCAACCGTCCCGCATGTTCGGCCGATCATTTCTGCCGCGAGGATTATATGTGCCAGTCGCTGCCGCCGGACACGCCGGGCGCCGACAAGGTAAAAGGCATCGGCTACTGCTCGCCGACCTATTTCATCTTCCAGATGCGCATCGACAACCACGCAACGCCTTGGGCGACCGCGACCAGCGCCCCCAGGGATGCGGGGTTCGGCGCGGCGGAAGAGGAGTGAGCCTGCGAGTTGGGCGACCACCAGTTCAGCGCTGGAGATAGTCTTCCATCCGCGCAGTCCATTTGGTGTCGAATTCCGCAATATGCCGCTGTGCTACGCTCGAGTTCAGCAGCGTCGAGAGCGCGGTCACGGCGATCGGGTCCAGGTCGGGCGGCTCCGTGTAGCCAAGCGCCGCCAGCCGTTGAGCCCATGATGGATGGGTAGACTTTGCGTCATCCGGGCTTGCCCACGCCTTGCGGGCGCAAACATTGAGGCAAATGGGTTCTCGCAGCTGGCCGGCAGCTTCCAGCACGCGCTCGAGCGGCGCTCGCGGCGGACGCAAAGCACCTCGCAATTCATGCCGCAAAGGGTCATAGACCGTCTCCGTGAAATGCACGTCTGCCGTGGCAAGAAGCAACAGCGCGCGTGCGGCGTGCTCGGCGTCGCCGGAGGATGCCGCGTGTCGATCTGCCTTGATCTCCGCTTCGCGCGAAAGCCGGATTTCTTCCCGCTCGAACGATTGCGCCAGCCAGCCGATAGCGGCGTGGAGCAGGCTGCCTGTGATCGTGGTTCCGGGCGGGGCATACTCGAAGACAAATCCGAAACCGTTTTCGAACTCAGCGAGATTGAGGCTGCCATTGGTATCCTTGTTGCGCACATGCGCGTCCTCATGGGCAAGGATCGCGGCAAGCGCTCTTTCATCGGTCACTGCGAGGAGAGGGATGCCAATGGTTAGAAACAGCCGATTGCCGAGAAGGCCGAGAAGCGTGCGCTCTTCGCGCACGCTGGCGTTCAGGTTGCCCTCTAGTATGACAACCGTGCGCGCAGCACGGCGCGGTCCGGCGACGCTCCGCCACAGCGCCCACAGGCCGGGCGCTTCTGCTTCACTGACGCCTTTGATCTTGCTGCGTCGGAAGCCCGCAAACAATGTGCCGAACAGAAATGCCAAGGCCGTGGTGGCGATCGGCATGACGACGAAGCCGCTGGCCATAAACCAGATTGGTTGGTTGTCGAGCAGGGACATCCAGACGCAGAAGACGATGAGAGCGGGAACAACGAAAAACAGGACCGTGAACCTGCCAAACCGCCGACCGGCGCTGATGATCAGTCGCGACATTGGATGTTACAACGGGATGTTGTCGTGCTTCTTCCAAGGGTTCTGCATGTCCTTGTTGCGCAGCATGCGCAGTGCCCGGGCAATGCGGCGGCGGGTCGAATGCGGCATGATCACCTCGTCGACATAGCCGCGTTCGGCGGCGACGAAGGGCGACAGGAAACGGTCCTCGTAAGCCTTTGTGTGAGCTGCGATCTTTTCGGCGTCGCCAATATCCTTGCGGTAGATGATCTCGACCGCGCCTCTCGCCCCCATCACCGCGATCTGCGCCGTCGGCCAGGCATAGTTCATATCGCCGCGCAGGTGCTTTGAGGCCATCACGTCATAGGCGCCGCCATAGGCTTTGCGGGTGATGACCGTGATTTTCGGCACGGTCGCCTCGGCGTAGGCAAACAGGAGTTTCGCGCCATGCTTGATCAGGCCGCCATATTCCTGCGCGGTGCCGGGCAGGAAGCCGGGTACGTCGACGAAGGTGACGATGGGAATGGAAAAACAGTCGCAGAAGCGCACGAAGCGCGCCGCCTTGCGGCTTGCGTCGGAATCGAGCACGCCGGCCAGCACCATCGGCTGGTTGGCGACGAAGCCGACGGTGCGGCCTTCGACGCGGCCGAAACCGGTGACGATGTTCTTGGCAAAGTTCTGCTGGATCTCGAAGAAATCGCCTTCATCGGCAACTTTGAGGATCAGCTCCTTGATGTCGTAAGGCTTGTTGGCGTTGTCTGGGATCAGCCGGTCGAGCGACAGATCATGGTCGGTGACCGACTGGTAGCACTCGATCTCAGGAAGCTCCGACGTATTTGACGCGGGCAAAAGGTCTACCAGCCGGCGCATCTGCAACAGCGCCTCGACGTCATTGTCGTAGGCGCCGTCGGCAATCGACGATTTGGTCGTGTGGACGGACGCGCCGCCAAGGCTCTCGGCCGTCACCGTCTCGTTGGTGACCGTTTTGACCACATCCGGCCCGGTGACGAACATGTAAGAGGTGTCGCGGACCATGAAGATGAAGTCGGTCATGGCCGGCGAATAGACGTCGCCGCCGGCGCACGGGCCCATGATCACGGAAATCTGAGGAATGACGCCGGATGCGAGCACGTTGCGCTGAAAAATCTCGGCATAGCCGCCTAGCGCCGCCACGCCTTCCTGGATGCGGGCGCCGCCGGCGTCGTAGATGCCGATGATCGGCGCGCGGTTGCGTAGCGCCATCTCCTGCACCTTGATGACCTTTTCGGCGTGAGCCTCCGACAGCGAGCCGCCGAAGACGGTAAAGTCCTTGGCGAACAGATAGACCGGACGGCCATTGACGGTGCCCCAGCCGGTGACGACACCATCGCCGGCGATCTTGGTTTTCTCCATGCCGAAGTCGGTCGAGCGATGCTCGACATACATGTCGAACTCCTCGAACGAGCCTTCGTCGAGAAAGACATCGATGCGCTCGCGCGCGGTGAGCTTGCCCTTCTTGTGCTGGGCGTCGATGCGGGCCTGGCCGCCGCCCATGCGGGCGATCTCGCGGCGGCGCTCGAGTTCCTTCAGCACGTCCTTCATCGCTCGGTCCCCAGAAATGGCAGCTGCCTTTGTGGTAATGATGGCTGCGGGCGTGCGCAAGCGCCGCTTTCGCAGTCGATTTTGCTGCGCTGCAACATGTCGCCCCTTGCATTCCGGGGCGAACTCAGCCATATGCAGCCCATAGGCGCTTGGGCCGGGAGATTCCGGCCTTCTCGACAAATGAGACTGGTTGCGTCTGTTTTCCCTCTTTCCGGTATATCGGCCCCTCTTTCCGATACATCACGAAGTGGCGAAAGAGCCCCGTGGCATGACGCCTGCGGGCACGACAGCGCAGCCGAGTGGACGTTTCCGTCCGCCCGCCTTGTCGTTTCAAATCAATTTTTTCGACGGCAGGTTGCGCCCTGCCGCCATCGATGTTTGCGGCCAAGACCGCGTGAAAGAAGACTATTTTGACCAACGAAAACACCTCAGCCGGTAACGCGATCTCGACCGGCAACACTGCGGACCTCACCGGTTTCGCAGCTCTTGGGATCACGGGCGCGCTGCTCAAGGCGACGCATGGCGCCGGCTTCACCGAGCCGAAGCCGATCCAGACGCAGGCGATCCCGCCGCAGATGGAAGGCCGTGATATCTTCGGCATCGCCCAGACCGGCTCGGGCAAGACCGCTGCCTTCGCGCTGCCGATCCTGTCGAAGATCATCGCGCTCGGCACCAAGCGCCGAGCCAAGACCACTCGTGCGCTGATCCTGGCGCCGACGCGCGAACTCGCCGTCCAGATCGAGGACACCATCAAGATCCTCGCCAAGGGCGCGCATGTCTCGACCGCTCTCGTGCTTGGCGGCGTCTCGCGCTTCAGCCAGGTGAAGAAGGTTGCGCCCGGCGTCGACATCCTGATCGCCACGCCCGGCCGCCTGACCGACCTGGTGCGCGAGGGCGACCTCATTCTCTCCGACACCAAATGGCTGGTGCTGGACGAGGGTGACCGCATGCTCGACATGGGCTTCATCAACGACGTCAAGCGGATCGCCAAGGCGACCGCGCCCGACCGTCAGACGGTGCTGTTCTCGGCCACCATGCCCAACGAAATCGCCGAGCTGGCGAAGGGCCTGTTGAAGAACCCGATCCGCGTCGAAGTCGCGCCGCAGAGCACCGCGGCCGCCGAGATCGTGCAGGGCGTCGTCTTTGCCCGCACCAAGCAGAAGCGCCAGGTGCTGTCGACGATGCTCGCCGACGAGGCAATGAAGTCCGTCATCATCTTCTCGCGCACCAAGCATGGCGCCGACCGGGTGACCAAGGACCTCGAGCGCGACGGCTTCAAGGCCGCCGTCATCCACGGCAACAAGTCGCAGAACGCCCGCCAGAAGGCGCTCAACGATTTCCGCGAGGGTTCGGTGCGCATTCTCGTCGCGACCGACATCGCGGCGCGCGGCATCGACGTTCCCGGCATCAGCCATGTGGTGAATTTCGACCTGCCGGATGAGGCCGAAAGCTATGTCCACCGCATCGGACGTACCGGCCGTAACGGCATGGACGGCATCGCCATCACGCTTTGCGATCCTTCCGAAAACAGCAAGCTGCGTCAGGTCGAGCGCATCATCCGCAGCAAGCTGCCGATCGTTGCCGACCATCTCGGCAGCCCGGATCCGGTGCGCAATCCGGCCGAAAAGAACGAGCGCTTCGAGCCCGCCAATGATCGCAACGACCGCAATGGCCGTCGCGACGGCAGGCGGCCCGGTGGCCAGAACAACGGCTTCGCCAAGAAGCGTTTTGGTGACAAGCCGGCCTTTGCGGGTGCAAGCGAGCGCAAGCCGGAAGGCGCCAAGGCCTTCAAGGGCAACAACAACCGCCGCTTCGGCGGCAAGCGGCCCGCTGCGCGGGCTGCCTGATCAGACGAACCGGTCAGGCTCGTCGAGCCTGGCTTGATTGCTGACGATTGAATATGAGGACGGCCGGGGCAATGCTTCGGCCGTCCTTTTCGTTTAGGGCTGCCCGGTAATTGCCTTCACCCACACGACGATCCGCTGCGCCAGGAAAGCCGTGGTCGAGGGCGACAGCGCGTCGCCGGCAATGACGTGGTCGTCGGGATCGCCATTGTCGTCGACGGGCACCAGTTCATGCGGTGCGCCCCAGCGGCCGGCGATTTCGCGGGTGCGATCCTGGCGCACCACCTTGTCGGAATCCGAGAAGATGAACAGCGCCGGTATGGTTGCCTTCTCCACAGGCGCTGCGTAGGCAAGGTTGGTCAGCGCCGCCATCGGTAGCACAGCTGCCATTGGATATGTGTGCGTCCAGAGTTTCTCGTGCAGCGCGTTGCGGGTCGGAAAGCTGCGCTCCTTGCCGCCGACGAAATCGGCGATCTGCCTGCCCCAGGGCATGGTCAGCAGCTCGGCGCCTGAAGCCCTGATGCCAAAATTCGGCGAGATGAATGCGATTGCAGCGACGCCGTCCGATGCGCCAGGCTCAGTCGCCGCCCATGCCGCCAGCGATCCACCGGTCGAGGTGCCGATGACGATCACCTTGTCGCCGATGGCTCGGCCGATGGCGAGCGCCTCCTCATAGTCGTTGATCCAGGCATTGACGCTGCCTTGCGCCATAGCAGCGCCGTCCTGCCCATGACCGGTGAGGCGGGTGTAGAAAAGGTTGGCGTCGAGTTGGTCGGCGACCTCGTCGGCCAGCGGGCGAACCTCGCCCTTCGATGCCGAAAAGCCATGGATATAGACGATCGCCAATGGCGTCCTGGCGTGAACCATCGGATCGGCCCAGATGATTTCTTTCTCGAGCCCGTCGCGAACGTTGGGCACGGCAGCCTCTTCGCGCGCAATATACGCTTGCGGATCGTCGCCGATCACTTTGGGGTCGAAGCTGATTGTTGTGTCGACGGGAACGCGCGGACCAAGCAGGAGGGCCAAGACAAGGATGATGACGACGCCCAGCACCGCAAGCACGATCCGTCGCCCCATCTCAGACTCCACAACAATTCTAAAGCCTATGGCGGCCGGTGCAGTCAGGCAACAGCCGGACTGTGGACAGCTATTGGTTCGGCGGCTTGCGGTCGAAATTCAGCGGCCGCCCTGTCCAGCGGGTCGCCGTGCTGATGAACCACCGGCAGACTGGCCTTGGCAGCAGTGCCAGCACCTTCAGCCCCCAGCTCAGCCGGTGAGGGAAGGTAACCTCGAAGCCGCCATGCTCGATGCCGCGCAGCATGCGGCGCGAGGCGCGGTTGACCGGCATCAGTCCCGGCATCGGCAGCATGTTCTTTTCGGTCAGCGGCGTGTCGATGAAGCCCGGATTCATCACCTGGATCCGGACATTCATCTTGTCGAAATCGTATTTCAGCGACTCGGCCAAGATGTTGATCGCCGCCTTCGAGCCGCCATAGGCCGCCGTGGTCGGCCAGCCGAAATAGGCGGTAACCGATCCGACAAGCACAATATGGCCGCGCGCACGGATGCGCATGCGCTCCATGAGCGGGACGAGGCCATTGATGATACCGAAATAGTTGACCTCGAAGGTCTGGCGAAAGTCGCGGACCCTGAGGTCTTCGCCGGGCGTGGCGATGTAGTTGCCGGCGTTGAAGACGGCGAGCACGATCGGCCCGAGCTCCTTTTCAATCGCCGCCACCGTGCTTGCCATGCGCGGCTCATCGGTGACGTCGCAAGGGTAGGCGACGACACGTCCCGGCATCTGCGCCGTCTCGACGATGAGCGCGTCGAGTGGGTCGCCGTCGAGTGCGGTGACCGCGACGACAAAGCCCTTTGCCGCGAGGTCCTTGGCCAGCGCACGGCCGATGCCGCTGCTGCCGCCGGTTATCCAGGCGACGCCGTGCTTCGGGTTGGCCCGGTAAAGTGTCATTCTGCGCCCTGCCGATCTGTCATTAGTGCTCTAGCGGTGAAAAAATCGAATGAAAAGAGCGCTTTTCCGTACTGGTTGAAATGATCGTCATCGCGCGTTGTCCGGCCGCGGGAGATTGCAGTGCCCGAAATGCGACTGGACCAGGCGAATTCTTGCCTTGAAACGCAAGCTTCGGGTTTCTAGGGTCTCGCCGCAGCTACATAAGGAATCCCGGATGCCCCGTTCTGTGATCGAAGCGATCGGCAACACGCCCCTGATCCGCCTCAACAAGGCCTCGGAGCAGACCGGCTGCGAGATCCTGGGCAAGGCCGAGTTCATGAACCCCGGCCAGTCGGTCAAGGATCGCGCCGGCCTGTTCATCATCCGCGACGCCGAACAGCGCGGGCTGTTGAAGCCGGGCGGGGTCATCGTCGAAGGCACGGCAGGCAATACCGGCATTGGCCTGACGCTGGTTGCCAAGGCGCTGGGCTATCGCACAGTGATCGTTATTCCCGACACCCAGAGCCAGGAAAAGAAGGACACGATCAAGCTGCTTGGTGCCGAGCTGATCGAAGTGCCGGCGGTGCCTTACAAGAACCCCAACAATTACGTGAAACTGTCGGGGCGGTTGGCCGAGCAGATGGCGAGGTCGGAGCCGAACGGCGCGATCTGGGCCAACCAGTTCGACAACGTTGCCAATCGCGACGGCCATATCCGCACCACGGCGGAAGAAATCTGGATGCAGACCGGCGGCAAGGTCGACGGTTTCGTCTCGGCGGTGGGTTCGGGCGGAACGCTGGCCGGCGTCGCCTTCGGGCTGAAGGCCAAGAGCAGCAACGTCAAGATCGCGCTCGCCGATCCGCTGGGTGCGGCGCTCTATTCCTTCTACACCAGTGGCGAATTGAAGTCCGACGGCAGCTCGATCACCGAAGGGATAGGGCAGGGGCGCATCACGGCAAATCTCGATGGGTTCACGCCGGACTTCTCGTTCCAGGTGCCGGACGAAGAGGCGCTGCCGATCGTCTTCGACCTGATCCAGGAAGAAGGCCTGTGCGTCGGCGGTTCGACCGGCATCAACATTGCCGGCGCTATACGGATGGCGCGCGAGCTTGGCCCCGGCCACACCATCGTGACCATACTTGCCGACTATGGCACGCGCTACCAGTCGAAGCTGTTCAACCCGGAATTCCTGCGCGAGAAGAACCTGCCGGTGCCGGGCTGGATGGATGAGCGCAGCACAATTCCGGTGCCGTATGAGAAGGTCGCCTGATGGCGCACAGAACAGAAGCGCTGTTTCGCGACGACGCCTATCTCAGAGCGGCCGACGCCACCGTTGTCGCCATCAACGAGCGCGGCGGCATCATTCTCGACCGGACCATCTTCTATGCCACATCGGGCGGCCAGCCTGGCGATACCGGCACATTAGAGCGCGCCGACGGCACCCGCATCGCCATTGCCGCCACCATCACCGGCGAGACCAAGGACGAGATCATCCATGTGCCGGCGCCGG
This sequence comes from Mesorhizobium sp. M0052, assembly GCF_040323255.1. NCBI lineage: Bacteria > Pseudomonadati > Pseudomonadota > Alphaproteobacteria > Hyphomicrobiales > Phyllobacteriaceae > Mesorhizobium > Mesorhizobium sp. M0052. Next base: position 287,382 of record NZ_JAMYUS010000005.1, on the reverse strand, counting down.
AGCAGCCGGCACCCGAGGTCGGCGAGCAGGTGAAACTCGCCATCGACTGGGAGCGGCGGCATCTCCTGATGCGCATGCACGCAGCTTGCCATTTGCTCACCGTCGTCTGTCCGTTTCCGATTACCGGTGCTGCGGTTTCCGAAGATGACAGCCGCGTCGACTTCGACGCTCCCGATGCCGGCTTCACCAGGGAAGACGTCACCGCCGGGCTGATGGAGCTGGTGCGGGCCGATCATCCGATCTTCGTCAGGCTGATCACCGACGAGGAACTGGCAGCCAATCCTGGCCTGGTGAAATCCAAGACTGTCCGGCCGCCCGCCGGCACCGGCAAGATCCGCCTGGTCTGCATCGGCGACAACGCTTCGATCGACAGCCAGCCCTGCGGCGGCACCCATGTCAAAAGCACCGGCGAAGTCGGTGAAATCCACATCGGCAAGATCGAGAAGAAGGGCCGCGAAAACCGGCGTTTTCGCATTCGCTTCGGACCAATGCCGGTAGCTTGAACGAACCATGATCCCGAAAAGTGGAAGCGGGTTTTCGGGGAAGATCATGGTCAACAGGAAGCAATGCTTCGCCAAGGCGGAGCAGGAGAAGAACAATGGCCGATGACAGCCCTTTCACCGTCGATGCGGACTGGTTGCAGAGCCGTCTTGGCGAGCCCGGCCTGACGATCGTCGATGCATCCTGGTATCTGCCGGCGCAGAAGCGCGATGCGCGCGCCGAGTATGAGGCTGCGCATATTCCGGGTGCGCGATTCTTCGATCATGATGCGGCCTCCGATCCTGATGCCAAGCTGCCGCACACGCTGCCCTCGCCACAGCATTTCGCGCAATATGTAGGCGCCATGGGAATTTCGGCCGACGACACCATTGTCGTCTATGACGGTCCGGGTTTCTTCTCGGCGCCGCGCGCCTGGTGGATGTTCCGCGTCATGGGCGTGTTCCAGGTCTATGTGCTCGACGGCGGCTTCGACCGCTGGAAGGCGGCGGGCCGGCCGGTGACGGCGGAGCCGACCAAGATCGCGCCGAATGTGTTTCATGCCGATTTCGATGCCGCTCGCGTCGCCAGCCTTGCCGACATGCGCCGCATCGTCGAGACTGGCGAGAGCCAGATTGCGGACGCCCGAGGCGCGGGCCGCTTCACCGGCGCCGAGCCAGAGCCCCGCGCGGGTGTTCGCTCCGGCCACATGCCCGGCGCGCACAATTTGCCTTATTCGGCGCTGTCACAGGATGGCGCGCTGTTGTCGAAGGACCAGTTGCGCAAGGCCGTTGAGGATGCCGGTATCGATCTGTCGAAACCGGTCGTCACCTCTTGCGGTTCCGGCATCACGGCGGCTGTCGTCACTCTGGCGCTGGAGACGCTCGGCCACACCGACAACCGGCTCTACGACGGCTCATGGACGGAATGGGGCGGGCTGGCAGACACGCCCGTGGTGACGGGCAAGGAATGATGGCGATGGAAAATGGCGCGCTGGACGACATCGAGGTCACGGTCACGTTTCTGGAAATGCATGTGCCGCCGGCCTATTCGCCGCCCTTGCCCTACAACAGGCAGATCGCGCTGCTCAGGACCAAGGACATTCCGCTGCATTTCTATCGCTATCTGATGGATCGGGTCGGGCGCAAATGGCATTGGGTCAATGTGCTGAGGCTGGACGATGACGAGCTTGCCGCCGGGATCCACCGCGAGGACCGCGACATCAGGGTGCTTTATCTCGACGGCGCGCCGGCCGGTTTCTTCGACCTCAAGCCGCATTTGCCAGAGGAAGTCGAGCTCGCCTATTTCGGCATGATGGAACATGCGACCGGGCAAGGCATCGGCCGTTGGTTCCTCGGTGCGGCGATTGCCGCAGCATGGTCGTATGGGCCGAAACGGGTAACGGTGCAGACCTGCACGCTCGACCATCCGGCTGCCTTGCCGCTCTACCAGAAGCTCGGTTTTGCGCCGGTGGCGCAAAAGAAGGAGACCGTGCATCCGCTGTCGTTCGCCGAGCGCTCGGCCAGCGTCATGCGGCCGTGACTTTCTCCGACTGAAGGCCGAACCGACCGTTCATGGCGAGGAATTCCTGCTCGTGCGGACCCAGGACGAGAACTGGCGCAGGCGCCGGGTGATGCTGCGCCGCTTCGACGATTTCATCCGCTGAGCCGGCGCGGGACCTGCCCAATGCCGAAGCAGTCCGGCCTGAGACTGGCCGGGCTGCTGACAGTTGACAGGAATCGGGTGGGAAGCACCTCGGCGGGGGCATAATTTCCGGTCAACCACACCGGAGATTTAGCCATGACCGTCCAGTTCAAAGCCTTGCCGACAGAAGATGTGAGAGCGCTGCAGCGCGGCGGGCCGGACGCCTACGGGCAAACGCCGGAGCGGAAGGTTTCAGATGGCGACGGGGTGCCGTGCCGGCATTGCCTGAGAAACGTCGCCGAAGGCGATGGCTATCTGATCATGGCCTATCGGCCGTTTCCGGCGTTGCAGCCTTACGCCGAGACAGGACCGATCTTCCTGCATGCGCAGGAATGCGAACGCGCAGCCGAGACAGAAGCGCTTCCAGAGATGCTTGAGAGCAGCGACTATATCGTGCGCGGCTATGGTGCGGATGACCGCATCGTCTATGGCAGCGGCGGCGTCATTCCGACTGGCGGCATTGCGGCGCGGGCAGAGACGCTGTTTGAGCGCGCTGACATCGCCTATGTCCACGTCCGCTCGGCGCGCAACAATTGTTATCAGTGCCGCATCGAGCGTTTCTGACAAAAAGATGCCCGCCGGTGGTCTGGCGGGAAGTTGGCAACCGTGTGACGGCTCGATCCGTCAAGTTGGCATCCCTGTCTGCGCATGCTTTTCGAATTGCGGATGTGAAGCACTTCACACAGCATCGCGATCCTCGCCGGCATGGCGACGCACGCCGATGGCGGTTGGGACTTGTCGTACTCCCGTCGCATTCTCTCGGTAAAAGACCAGCGTCGATGGATTGCCGACCGCGGATGAACCGGCGGGGATCTCGATGACCGAGGAAGCGGGGCTTTGGCTCCGCTTTTTTGATGTCCGCCAGCCTGTTCAATTCCGGCGCCAGGAATTTTGCGCAAAGAAAAAGCCCGCCGGAATTGACCGACGGGCCTTCGCCGTGTGTGTGTGCGGCGTTTAGTTGAATTTATACTTCGCGCCGACGCGAACGGTCTGGAAGGAAGGCTCGTCGGTGAGGAAGCCGCCCGAGCCGAAATCTTCTTTCTCATACTGCGAATAGCGGTATTCGAGACCAAGCGTCATGTTGCTGGAAACGGCCGTTTCCAGGCCGCCACCGACCGAGAAGCCGCTCGATCCCCAGTCGACGATGTCGCCAACGGGCGAGGAGGCATGCAGGTCGAAATGCTGCCAGCTGTAACCGCCGAGGACATAGGCCAGCGTCGATTCGTTGACCTTGGCGCCGATGCGGGCCAGGGCATCGAAGCCATAGTCGGCATCGCCCTTGATCGACCCACCCGGAATGTCCAGCTTCGAGCGTATGCCGGAATAGCGGGCGTCGACCAGAACGCCGGCGACCCAGCCGCCGAAATCATGGTCGTAACCGATGCTCGCCTCGCCGAACACGCCTTCGCCGCCGATGCCATCCAATTCGAGGGCGCTGGCGAGCGTCAGGTCATGCACCACGGTGCCGGCGCCAAGCGCGCCGCCGACATAGAAGCCGGTCCAGTTGTAGGTCGGAGCAGCAAACGAGGCCCCGCCGCCATTCTGGGCGCCGAAGCGGTAATTGGCCGCGATGTGGAAGGTGTGGCTGGACGGCTCGACATCCAGAGAGGTTCCCGGGCCGCCGATAATGCCGAGGTCAGCCACCGAGTCGTCGCCATAGTTGGCGTAGCGGTACTCGGTCTTAATCGTCCAGTTGCCGCGCAGCACGGTTTCCATACCAACGCCGACGACATAGCCGCCACGGTTCTCCGTGAAATCAAGACCGTCGGCAAAGCCCGAACCCTCGAGCTTGAAATGGTTCCAAGTGTAGCCGCCGAGCACATAGCCGAGCGTACTGGGGTTCAAGAGATAGCCGGCGCGCAAGCCGACGTCGAAGCCATAAGCGTTCGTCAGGTCGATATCAGCGCCCGGAAGGCTGATCGACGGACCGATATTCCCGATGTTGGCGTCGATGAAGCCGCCGAGCAGGAAGCGTTCAGAGACCATGTAGTCGTAGCCGGCGGTCACTTCGCCAAACACGCCGTTGCCGCCGATGCCATTGAAGTCGAGAAACGGGTCGACGCTGATGCGGTGCACGGTGGCGCCGAAGCCGCCGCCGATGCCGACATAGGCGCCGCTCCAGTTGAAACCGGCAGGTTCTTCCACCGGCTGCACAACGTCGGCGGCATGCGCTACCGATATCAAAGCCATTGCCGAAACGGCGCCGAGAAGAACGGATTTAGCAGAAATAAACATTTTAGCCCCTTAGCATAGAACAAACCCGTCCGTGTTCTAACAGGATGCTCGTTAATATTGGAATGACAAAAATGTCACATCGACAGGCAAAAGCGCTGTCGAGAGGGGCTGCACCTTGCCCTGGAGCGGGCGTTTTGCGGTCTTGTAGCCAAGAAAAACCCGCCGGTACAACCGGCGGGTAAGGGAGGCAAAATGCCAGGTCAGGTCAGGCAGCCAGAACCACTTTCGGTTCGACCAGCTCATAGCCGAGTGCTTCGGCCACGGCGCGATTGGTGATCTTGCCCCTGTGGACATTGAGGCCGTTGCGCAAATGGTGGTCGTCGACCAGCGCCTTCAGGCCCTTGTCGGCCAGCTGCAGGCCATAATGCAGCGTCGCGTTGTTGAGCGCGTGCGCCGAGGTCACCGGCACGGCGCCCGGCATGTTGGCGACGCAGTAATGGATCACGCCGTCGACCTCATAGGTCGGCTCGGCATGGGTGGTGGCGTGCGAAGTCTCGAAGCAGCCGCCCTGGTCGATAGCGACGTCGACCAGCACCGAGCCCTTCTTCATGCCCGACAGCATTTCGCGGGTCACCAGCTTGGGTGCAGCAGCACCCGGGATGAGCACGGCGCCGACGACGATGTCGGCCGAGAAGCATTCTTCCTCAAGCGCCTCGACTGTGGAGTAGCGGGTGTGGACGCGGCCGGTAAAGAGGTCGTCCAGCTGGCGCAGGCGCGGGATCGAGCGGTCGATGATGGTGACGTCGGCGCCGAGGCCGACCGCCATGCGGGCGGCATGCAGGCCGACGACGCCGCCGCCGAGCACGGTGACCTTGCCGGGCAGCACGCCGGGCACGCCGCCGAGCAGCACGCCGCGGCCACCATTGGCCTTCTGCAGCGCGGTCGCGCCGGCCTGGATCGACAGGCGGCCGGCAACTTCCGACATCGGCGCCAAGAGCGGCAGGCCGCCGCGGTCGTCGGTTACGGTCTCATAGGCGATTGCGGTGACGCCGGACGCGAGCAGGCCCTTGGTCTGCTCCGGATCCGGGGCCAGGTGCAGATAGGTGTAGAGGATCTGGCCGTCGCGCAGCTGCGCCCATTCGTTGGGCTGCGGCTCCTTGACCTTGACGATCATGTCGGACTTGGCGAACACGTCGGCGGCGGTCTTGGCGATGGTGGCGCCGGCGGCGCGGTAGGCATTGTCATCGGCGCCGATGCCGGCGCCGGCGCCGCTTTCGACCAGCACTTCATGACCATGCGCGACATATTCGCGGACGGAGCCCGGCGTCAGGCCGACGCGGTATTCGTGGTTCTTGATTTCCTTGGGGCAACCGACGCGCATAGTCTTCTCCTGATCCGGCCCTTCGGGCTCGTTCCCTGTATCAACCGAGTGAACCACAAATCGTTGCGCAGGTGTTTGCGAATGCGCTTGCGCGGGGTCACGCGTTTCGATAATCGTTGCGCGAAATCAAGGAAATTTCGCAGGAATCACGAGAAATGCCGCTCGACAGGATCGATATCGCCATTCTCGAGGCACTGCAGAAGGATGGCCGCATACCCAATGCGGCGCTCGCCGAAAGGGTCGGCCTGTCGCAGTCGGCCTGTTCGCGCCGGCTCGACAATCTGGAGAAATCCGGCACCATCCGCGGCTATCACGCCCGGCTTTCGAATGCAGCGCTCGGTCACCAGATGACGGCGATCGTGCACATATCGCTGTCGGGACAGTTCGAAAAGACGCTGTCGGATTTCGAGGCGGCGATCAAGCGCTGCCCGAATGTGCTGTCGTGCCACCTGATGTCGGGCGAATACGACTATATCCTGCGCATCGCCGCCAAGGATCTGGTCGACTATGAGCGCATCCACAAGGAGTGGCTGTCGGCGATGCCGCATGTGACCAAGATCAACTCATCCTTTGCCCTGCGCGAGATCGTCGATCGGACCGCCATGGGAATGAAGCCGGAACTGGCTTAACGCCACAAACATACTCGGACGTCCTTCCCGATATAGCATGCGCCTTCGCGGCGAAGTTCTTCCCAGCGTTCATCACCGTGGGTGGCGCGAATGTCGGAGTTTGCATAGCCCGCCCAGACATCACCGTCCTTGTAGACATCCGCCCAGTAATCTTTAGACATTTCACCAGCGCCACTATGCGGATCAGGATAGTCGATCCCTGCAAAAACTTGCTTCGGTCCCTGGATATTGAAATCGCCGCCCTGCTCGATTTGATAAGAGCACCTTCCGGATATGCGGGTCTGACCGCCAACAACAAGCAGGCAGCGGCCCCATTTGTAGCCGCTCGGCAAACGATGCCGTGGTTGCGCATGCAAAGGCGAAAGGGAAAACGCAATTGCGAGGGTAATTGCTATGGTTCGTCCGATCATCTCGCCACCCGTTGCGAAGCAGCCAATTCAAGAGCGGCTCGACACTGTTGGATCCGCCCGAAGCGCATGTCGAAGCGGTTCGCTGCAGCATGGTTCCCTTAAAGAGTATTTATCGACCACGTCGGATTTTTGTCACGTAACATTTGTGTTGCTACACGGCGGTCAACCGGCCTCGATGCGGCGATAAAGTGCTGCCCAAATGTGCTGTCCTGCCACCTGATGTCGGGTGAATACGACTACATCCTGCGCATCGCGGCGAAGCACCTCGTGGGCTATCAACGCATCCACAAGAAGTGGCTGTCTGTTATGCCGCACGTGATGAAGATCAGTTCGTCCTTTGCCTTGCGCGATTGTTGATCGCGCGGCGATGGAGAAGAAGCGGAGAGGCTTAGGAGCTGAGTAGCGGAGTGCACGGAATTGTGCTTAAAACAAATAAAGTGGATACTAGAAAAGCCGCTGAAGAGGTGAAGATAATCGCCGACAGTGCCAATGACATGGCCCGATTGATTGAGCTTCCGTCTGCAGGTGCGCTACACGCGCGCACCGGAGATCCGCTTGTCTTTCTGAAAATTCTGTTCAGTGTGTATCGCCGCATTCGTTTGTTGGCCGAGTATAAAGATGCCGGTAAGGCGGATATTCCTCAGTTGCCTGGGAATGACACCAACGGCGATCTTTTCTAAGCGTGATATTTATGAATATGTGCGATCACACGGAGGGTCTCTGAATCTCATCACGCTAGGCTTTTAATACCTCGGTCACCAGTTGGTCCATCGGGATGTCGTGCGGCTGCGGGTAGATGGTGGGGATGCGCTGCAGTTCGTAGCCGACGCCGATGACCAATGGCTTGAACGGCATGGCAGCCAGCGTGCGGTCGAAGAAGCCACCGCCATAGCCCAGGCGGTAGTTTCGCGGGTCGATGCCGACGATCGGCGAGATGACGATGTCGGGCAGCACCGGCTCGCCTTCGGCCGGGATCGGGATGTTCCAGATGCCTTTTTCCAGCCGGTCGCCGGGCACATAAGCGCGGAAGATCAGCGGCTGGCCTTTCTCGATCACGATGGGCAGCGCCGTGCGGCCGCCGCGTTCGTTGATCGACGCCATCCACGGCCGCAGGTCCGGCTCGCCGCGAAACGGCCAATAGAGGCTGACCATGCGGCCGGCAATGTCGCCGATTGCCGCGTCGAGCCCTTCGGCGATAGCCCGCGACATCGCCACCCGCGCATCGGCGGAAACCGCCAACCGTGCCGCGATCAGACGCTCGCGCTCGGCCTTGCGCCAACGGCGCACATCGGTCCAGTCGGTCAATGGCGCGCGAAATTCCGGATCGAGTTCGTGCATGAAGCAAGGTGGCGAAGAATATTGCGCCCGCCCTTTGCCATCTTTGTCATCGTCGTTGGCCATGCTTCACTCCCGTGGTTCCAGCCCCTGCAAGGCTATACCCGTCCATGCTTGCCGACATAGGCATTCGCGACATCCGGCGACGAGTCCTGGGCAGCCTTAAGCGGCAATCTAGCTCGCCCCGACATTGTTGCGGTGCACAAAAATCACTAGATAAAGGGAGACAAACAGGGGTGAATGCGATGAGTGAAACCAGCCATCATGTCGTTGTCGTCGGCGCAGGGTTCGGCGGTCTCGAACTCACCCGGGCGCTGGCCGGCGCACCCGTGCGCATCACCATGATCGACAAGCGCAACCATCACCTTTTCCAGCCGCTGCTCTACCAGGTGGCGACCACCTCGCTGGCGACCTCGGAAGTCGCCTGGCCGATCCGTCATCTGCTGCGCAAGCGCGAGGACGTGACGACCCTGCTCGGCAACGTCACCGGCGTCGACCGTCCAGGCAAACGCGTGCTGCTTGAGGACGGCAGTTCTGTTCCCTACGACACGCTGGTGCTCGCCACCGGCGCGCGTCATGCTTATTTCGGCCACGACGAATGGGAGCCTTTCGCGCCCGGGCTGAAGACGCTTGAAGACGCAACCACCATTCGCCGGCGCATCCTGCTCGCCTTCGAGCAGGCCGAGCGCGAGACCGATCCGGCCAAGCGCCAGGCACTGCTGACACTGGTCATCGTCGGCGGCGGCCCGACCGGCGTGGAGCTTGCCGGCACCATTGTCGAACTCGCGCATGAAACGCTGCGCGGCGAATTCCGCAACATCGACACGCGTGAGGCGCGTGTGGTGCTGGTCGAGGCCGGAGACAGGATCCTAGCCAATTTCGCGCCAAAGCTGTCCGACTATGCGCGCAAGGCGCTGGAGCGGCGGGGCGTCACGGTCGAGCTTGGCCGCGCCGTCACGCGCCTCGATGCCGAAGGCGTCGTCTTTGGCGATACGCATCTGCCGGCGCGAACCATCCTGTGGGCCGCCGGCGTGGCGGCTTCACCCGCGGGAGAGTGGCTGGGCGCGCCGGTGGACCGGGCGGGCAGGGTAATGGTCGAGCCCGATCTGACCGTGCCGAACAGTCCTGAAATCTTCGTCATCGGCGACACCGCGCATGTCTTGCGGCCGGACGGCAAACCGGTGCCCGGCGTGGCGCCCTCGGCCAAGCAGGAGGGCAAGCATGTCGCCGCGACGATCAGGGCGCGGCTGGCCGGCGATGGCGCGCCGCGGCCTTTCCGCTACAAACATGCCGGCGACCTGGCGACGATCGGCAAGTGGGCAGCCGCGATCGATTTCGGCTCGATCAAGCTCACGGGATGGCTTGCCTGGTGGCTGTGGGGCGTGGCGCATATCTACTTCCTGATCGGTTTCCGCAACCGGCTCTCGGTGTCGCTTAGCTGGCTATGGATCTATTTCACCGGCCAGCGCAGCGCGCGGCTGATCACCCAGGGCGACGATGACAAGGGCTGAGGTTCTCAACCGCGGCCAAGGATATTCATCCAGCCGTCACCTTTTGCTGATCGACTGACTTCCCGATGGACATGGCCGGTTTTCGGCGCGAAGCTTCCGCCCGGGGCTGGGATCTTGTCACGTCGCTGGGAAGGAAAACCAATGCCGCATCTCAATTACCCCGTCTCCCGCCGTAGTTTTCTTGCCGGTACGGCCGCCAGCGGGGCGCTGATCATGCTCCATCCGTTTTCCGCCCGCGCGCAGGCCAATCAGGCGCATCTGAGGATCATGGAGACCACCGACATTCATGTGAATGTGCTGCCTTACGACTACTACGCCGACAAAGCCAACGACACGATGGGCCTGTCACGGACGGCCTCACTGATCGCGGCGGTGCGCAAGGAAGCCACCAATGCGATGCTGATCGACAATGGCGATCTTTTGCAGGGCAATCCGATGGGCGATTACATCGCCTATGAGAAGGGCCTCAAGGAAGGCGATCTGCATCCGATCATGAAGGGCATGAACCTGCTGGGCTATGAATGCTCGACGCTCGGCAATCACGAGTTCAATTACGGCCTGTCGTTCCTCGACAAGGTGCTGGCCGGAGCCAATTTCCCCTTCGTCTGCGCCAATCTGATCCGCGGCACCGAGCTTGCCGCCAAACCGCGCGACGACAAGCTCTACCTCAAGCCCTATGTCATCCTCGACAAGAAGATCAAGGACGGGTCGGGCGCCGAGCAGCCGATCAAGATCGGCATCATCGGCTTTGTGCCGCCGCAGATCATGGTCTGGGACCTGAAGAACCTGGAAGGCAATGTCAGGACGCGCGACATCGTCGAGGCGGCCAGGGCATGGGTGCCGCAGATCAAGGAGGAGGGCGCCGACATCGTCATCGCGCTCTCGCATTCCGGCATCGATATCAAGCAGGGCGACGGCATGGAGAACGCCTCCTTCTTCGTCGCCGGCGTCGAAGGCATCGATGCGGTGTTCACCGGCCATCAGCATCTCGTCTTCCCCGGCAAGAAGGATTTTCAGGCGCTCGAAGGCGTCGACACCGAGAAAGGCACGCTGCAGGGCAAGCCCGCCGTGATGGGCGGTTTCTGGGGCTCGCATATGGGACTGATCGATCTGCTTCTGGAACGGGACGGATCGAAATGGCGCGTAGCCTCGGCCACATCGGAGGCAAGGCCGATCTACCAGCGCGTCGACAAGGCAAACAAGCCGACGGTGGCGGACGACCAGCGCGTCGTCGATGCGCTGAAGGCGGACCATGAGGCGACACTTGCCTATGTCCGCCGACCGGTCGGCAAGACCTCGGCGCCGCTCTATTCCTATTTCGCGCTGGTCGCCGACGATCCGTCGGTGCAGATCGTCAACCAGGCGCAGAGCTGGTACCTCAAGGACATATTGAAGAGCACGCAGTGGAAGGATGTGCCGCTGCTGTCGGCGGCAGCACCCTTCAAGGCCGGCGGGCGCAACGGCGCCGACTACTATACCGACGTGCCGGTGGGCGACATCGCCATCAAGAACGTCGCCGACCTCTATCTCTATCCGAACACGGTGCGCGCCGTCGAAATCACCGGCGCGCAAGTGAAGGAATGGCTGGAAATGTCGGCCGGCATTTTCAGGAAGATCGAGCCGGGCAAGGCCGACCAGGCGCTCATCGACACCGAATTCCCGTCCTACAATTTCGATGTGATCGATGGCGTCAGCTACGGAATAGACCTGTCGCAGCTGCCGAAATACGATGCCAAGGGTGGCGTCGCCAATGCCGGCTCGAACCGCATCGTCGGCCTCAGCTTCGACGGCAAGCCTATTGATCCGGCAGCGAAATTCGTCGTCGCCACCAACAATTACCGCGCCGGCGGTGGCGGCAATTTCCCCGACATCAATGCCTCGAAGATCATCTACGAGGCGCCGGACACCAACCGCGACGTGATCGTGCGCTACGTCGTCAGCGAAGGCACGATCAATCCCTCGGCCGACGACAATTGGTCGTTCACGCCGCTGCCCGGCACCAGCGTCGTGTTCGAGACCGGCCCCAAAGCGAAGGATTTTATATCGGGAGTGAAATCGCTCAAGATCGAGCCGGCCGGCGAGGGCGAATCCGGGTTTGCGAAGTATCGCATCCTGCTTTGAGGCAACGTGCAGCTAACAGGGAAAACGAGCGGGCATACGCCCGCTCAATCACGCTTCGGATCAGGCTTTGTAGACCACTTGGCGCACGTCGATGTAGCTGGCTCTAAAGCCGGCTTCGCAATAGTGGAGATAAAATTCCCAAAGCTTCTTGAAGCGGTCGTCGAAGCCGAGCGGGACGATCTTTTCCCACGACGCCCAGAAGCGGTTGCGCCATTCGGCAAGCGTGCGGGCATAGTCGTCCGGAAAGACGCGCTCGCGCAGATGGGCAAGGCCATGGTCGCTGCCCAGCGTCTTCAGGATCGACGGCGTCGGCAGCATGCCGCCTGGGAAGACATAGCGCTGGATGAAATCCGGCCTCGCCCGATAGGTGTCGTAGGCGGCCTCGTTGATGGTGATGATCTGCAGGCCGGCGGTGCCGCCGGGCCTCAAGCACGCCTTCATCTTGCCGAAAAATACCGGCCAATATTTTTCGCCGACCGCCTCGAACATCTCGATCGAGGCGATGCGGTCGTAAGTGCCCGTTTCGTCTCGGTAATCCTGCAGCTTGATGTCGACCTTGTCAGACAGTCCCGCCTTCTGGATGCGCGCCTTGGCGAAATCGTGCTGTTCGCGGCTGATGGTCAGGCCGGTGACGCGGCAGCCGATCTCGCGCGCGGCAAATTCGGCAAAACCGCCCCAGCCGCAGCCGATCTCGAGCACATGGTCCTTCTTGCCGATGCCGGTATCCTTGGCCAGCGCGCGGTATTTGGCGGCCTGAGCGCTTTCCAGGTCGTTGGCGCCGGTCGCATAGAGCGCCGACGAATAGGTCATGCTGGGATCGAGCCATTGCTTGTAGAAGGCGTTGCCGAGATCGTAATGCGCCGAGATGTTGCGCTTCGAGCCGGCGCGGGTGTTTTCGTTGAACCAGTGGCGGATGCGCTGGACCGTGTTGATGAGCCAGTTGGCGCCGCCGGCAATGCGTTCCCCAACGGCCGAGTTGACGACGAACAGTTCGAGGAAGCTGGTTACATCAGGGCTTTCCCAGTCGCCGTCCATGTAGGATTCGGCAACGCCGATGGTGCCGCCGGAAAAGGCACGGCCGGGCAGGCGCCAGTTCTTCAACACCAGCTCGGCATCCGGCCCGGGTCCGTTGCCGCCGACAAGCACCGCCCGGCCATCCGGCATCCTCACCTTCAGCGAACCGCGCGGCAATTTCATCGCCGCCGACAGCACCATGCGCGCCTTGGCCGGCAGGCCCTTGACGATCTCGGCGAAATTGAGTTCGTCCAGCCTGATGGCGTCGCCGATGCCTTTGTATTCCCTGACAGCCATCTCACACCCCCCTGGACTTCCGCGGGGGCGGCGCAAGATCTGCCGGCCTCCACATCCTCCACTTTCATTCGCCAGGCGCGAACGCCGTAGCCTGCTTAAATTTTCGCCACAATCTTCCACCGCATCGACCGGAACTTCAAGAGGCAAGCCGTGCCCGGCACTGGCCCAGGTGGCGTGCCTGGGGCCAGAATCGGTGAGGGCGAGCGACCGCCGGCGAAATCGCTATGGTTAGGAACAGCCACATACGTTAGTTTCAGCCATGCGTTATGTCATCGTCATCGTCGCCATCGCCTTTTTCCTGATCTGGGACGGCCTCTACAATCAGGGCCGCTATCTCGACACGACGGTCAGGGAGATGTCGCGCGTCGTGCGCTACGTCACCGGCAAAGCCTAGCTTTTTGCGCCTCTGCAAAGTCGCCTGCCGGCATTGCCGGGCGCGACATCGTGGCGGTTGACGCGACGGTCCCGCTCACACAAAACATGCTGGAAATCGAACGTGGAGGCAGGCGTGATCCGGCATATCGTTTTCTTCAGCGCGCGGCGCAAGGACGATGTCGAGGCCGTGCGCACAGGCTTGCTCACACTGGGCAAGATCCCGCATTCAAGCCTCTTCGAGGTGACGCTCAACAGCAAGGTCGATCCGCTGTCGGATGCGATCGACGTGGTCGTCTATGCCGAGTTCGAGGATGATGCCGCGCTTGCCGCATACAAGGCGCACCCGCTCTATGCCGAGACGACCAGCCGGGTCAAACCCTTGCGCGAATTGCGCTATTCGGCCGATATCGTGGCGACGGCCTGATCGGGCCGGCAAGAGGCCTTGAACCAATTTCGGGAATGATGCACACCGCGCCGGCATGACCAGCACGACCCATCCGCTTGACCATCTGGTGCTGCCGACGGCGAGCCTCGCCGTGGCGCGGGCGCGGCTGACATCGCTTGGCTTCATCGTCGCGCCAACCGGCATTCATCCCTTCGGCACCGAAAATTGCTGCGTCTTCCTTGCCGACGGCACCTATCTCGAACCGCTGGCGGTTGGGAACGAACAGCTGGCAGCGAGTGCGATCGCCGGCGGCAATGTCTTTGTCGCGCGCGACCGGCTCCATCGCGCCAGGCTGGGCGATGAGGGCTTTTCCGCCGTGGTGCTGGCCACCGACGATGCCGATGCGGACCATGCGCGCTTTATCAAAGCCGGCCTGTCGGCGGGAGACGTACTGAGCTTTTCCCGCGCCTTCACCGACACGGCCGGAAAGAGCGACATGGCCTCGTTCAAACTGGCTTTCGCCGCCGGCGCCGAGACGATGGACGCCTTTCTGTTCGCTTGCGAGCGGATCAACGCCCCTCAAATCGACCGTACGGCGCTGCAGGCTCATGCCAATGGCGTGACCGGCATTGCCGAAATCGTTGCGGTCAGCGGCGTGCCATCCGAAAAGCGCCACCTGATCGAGACAGCGACGGGTTCGAGGCAGAGGAGCAGCACGGCGTTCGACCTGGCGAACGCGCGTTTGAGCGTTCTCAAGCCCGCGGCTTTCGCTGAGCGCTTCGGCATGTCGGCTGGCGCGCCGACGGACCTTCGCTTCGCCGCGATCGTCTTTTCGGCCCGCAGTGTCGGCGCTGTCGCGAGGCTGCTTGCAGACAACGCCGTCGGGCACGATATAGCGGGCAACGAAATCGTCGTGCAGCCGGCATCCGGACAGGGCGCGGCTTTCATCTTCCGGGAGACCCCATGAGCAAGCCGCAAGGGCCTAATTCGATGGCGCCGAATTCGTCGGTAACCGTCGGCAACGTCGTCTTCGACAACAGCGGGCCCTTGGCGTTGATCGCCGGCCCGTGCCAGTTCGAATCGCGCCAGCACGCTTTCGACATGGCCGGCGCGCTGAAGGAACTGACCGGCAAGCTCGGCATCGGCCTCGTCTACAAGACCAGCTACGACAAGGCCAACCGCACCTCGCTGTCGGCAACGCGCGGCGCCGGCATGGACGCGGCGCTTCCGGTGTTCGACGAGTTGCGCAAGGCGTTTTCGCTTCCCATTCTGACCGATGTCCACACCGAGGAGCAGTGCGCGATCGTAGCGCACCATGTCGATGTGCTGCAGATTCCGGCCTTCCTGTCGCGCCAGACCGACATGCTGGTCGCCGCGGCCAAGACCGGCAAGGTGATCAACGTCAAGAAGGGGCAGTTCCTGGCGCCCTGGGACATGAAGAACGTGGTGGCCAAGATCACCGGCTCCGGCAACCCCAATGTGCTGACCACCGAGCGCGGCGCTTCCTTCGGCTACAACACGCTGGTGTCGGACATGCGGGCTTTGCCCGTGATGGCCGAGATCGGCGCGCCGGTGATTTTCGACGCCACCCATTCGGTGCAGCAGCCGGGCGGGCAGGGCGGTTCCTCCGGTGGCGAGCGCCGCTTTGTCGAGACGCTGGCGCGGGCTGCCGTTGCCGTCGGCGTCGCCGGCGTGTTCATAGAGACCCACCAGGATCCCGACAATTCGACCTCCTCCGACGGGCCCAACATGCTGCCGCTGAAGGACATGCCGGCGCTGCTCGAAAGACTGATGGCATTCGACCGCATCGCCAAGAATGCTGCTGACCTGAACCGAGGCTGATGGATTCGGCGATGGCGCGCGCGCTGCCCTGCTTGTGGAAGGCATAAGCCGGCTGTAGGCTCGCTGCTGCAAATGAGCGTCTTGGCAGGAGGAAGCCATGTCCGTCGCCCGCGTCACCGAAATCACGTCGTCGTCGAAAAAGAGCTTTCAGGACGCCATCGAGAAGGGGATTGAGCGCGCCTCAAAGACCCTGAAGAACGTGGAAGGCGCCTGGATCCAGGACCAGAAGATCGTCGTCGAGGACGGCAGGATCGCGGCCTATCGCGTCAACATGAAGGTGACGTTCATCCTCGCGGAGTAACCGCCCGCCGCTCGAAAAACGGGAACTTTCGCCCGCGCACCTCATTGTCAAAGTATCGATCAACGACATGAGGAGCAGCAGCCATGACCACCCAGACAGGCCACACCGAAGCCATCGCCGCTTCGCGCGTCATCGGCACGTCGGTCTACAACACCGAAGGCACGAGCATCGGCAGCATCGAGGACATCATGCTCGACAAGACGTCGAACGGCATCATGTTCGCGGTGATCGGGTTCGGTGGATTTCTCGGCATTGGCGAGAAGTATCACGCCATTCCGTGGGCGAGCCTCGACTATGACGAGGACAAGGGCGGCTATGTCGTGCCGTTCTCGAAGGAGCAGCTGAAGGCAGCACCCGCCTATTCGATCAATGAACTGGCCGGCGCCGATGGCGAGGCCGCACGTGATGCTTCCTATGATTACTACAAGGTCACGCCGTATTGGCATTGATCAGCTGCGCTGACGCCTGACGTGAAAAGGCCCCCGAATTCCGAAACGGGGGCCTTTTCAGTGCAACCCGACAGTTTCTAAATTATTCTGCTGCATGAAGCGTGGACAGCTGCGTCGCCGCCTTTGGCGGCTGCTGCGTATCGCACGACGTCAGGAACGCCGCCGCGATCAGGAACAAACTCACGATACCGCTCAACTCGGACATGGCGAAACTCCTCCTGTTTCGCCCCGCGCATCACCATCCTAGTCGACACAGAGATTGTTATCTCTGAATTATGATGACGTGGTGTTGCCGAACGTGATCCGAGGCATGCTCAGCCGAGGAGTCCGGCATTCTTCACCGCCTTGAAAATCTTTTCGTGCCAGGCGATCCGATCCGCTTCGCCATTGGCCGGCGTGGTGGAATTGGCGTTGCCGACGTTGATCGCGCGCGAGATCTTTTTAATCAGGCCGGCATCGGCAAAGGCATTGCAGCCTGACCCTTTCCATTCGGCGCAAGCTGCGAGCAGCGAAATCTGCGGATCCTCGATCAGTTCAGGATGATTGGCGAGGTCGACCTTGGCGAGCTTGCCCTTGGCCGTGTACGCGTCGCGCCCGGTGGTCTGGAACGTGCCGCCGCCGCGGAAATTGAAGCCGTCCAACGTTCCTTTCACATTGCCCATGCGGCCGCCATAGGCCCAGTCGCCCAGGGCTTGCGGCTTGCGCAGCAGGTTGTCCTCGATCCACTGATCGGTCTTGCCCGCGGCTCGCGACCTCCATGCGTTCCGGATTGCCGCCACGGTCGTGTAGGTCAGGGATTCGCGAATGAGGGTGAAGCCACCGGTTTCCATCGCCGCTTGAGCGAAGAAATGCATCAGCCGATCATAGTTGTTGCACACCCCATGATCGCCAAGTGTCTTGAGGCCTTTGTCGGAGGTAAAGGCGCCGATGTAACCGTCATAGATTGTTCGCTTGGAACCGCTTGCCGGTCTCTGCGCGAATTTCTGGAAGACCGCTGCTGGCAAACCCTTGTTCGGATCGCCCGCAACGGCTTCGAGCACGCTCTCGACACTCTCGGTCGACAGCACCGGTTCGCCTTCGACGACCACCGAAGCATTGGGGATTCGCTTGCCGTTGCTTTTCGGGAAGCCACCGCCGGCAAAGGTTTTCAGATCGTCGATGAGGGCGATTACGCGTGTCCGGCTCTCCGTGAAATCCATGTCGGAAAGCGGACCGCTCACCTTCTTCGTCGGGTTGATGCATCCGACGCTGGACAGGAAATTGACGCCCGGATGGATCAGGATTTCGGTGCGCTTGTTGGTCTTCAGCAGTTCGAGTCCAGGTTTGGGTGGCGTCTTGGCGCCAGTGTAGCCGATCGTCACATATTTGCCTCCGGCCTGTGTCGCCAGCGGATAGGTGCCGGGCTCGATGCGCCTGCCATTGTCTTCTTTGGAATTGTCGCCTGGGCCGCGAGATTCACACACGAACCCCGATAGACCCGTTACTGCCGTGCCGTTGTGAAAGACTTTATAGGTACCAACTGTCCTGCGTCTGGTGCCCCTCATATGCTCGACTTTGCGGCTAATAAGAAGTTCCCAGCCAGTACCTGAAATCGCTGCCATTGCCGCCTCCCCAAAGAGTTCAAGTTTGTTGATTTCACTGTGGTCGCCAAATAGTTCGCGTTGTAGATGTGACCCTAACATCTTCGAATTCTCTGCATTGTGAAGTTTGTCACGTTGGCGGTAGCCTCTTTTGAAGCATCGGGTGGAGTTTGTGTGCCGCCTGGTTTCGTGACAAAGGCATTGCCGCAGGGGCGGGGCACCCACCCCATGCCGCGCCAGACATATGACGTCAGGGCGGGCTGTTTGCGTTCAGATGGCGTCGCCCATGCCCCACGGCCTGAGCGCATGGGGCGACTGTCACCATTATTTCATGCCATTCCTGATTGCCTTTTGCGGCACTTTGGCTAAGAGGGGCGCGACGCTTTCAATCGATCAATCGGGGACATCGCAATGACCGCCATCATCGACATTGTCGGGCGTGAAATCCTGGACAGCCGTGGAAATCCGACCGTCGAGGTCGACGTCGTCCTCGAAGACGGCTCGATGGGCCGCGCCGCGGTGCCGTCGGGCGCGTCGACCGGCGCGCATGAGGCCGTCGAACTGCGCGACGGTGGCGCCCGCTATCTCGGCAAGGGCGTGCTCAAGGCGGTCGAGGCCGTCAATGGCGAGCTGTTCGAGGCGATCGGCGGCTTGGAAGCCGAAAACCAGATCCACATCGACCAGACCATGATCGAGCTCGACGGCACGCCCAACAAGAGCCGGCTCGGCGCCAACGCCATCCTCGGCGTCTCGCTGGCGGTCGCCAAGGCCGCGGCGGAAGCCGCCGGCCTGCCGCTCTACCGCTATGTCGGCGGCACCAAGGCGCATTTGCTGCCGGTGCCCATGATGAACATCATCAATGGCGGCGCGCATGCCGACAATCCGATCGATTTCCAGGAATTCATGATCCTGCCGGTCGGCGCGCCGACGCTGCGCGAAGGCGTGCGCTGGGGCTCGGAAATCTTCCACACGCTGCGCAAGAAGCTCAAGGATGCCGGCCACAACACCAATGTCGGCGACGAAGGCGGCTTCGCGCCCAATCTGAAGAGTGCGCCGGTGGCGCTCGATTTCATCATGGAATCAATCGAGAAGGCCGGCTTCAAGCCGGGCGAAGAGATCGCGCTCGGTCTCGACTGTGCGGCGACCGAATTCTTCAAGGACGGCAATTACGTCTATGAGGGCGAGAAGAAGACCCGCGATCCGAAGGCGCAGGCCAAGTACCTGGCCAAGCTCGCCGCCGACTATCCGATCATCTCGATCGAGGACGGCCTGGCCGAGGACGACTGGGAGGGCTGGAAGTACCTGACCGATTTGATCGGCAACAAGACGCAGCTGGTTGGCGACGACCTCTTCGTCACCAACACGGCGCGGCTGCGCGACGGCATCCGCATGGGTGTCGCCAATTCGATCCTGGTCAAGGTCAACCAGATCGGCTCGCTTACCGAAACGCTCGACGCTGTCGAGACCGCGCACAAGGCAGGCTACACCGCAGTCATGTCGCACCGTTCGGGCGAAACCGAGGATTCGACCATCGCCGACCTCGCCGTCGCCACCAATTGCGGGCAGATCAAGACCGGTTCGCTGTCGCGCTCGGATCGCATGGCCAAGTACAACCAGCTGATCCGCATCGAGGAAGAGCTCGGCAAGCAGGCGCGCTACGCTGGCAAGTCGGTGGTCAAAGCCTAAATTCTGCCGAACTGGCGAAAACGATGGAAGGGCGGGATTTTCCCGCCCTTTTTCGTTGCGGCCGCTGGCTAATGCACCTGTCCGTAACCGTCCATTAAGCACAATCGAGCGACAAATGGCGGTCAAAGGATTGCGACCATGTGGACACGCCAGCACAAGCAGAGAAACACCGGCCGGCTGATCATCCCGTCGCTTTGCGTGGCGTTCCTGGCCTATTTCGGCTTCCATGCCTATCATGGCGAGTTCGGCATCAATTCCAAATATCAGCTCGAAGCGCAGACCATCGAATTGCAGGCCAAGTACGATGCCATCAAGGCGCGCCGGATCGATCTGGAGCGGCGCGTCCAGCTGATGCATGAGGGCACGCTCGAAAAGGATATGCTCGACGAGCAGGCACGCCGGGCGCTCAATCTGTCCCAGCCCGATGAAATCACCATCATGCTGCCGGCCAATTCGAAATAACCGAATTTCGGTTAATCGCTGTTATCTCTAATGATTCTGGGCGTTTAGGCGCATGCCAGCCATGCGTTTTTCTGCATGGCGAAACGCGGTCTCGCATGTTAGCTTCCTTCCAATCGGTGGGGAGGAGCTGATCCTCCCCGGAGCAGACATGGTCTGCTTTAGTGTCCGCGAAGAGACGCCAACAGGGAGTGATGCATGGCCACCGCCGCCAAAAAAGCGCCTGCCAAATCCGTTAAATCGACATCCGCCAAATCAACGGGGCTTTCCGCCCCCAAGCCGGCCGACTTCACCAAGGACGAGGAGCTTGCCGCCTACCGGCACATGCTGCTTATCCGTCGCTTCGAGGAAAAGGCCGGCCAGCTCTACGGCATGGGCTTCATCGGCGGCTTCTGCCACCTCTATATCGGCCAGGAAGCGGTCGTCACCGGCATGAAGATGTCGCTGATCAACGGCGACCAGATGATCACCGCCTATCGCGACCATGGCCACATGCTGGCGATGGAACTGTCACCGCGGGGCGTCATGGCAGAGCTGACCGGACGCCGTGGTGGCCTGTCGAGGGGCAAGGGCGGCTCCATGCACATGTTCTCCAAGGAGAAGCATTTTTACGGCGGCCACGGCATTGTCGGCGCGCAGGTCTCGCTCGGCACCGGTCTCGCCTTCGCCAACCGCTACCGCGACAACAACAATGTGTCGCTGACTTATTTCGGCGATGGCGCTGCCAACCAGGGTCAGGTCTATGAAAGCTTCAACATGGCCTCGCTGTGGAAGCTGCCGGTGATCTACATCATCGAGAACAACCGCTACGCCATGGGCACTTCGGTGTCGCGCTCGTCGGCCGAAACCAATTTTTCGCATCGCGGCGCCTCGTTCAAGATTCCCGGCATTCAGGTCGACGGCATGGATGTGCGTGCGGTCAAATCCGCCGGCGATCAGGCGACCGAATGGTGCCGTGCCGGCAACGGTCCGATCATCCTCGAGATGCAGACCTATCGCTATCGCGGTCACTCGATGTCGGATCCCGCAAAATACCGCTCCAAGGAAGAAGTGCAGAAGATGCGCTCGGATCATGATCCGATCGAGCAGGTCAAGGCGCGGCTGACGGCCAAGAAGTGGGCGACCGAGGACGAACTCAAGAACATCGACAAGGAAGTCCGCGACATCGTCGCCGACGCCGCCGAATTTGCCCAGCACGACGCAGAGCCGGATCCGTCCGAGCTCTGGACCGACATCGTATTGTAACGGGAGGGCAAGGACATGCCGATCGAAATTCTCATGCCCGCTCTCTCGCCGACCATGGAAGAGGGCAATCTTTCCAAATGGTTGAAGAACGAGGGCGACAAGGTCGTCGCCGGCGATGTCATCGCCGAGATCGAAACCGACAAGGCGACGATGGAAGTCGAAGCCGTCGATGAAGGCACGATCGGCAAGATCGTGGTTCCCGCCGGCACCGAAGGCGTCAAGGTCAACGCGGTGATCGCCGTGTTGCTGCAGGACGGTGAAAGTGCAGGCGATGTCGAAAAGAGCGGCAAGCCTGCCTCCACCCAGGATGCCGTTTCCGCTGGCGGTCAGCGGACCGATGCAGCCGAGGAAGGTACAAAAGCGGCTCCCCAGGATGCCGGCGAGGCTCCGAAGGCAGTTCCCGCCGCTCCGGCGGCCAAACCTGCGGCCGATCCGGATATTCCCGCCGGCACCGAGATGGTCTCGACCACGGTGCGCGAAGCGCTCCGCGATGCCATGGCTGAAGAAATGCGCCGCGACGGCGATGTCTTCGTCATGGGCGAGGAGGTCGCGGAATACCAGGGCGCCTACAAGATCACGCAAGGGCTGCTGCAGGAATTCGGGCCGCGCCGCGTCGTCGACACGCCGATCACCGAGCACGGCTTTGCCGGCGTCGGCGTCGGTGCGGCGATGGCCGGCCTGAAGCCGATCGTCGAGTTCATGACCTTCAACTTCGCCATGCAGGCGATCGACCAGATCATCAACTCCGCGGCCAAGACGCTCTATATGTCGGGCGGCCAGATGGGCGCACCGATCGTGTTCCGCGGACCGAACGGTGCGGCCGCCCGCGTCGGCGCCCAGCATTCGCAGTGCTATGCCGCCTGGTACAGCCATATTCCCGGCCTGAAGGTGGTGATGCCGTACACGGCTGCCGACGCCAAGGGCCTGCTCAAGGCGGCGATCCGCGATCCGAACCCGGTCATCTTCCTTGAAAACGAAATCCTCTACGGCCAGTCCTTCGACGTGCCGAAGCTCGATGATTTCGTGCTGCCGATCGGCAAGGCGCGCATTCACAAGCAGGGCAAGGACGTCACCATCGTCTCGTTCGGCATCGGCATGACCTATGCCATCAAGGCGGAAGCCGAACTGCGCGGCATGGGCATCGATGCCGAGATCATCGATCTCCGGACCATCCGCCCGCTCGACCTCGACACCGTCATTGCCTCCGTGAAAAAGACCAACCGCCTGATCGTGGTGGAAGAAGGTTTCCCGCAGAACTCGGTCGGCGACCACATCGCCAACCAGGTTTCGCAGCGCGCCTTCGATTTCCTCGACGCGCCGGTCATCACGATCGCCGGCAAGGACGTGCCGATGCCTTATGCGGCGAACCTCGAAAAGCTGGCTTTGCCCAATGTCGGCGAGGTCATAGAGGCGGTCAAAGCCGTCACGTATCGCTGAGCCGGTCGGGAGGACATCATGCCAATCAACATCACCATGCCGGCGCTCTCGCCCACGATGGAAGAGGGCAATCTTTCCAAGTGGCTGGTCAAGGAGGGCGACAAGGTTTCGCCGGGCGACGTGATCGCCGAGATCGAGACCGACAAGGCGACGATGGAAGTCGAGGCCGTCGATGAGGGCACCGTCGCCAAGCTCGTCGTTCCGGCCGGCACCGAAGGCGTCAAGGTCAATGCTCTGATCGCCATTCTGGCTGGCGAAGGCGAGGATGCAGGGGCGGCGGCAAAGGGCGGCGGCGATGCCGCGCCCGCGAAAGCCGATGCCAAACAGGATAAGGCGTCAATCTCCCCACCCGTGGGGGAGATGTCGACGAAGTCGACGGAGGGGGGCGCTGTCCCGCCGACCTCTCAGTCTGTCGCGCCCCCCTCTGGCCTGCCGGCCATCTCCCCCACAAGGGGGGAGATCAGCCAATCGTCAGGCGAGCGCACTTTCGCCTCGCCGCTGGCGCGGCGCATCGCCAAAGACGCCGGCGTCGATGTGTCCGCCGTGAGTGGCACCGGCCCGCATGGCCGTGTCGTCAAGGCCGATGTCGAGGCGGCGATCGCCGGCGGTGGCGCCAAGGCCGCGCCGGCCGCGAAAGCCGCACCTGCCGGCGCTCCGGCACCTGCGGCTCCGGCTCCGGCACCCAAGGCGATGTCGGACGAACAGGTGCTGAAGCTGTTTGCCGAAGGGTCCTACGAGCTCGTCCCGCACGACAATATGCGCAAGACCATTGCGCGCCGCCTGGTCGAGGCCAAGACAACCATCCCGCATTTCTACCTGACGCTCGACTGCGAGCTCGATGCCCTGCTGGCGCTGCGCACACAGATCAATGCGGCGGCTCCGATGAAGAAGACCGACAAGGGCGAAGTGCCCGTCTACAAGCTGTCGGTCAACGACATGGTGATCAAGGCGATGGCGATGGCGCTGATGGCGGTGCCGGATGCCAATGCATCGTGGACCGAAAGCGCCATGGTCAAGCACAAGCACGCCGATGTCGGCGTTGCCGTGTCAATCCCCGGCGGCCTGATCACGCCGAGCATCCGCCACGCCGACGAAAAGACGCTGTCCACTATCTCCAACGAGATGAAGGATCTGGCGAGCCGTGCCCGCAGCCGCAAGCTGAAGCCTGAGGAATATCAAGGCGGCACGACGGCTGTCTCCAATCTCGGCATGTTCGGCATCAAGGACTTTGCCGCCGTCATCAACCCGCCGCATGCGACGATCCTGGCGGTGGGTGCGGGCGAGCAGCGGCCGGTGGTCAAGAATGGCGAGATCAAAATCGCCAATATCATGTCGGTGACGCTGTCGACCGATCACCGCGCCGTCGACGGTGCGCTTGGCGCCGAACTTCTGGTCGCCTTCAAGCGCATGATCGAAAACCCGATGGGCATGCTGGTCTAGGAAGGAAAGGCTGTGCGGAGATTCGTCACCAGCCTTTTCGCCCTGATCCTTTCCGGCCTGGCCGGCGGGCTGGTGGCGCTGTGGCTGGCAATCGCCACCAATGCGAACTCGGAATTCATCCTTGTCTTCATGGCCTCGGCGCTGGTCTCTATCGTTGCGACGGTGGCGTTTTTCATCGCGCAATTGGTGCCAAACCTACAAAGGGCGATCAATCTGACGGGGCTTGTTGGGGTTGCGTTGTTCGTGCTGGCCGGGATCGGGCTGATTGCCTGGACCTTCTCTCAGCCGCCGGGCAAAGCCCAGTGGTCGGGCGATCTCCCCGTTGTCGCCGGTCTGATTTTGCCAAGCATCGCCACGGTTATCGTGCAGTGGCTGTTCGTGGGATGGCGCGTGCGGCGCGGGCTTAAGGCGGAGGCGGGTGCGGGTGCATGAAGACGATCCTCTGCTACGGCGATTCCCTGACCTGGGGCTATGACGCGGCAAGCCTCGGGCGCCATGCGCTGGAGGACCGCTGGCCGAGCGTGCTCAAGGCGGCGCTGGGCGACGATGATATCGAAGTCATTGCCGAAGGTCTGAACGGCCGCACCACGGCTTTCGACGATCACCTGGCTGGTGCGGACCGCAACGGCGCCAAGGTGCTGCCGACGATCCTGACCAGCCATGCGCCGCTCGACCTGATCATCATCATGCTTGGCGCCAACGACATGAAGCCCTGGATCCACGGCAATCCGGTCGCGGCCAAGCAAGGCGTGCAGCGGCTGATCGACATCGTACGCGGCCATGATTATCCGTTCGGCTGGGCCGCGCCGCAAATCCTGATCGTCGCGCCACCAGCGGTCAGCCGCACGGACAATGCCGAATTCAAGGAAATGTTTGCCGGCGGCGACGAGGCCTCGAAGCGGCTGGCGCCGCAATATTCCGCGCTCGCCGACGAGGCCGGCTGCGGCTTTTTCGATGCCGGCACCGTAGCCGAGACCACACCGATCGATGGGGTCCATCTCGACACGGAAAACACGCGCAATATAGGTGAGGCATTGGCGCCATTGGTGCGCGTGATGCTGGAACTCTAGAGAAAAATCAGGGAGAAACCCCGTGGCTGAATCCTACGACGTCATAATCATCGGCTCAGGCCCCGGCGGCTATGTCACGGCGGTGCGCTCCGCCCAGCTCGGCTTCAAGACTGCCATCGTCGAGCGCGAGCATCTCGGCGGCATCTGCCTCAACTGGGGCTGCATCCCGACCAAGGCGCTGCTGCGCTCGGCCGAGATCATGCACTATTCCGATCATCTGAAGGACTACGGCCTGAAGCTCGAAGGCGGCAAGGTCAGCGCCGACACGGCCGCTGTCGTCGACCGCTCGCGCAAAGTGTCGTTGAGGCTCAATGGCGGCGTCGCCTTCCTGATGAAGAAGAACAAGGTCGACGTCATCTGGGGCGAGGCCAAGCTTTCAAAGCCAGGTGAAATCGTCGTCTCCAAGACGGCCAAGAAATCGATGGAGCCGCAGCCGCCGGTGCCCAAGGGCGTCAAGGGCGAGGGCACCTATACCGCCAAGCACATCATTCTCGCCACCGGCGCCCGGCCGCGCGCGCTGCCCGGCATCGAGCCGGACGGCAAGCTGATCTGGACCTATTTTGAAGCGATGGTGCCGAAGGAGATGCCGAAATCGCTGCTGGTCATGGGTTCGGGCGCCATTGGCATCGAGTTCGCCTCCTTCTATCGCACCATGGGCGCCGAGGTGACGGTGGTCGAGCTGTTGCCGGCGGTGATGCCGGTCGAGGACGCCGAGGTCTCGAAATTTGCGCAAAAGCAGTTCGAGAAACAAGGCATGAAGATCATCCTTGAGGCCAAGGTGACCAAGGTCGAAAAGGGCGCCAACTCCGTAACCGCACACGTCGAGATGAAGGACGGCAAGGTCGAGAAGATCACGGCCGACCGCATGATCTCCGCCGTCGGCGTGCAGGGCAACGTCGAAAATCTCGGCCTCGAGACGCTCGGCGTGAAGACTGACCGCGGCTGCGTCGTCATTGACGGCTACGGCAACACCAATGTGCCCGGCATCTACGCCATCGGCGATGTCGCCGGGCCGCCGATGCTGGCTCACAAGGCTGAGCATGAGGGCGTGGTCTGCATCGAAAAGATCGCCAGTTTCCCGGGCGTGCATGCGACAGACAAGCTGAAGATCCCGGGCTGCACCTATTGCAACCCCCAGGTCGCATCGGTCGGGCTCACCGAAGCCAAGGCCAAGGCCGAGGGCAAGGACATCCGCGTCGGCCGTTTCCAGTTCGGCGCCAACGGCAAGGCGATCGCGCTTGGCGAGGACCAGGGCTTCATCAAGACCATCTTCGACAAGAAGACCGGCCAGCTGCTCGGCGCGCATATGGTCGGCGCCGAGGTGACGGAGCTGATCCAGGGCTTTGTCGTGGCGATGAACCTGGAGACCACCGAGGAAGAACTGATGCACACCATCTTCCCGCATCCGACGCTGTCGGAGATGATGAAGGAAAGCGTGCTCGATGCCTATGGCCGTGCGCTCAACGCGTGATAAATTGGTGCCGCGAGACTCAGACGCATGCGCCGGAGGAACCTTACGGCAAGACAGTTCGTTTCCGGATGCATTTTCACCTGACACTGGAGGAGTTGGCATATGGACGTGAATGGCGTGGGCTGGATTGCGGCCATCATCATCGGCGGTTTGGCCGGGTGGCTGGCCGAGATGGTCATGAAGAGCAATACCGGCGTCTTGATGAACATCATTATGGGCATTGTCGGCGCGGTGGTGCTGAACGCAATTCTCAGGGCGCTCAACATCGAACCCTTCGGTGTCGGCTGGCTCGCCTACCTGATCACCGGCTTCATCGGCGCCTGCCTGCTGATCTTTGCCGGGCGGCTGATACGCCGATAAAACGGCTCGCCGTTTTATCTCGTTCTTCTGACGCAATTCCGGACGGAAAACCGTGTCACACTTTTCCTGGAATTGCTCTGGATCCCCGCTATGCGAAAAAGGCTGTGGCGGCATGCGCCGCCGCAGCCTTTTTCTTTGCACCAAAAAGCCCTAGATGACGTCAGAAGGGCGAATGCCGACGAGCAGACGCCAACAAGTCAGGTTTGAGATGGTCACTGTTCTCGACACGATCGCCAACGCGCCGCGCCTGCGGCACCCCGAGAAGGCGCACAAGCCTGATCAGGACGTGCTGCGCAAACCCGACTGGATCCGCGTCAAGGCGCCGATGTCCAAGGGCTATGCCGAAACGCGCGAGATCGTGAAGTGGCACAAGCTGGTCACGGTGTGCGAAGAGGCCGGCTGCCCCAATATCGGCGAGTGCTGGGAAAAGAAGCACGCCACCTTCATGATCATGGGCGAGATCTGCACGCGCGCCTGCGCCTTCTGCAATGTCGCCACCGGCATTCCGACGGCGCTCGATGCCGATGAGCCGGCGCGTGTCGCGCATGCCGTCAAGCAGATGGGGCTGACCCATGTCGTCATCACCTCGGTCGACCGCGACGATCTCGTCGATGGCGGCGCGCAGCACTTTGCGGAAGTCATCCGGGCTATCCGAGCAGCGACACCTCTGACCACGATCGAAATCCTGACGCCCGATTTCCTGCGCAAGGAAGGCGCGCTGGAGATCGTCGTGGCGGCCAAGCCCGATGTCTTCAACCACAATCTCGAAACCGTGCCGTCGAACTACCTGACGGTGCGGCCGGGTGCCCGCTATTTCCACTCGATCCGGCTGTTGCAGCGGGTCAAGGAGCTCGACCCGTCGATCTTCACCAAGTCCGGCATCATGGTCGGCCTCGGCGAAGAGCGGAACGAGATCCTGCAACTGATGGATGACCTGCGCTCGGCCAATGTCGACTTCATGACCATTGGCCAGTATCTGCAGCCGTCGAAGAAACACCACCCGGTGATCCGCTTCGTCACGCCGGAGGAGTTCAACTCCTTCGCGACGATCGGCAAGACCAAGGGTTTCCTGCTGGTGGCGTCGAGCCCGCTGACGCGCTCCTCGCATCATGCCGGTGACGATTTCGCCAGGCTGCGGGCGGCGCGTGAGGCGCAGCTTAAAAAAGCCAGTTAAAATCCTGCTTCAATGCCGAAATTCGAAGCCACACGCCGCGTTGCCCACACGCCGGAGCAGATGTTTGCTCTGGTCGCCGATATCGAGACCTATCCGCAATTTCTGCCGCTTTGCGAGGCGCTGACGGTGCGCTCTCGCAAGGAGCGTGATGGCCGCACCATTCTCCTCGCCGATATGAGCATCGGCTACAAGGCGATCCGCGAGACCTTTACGACGCAGGTGCTGTTGAAGCCGGACGAGAACACAATCGACGTCAAATACATCGATGGGCCGTTCAAATATCTAAGCAATATCTGGCGCTTCGAGCCGGCCGACGGCGGCGGCTGCAACGTTCGCTTCTTCATCGACTACGAGTTCAAGAGCCGTATCCTCGGCGTGTTGATGGGCACCATGTTCGATCGCGCCTTCCGCATGTTTTCCGAAGCGTTCGAAAAACGTGCGGACGTCATCTACGGAACGACGCCCATCTCATGAGTGTCGCCCAGCGCGCGCAGGCCGATCTCCAGCGCATGCTTGACCGTCTCGCGGCGGATGAAGTCACGGCCATTGTCGGCAAACATATTGAGCTCGGCAGCCACCGGCCCACCTCTTAGGGCAACTCCGAACCAGACGAGGCCGACCGGTTTTTCCGGCGAGCCGCCGCTTGGGCCGGCAATGCCGGTGACGGCAAGCGCAAGCCCGGCGCGCGAGCGGGCCAGAGCGCCCTCCGCCATCTCCAGAACCGTTTCGCGCGAGACGGCGCCATGCGCCTCGAGTGTGGCGGGCGAGACGCCGAGCATCTCCATCTTTGCTTCATCGGAATAGGTGATGAGGCCGCGATCGACGACAGCGGACGAGCCGGCAATGTCGGTCAGTGCCGAGATGATCATGCCGCCGGTGCAGCTCTCGGCCGTCGCCAGCATGATGCCGCGTTGCTGGCAGACCTGGAGCAGGGCGTTGGCAAGATCGCTGTTGTTCATGCGGGAACCTCCCCGGGGAAGACGACACTGGCGGTGGCGATGGCGGCGATGCCTTCCTCGCGGCCGACAAAGCCGAGTTTCTCGTTCGTCGTCGCCTTGATCGAGATGCGATCGCTGGAAATGCCCAGCATCGCCGACAGCGCATTGGTCATGGCCCCGCGATGCGGGCCGACGCGCGGCGCCTCGCAGATCAGCGTGATGTCGGCATTGGCGATGCGGCCGCCGCGTTCGCGCACCAACCTGGCCGCATGCTCGACGAAGATCTTTGACGCCGCGCCCTTCCATTGCGGATCGGAAGGCGGGAAATGCGTGCCGATGTCGCCGGCGCCGCAAGTGGCGAGCAGCGCATCGGTCAGCGCGTGCAGGCCGACATCGGCATCCGAATGGCCGGAAAGCTTCTTGCGGTGCGGAATGGCGACGCCGCACAGGGTGACATGGTCGCCGGCCTCGAAGGCGTGCACGTCATAGCCATTGCCGGTGCGAATGTCTGGAAAACGCTCGCCAGTAAGCCGTTGATCTGCCATCGCAATATCCCTTGCCCAGGTCAATTTGACATTGTCCGGCGACCCCTCGACGATTTTTACCGGAATATGCGCCCATTCGGCGATCGCGGCATCGTCGGTGAAATCCGCCTTGCCGAGATGATGGGCCTTTTCATGCGCGGCGAGCAACGGCCAGAACGGAAAGCCTTGCGGCGTCTGGGCGGCATGAAGGCCGGCCCTTGGCACCGTCTCTTCGATCATGCCGGTCGTCGACTCGCGCTTCAGCGTATCGGCGACGGGCAAAGCGGGCAGCGCGCCCTGGCGCTCGCCAATGGCGGCGATGATACGGTCGATCAGGGCCGTGTCGACAAACGGCCGCACCGCGTCATGGACAAGGACACGGCCGGGCGTACGTTCCCTCAGCGCCAGCAGGCCGAGCCGGACCGAGGCCTGGCGCGACTCGCCACCGACCACGGCGGTAACCCGCTCGGCATACGCGCCGGCTGCCTTGTCGAAAAGCGCGCGGTCATCGGCATGGATGGCGACGACGACGGGGCCAATTTCGGGATGCGCCAGGAAAGTCTCCAGCGTGCGCGCGATGACGGCACGGCCACCAATGCGCTGATATTGCTTCGGCCCGTCGGCCTTTCCGGCACGCGCGCCGCGACCGGCGGCAACGATGACCAAGCCGACCTTGTCGGTCGTCGCTTCGGCCGGTTTTTCGCTTGCGTCTGTCATGCCGAGAGGCTTAGTCGCGGCTTATGGCGAAGGCCAGCATTTTCCCAAATGCGCCGCAATGTGACGTCATTGCGCGTTGCACAATGCCTTTCTTATGGCTAGAGAATGTGCAGCAATCCGATATGCTTGGTTTTTGTGCATGCCTGAAGTGACAAAATTGGCTTCGCCGCTCGACGTTGGCGGCGTGACGATCCGCAACCGCGTCTTCCTCGCGCCCATGTCGGGAATAACGGACGAGCCGTTCCGGCAGCGCGCCTACGCGCATGGCGCGGGCCTAGTCGTGTCGGAAATGGTGGCGAGCGGCGAGCTTGCCAAGGGCAGGGTCGGATGCGACCTGCGCATCCGTCATTCCGGGCTGCCCGTCCATATGGTTCAGCTTGCCGGCCGCGAGGCCGAGCACATGGCCGAGGGCGCGCGCATCGCTGCCGGCGAGGGCGCCGACATCATCGACATCAATATGGGCTGCCCGGCCAAGAAGGTGACCGGCGGCTATGCCGGCTCGGCGCTGATGCGCGATCTCGACCACGCGCTGTCGCTGATCGAAGCGGTGATCGGCGCGGTCCAGGTGCCGGTCACGGTCAAGATGCGGCTCGGCTGGGACGACAATGCGCTCAATGCACCCGTTTTGGCGCGCCGCGCCGAAGAGGCCGGTGTTAAAATGGTGACCGTGCATGGGCGCACGCGCTGCCAGTTTTATCAAGGCAAGGCCGATTGGGGCGCCATCGCCCGCATCAAGGACGCCGTCTCGATCCCGGTGGTCGCCAACGGCGATGTGGGCTCGCCCGCGGAGGCCGCCGAAATCCTTGAACAGTCGGGCGCCGACGCGGTGATGATCGGTCGTGCCCATTATGGCGCGCCATGGACGGCGGGCCGCATTGCGGCGAAGGCTGCGGGCGACCCGCTCTCCGGCGTGCCGGAAAGCCCGCAAGCCATGGCCGACTACATCGTTTCCCACTACGAGGACATGCTGACGCTTTACGGCGTCGAAAGCGGCTTGCGCCAGGCGCGCAAGCATCTCGGCTGGTATCTCGACCGCCACGCTGCTGGCGTTTCCGATGAGCGGCGGAAAGCCATCCTCACCTCTTTCGAACCCGCCCGCGTCATTGCCTTGCTGCATGAGGTGTTTTCCGGCGAAGCCACGCCCTTGCGGAGCGCCGCATGAACGCCACCGTCACACCGAGCTCCGACATGGCGGATGCCGCCAGTATAGTGCTGAACACCATCCGCCGTCCCGTCATCATGGTCGATCCGGACGGGTTCATCACCTACGCCAATGCCGATGCGGAAGACTTCTTCCGCTCAAGTGCCAACATGCTTGCCCGCAACACACTCTCCAAGCTGATCCCGTTCGGCAGCCCGCTGTTGCAGCTGGTCGACCAGGTGCGCGAGCGCCGTGCGCCGGTCAACGAATACCGTGTCGACGTGTCGTCGCCGCGTCTCGGCATCGAGAAGGTCGTTGATCTCTATGTCGCGCCGGTGCCGGAATTCCCAGGCTCGATCGTGGTGATGTTCCAGGAACGCTCGATGGCCGACAAGATCGACCGCCAGATGACACACAGGGGTGCCGCGCGTTCGGTCACCGGCCTTGCCGCCATGCTGGCGCATGAGATCAAGAACCCGCTGTCCGGCATTCGTGGCGCCGCACAGCTGCTCGAACTCTCGGCGTCCGACGAGGATCGCGCGCTGACCCGCCTCATCACCGACGAGACCGATCGTATCGTCTCCCTGGTCGACCGCATGGAAGTGTTTTCCGACGAGCGGCCGATTGACCGCTATCCCGTCAACATCCATGTCGTGCTGGACCATGTGAAGGCAATCGCGAAGAACGGTTTTGCCAAGAGAATCAGGATAATGGAGGACTATGATCCATCATTGCCTCCGGTTTTCGCCAACCGCGACCAACTGATCCAGGTGTTCCTCAACCTGGTCAAGAACGCCGCCGAGGCCATCGGCGGCGACCCACAGGGGGAGATCGTGCTGTCGACCGCGTTCAGGCCGGGCATCCGCGTGTCCGTTCCCGGAACCCAGGACCGCGTGTCGCTGCCGCTTGAATTCTGCGTGCGCGACAATGGTTCGGGCGTTTCGGAAGACATTCTGCCGATCCTGTTCGATCCGTTCATCACCACCAAGCCGAACGGCTCGGGGCTCGGCCTGGCGCTGGTGGCGAAAATCGTCGGCGAGCATGGCGGCATCATCGAATGCGATTCGACGCCGCGCGGCACCACCTTCCGAATCCTGATGCCGGCCTGGAAAGAAACACCCATCGACACTGCCGATGATGAAGGCGAAGGAGACCGCAAATGACGGTTCGCGGCAATATTCTCGTCGCCGACGACGATGCGGCCATCCGCACCGTGCTCAATCAGGCGCTGTCGCGCGTCGGCCATGAGGTGCGCGTGACCTCCAACGCCTCGACGCTGTGGCGCTGGGTGGCGGCGGGCGAGGGCGATCTGGTGATCACCGACGTGGTGATGCCTGATGAAAATGCCTTCGACATGCTGCCGCGCATCAAGAAGGCGCGGCCCGAGCTGCCGGTCATCGTGATGAGCGCGCAAAACACTTTCATGACGGCGATTCGTGCTTCCGAAACAGGTGCTTACGAGTATCTGCCGAAGCCGTTCGACCTAACCGAGCTGCTCAACATCGTCAACCGGGCGCTGTCAGAGCCGCGCCGACCGAAGATCGATACGCGACCGGAAGAACAGCCTGACGCCATGCCGCTGGTCGGCCGCTCGGCCGCCATGCAGGACATCTACCGCATGCTGGCGCGCATGATGCAGACGGATCTGACGGTGATGATCTCGGGCGAGTCCGGCACCGGCAAGGAATTGGTGGCGCGCGCGCTGCACGAATATGGCCGCCGCCGAGGCGGCCCGTTCGTCGCCATCAACATGGCGGCAATCCCGCGCGACCTCATCGAATCGGAACTGTTCGGTCATGAGAAGGGTGCCTTCACCGGCGCACAGAACCGCTCGACAGGCCGCTTCGAGCAGGCCGAGGGCGGCACGCTGTTCCTCGACGAGATCGGCGACATGCCGATGGAGGCGCAGACGCGGCTGCTGCGCGTGCTGCAGCAAGGCGAATACACCACTGTCGGCGGGCGCACCCCGATCAAGACCGATGTGCGCATCGTCGCCGCCACCAACAAGGATCTGCGCACGCTGATCAACCAGGGGCTTTTCCGCGAGGATCTGTTCTATCGCCTGAATGTCGTGCCGCTTCGGCTGCCTGGCTTGCGTGAGAGATCGGAAGACATTCCCGATCTGGTGCGGCATTTCTTCAAGATCGGCGCCAGCGAAGGCTTGCAGACCAAGCGCATTTCGACCGGCGGCATCGAATTGATGAAGCGCTATCCGTGGCCGGGAAACGTGCGCGAGCTGGAAAACCTGGTGCGCCGGCTTGCGGCGCTCTATTCGCAGGACGAAATATCAGCCGAGATCATCGAGGCCGAACTGAAGACAGGCGAAAGGCCGGTCGTTCCCGGCGGCGGCAATTTGATCCCGGACGATCTGTCCATCGGCCAGGCGGTGGAGCACTTCCTGCAGCGCTATTTCGCCTCTTTCGCCGGCGAATTGCCGCCGGCAGGTCTCTATCAGCGCATCCTGTCCGAGGTCGAATATCCGCTGGTGCTGGCTTCCATGACGGCAACGCGCGGCAACCAGATCAAGGCCGCCGAGTTGCTCGGCTTGAACCGCAACACGCTGCGCAAGAAGATTCGCGAGCTGGGCGTCAACGTCTACAAATCGTCGAGATCATGAGCGCCTACCGCCCGAAGTGACGTGGGGTCATCCCCTTTTCAGGGGATCGGCGGCCGAAAGATTTCCGTCACGGCCACACTTGTTGCATAATCGCCACAATGCGTTGCATACATCCGACGCAATCACTGGCTCTTAGACGGCGACATGGCTTCGCAAGCTCTGACATCAAACGAACCGCTTTTCAGCAGACCCGGCCAGAGGGATGGACGGCGGCTGCTTGCGTTGCCCGGCGTTGTGGCAATTGCCGGCGCGCTGGTTACGGCGGCAATCTCGTTTGCGATTCTTGTCGGCGCCACGCCGATCACGCCAGACGCAAACACAACGCTGACGCTGATTGCGGCCAACGCCTTATTTGTGCTGGCGCTGATCGCCCTGGTCGGCCGCGAGGTGCATCGCATCACCATGGCGCGCCGGCACGGCAAGGCGGCGTCACGGCTGCATGTGCGCATCGTGACGATGTTTGCGCTGGTCGCGGCCATCCCCGCCATCATGGTGGCCATCATTGCCTCGATCACGCTCGATATCGGCCTCGACCGCTGGTTCGAAATCCGCACCAAGGCGATCGTCAACTCGTCGCTGTCGATCGCCGACGCCTATGTGCAGGAAAACGCTCGCAATCTTCAGGGCACGACGCTGTCGATGGCCTACGATCTCGACGCCTCGCGCACGCTTTACGGCCTCGATCGAACCGGCTTTCTCGACCTGATGAACAAGGAAGCCGTGGGCAGGAGCCTGGTGCATGCGGCGCTGGTCAGGGAAGACGGCTCCTTTGTCATGAGCGCGAAGACCGATGCGGATTTCTCTATGCCGCCACCGCCGGAGGGCGCGGTCAGCGCCGCGGCCGACGGCAAACCGGTGCTGATCGAGCCGAAGACGCGCAACATCATGGGCGCCATCATCAAGCTGCGGGAGATCGAAGGCCTCTACCTCTACACCAATCGCCTGGTCGACCCCGAAGTGATCAAGGCGAGGGCGATCGTCCAGTCCAACACCGCCGAATATCGCGGCCTGGAAGACAACAGGCGGACGTCGCAGGTGGCGTTCGCGCTGCCCTATCTGTCACTGACGCTGATCATCATCCTGTCGGCCATCTGGACCGGCATAGCGGTGGCCGACCGTCTGGTGCGGCCCATCCGTCAACTCATCGGCGCGGCTGACGAGGTTGCGACCGGCAATCTCGATGTCGCCGTTCCGGTACGGCCTTCCGACGGCGATGTCGCCTCGCTTGGCGATACGTTCAACAAGATGCTGCTGGAGCTTAAATCGCAGCGCAACGAGATCCTGTCGGCCAAGGATTTGATCGACGAACGGCGTCGTTTCTCGGAAGCGGTGCTGGCCGGCGTCACCGCCGGCGTCATCGGCGTCGATCCCTACGGCATCGTCTCCATCGTCAACAAATCGGCCGAAACGATGCTGGCCATATCGGCCACGGCGGCGCTGGGGCAGAACCTGTCCGCCGTGCTACCGCATGTCGGGCGCGTCTTCGAGATCGGCCGCAAATCCGGCAAGCCGGTCTATCGCGAGCAGGTCACCTTCTATCGCACCGGCGCCGAGCGTACCTTCAACGTGCAGATCACCATCGAGGCCGGCGACGACGGCGAGGAGGAGAAATCCTACGTCGTGACGGTCGACGACATCACCGATCTCGTCCAGGCACAGCGCTCGTCGGCCTGGGCGGATGTGGCGCGGCGCATCGCACATGAAATCAAGAACCCGCTGACGCCGATCCAGCTCTCGGCCGAGCGCATCAAGCGACGCTTCGGCAAGGTCATCACCGAGGACCGCGAGATTTTCGACCAGTGCACCGACACGATCATCCGGCAGGTCGAGGATATCGGCCGCATGGTCGACGAGTTCTCGGCTTTCGCCCGCATGCCCAAGCCCGAGATGAAAGCCATCGATCTGCGCGAATCGCTGCGCGAGGCGTCGTTCCTGGTCGAAGTCAGCCGCGCCGACATCGCTTTCGAACGCGTGTTCGGCAACGAACCGCTCAAGGGCACGTTCGATAGCCGATTGATGGCGCAGGCTTTCGGCAACGTCATCAAGAACGCGGCCGAGGCGATTGACGGGCTGGAACAAAAGGACGGTTCGCACGGCATAATCCGGATTCAAGCTGCC
This sequence comes from Mesorhizobium sp. M0052, assembly GCF_040323255.1. Lineage (NCBI taxonomy): Bacteria > Pseudomonadati > Pseudomonadota > Alphaproteobacteria > Hyphomicrobiales > Phyllobacteriaceae > Mesorhizobium > Mesorhizobium sp. M0052. The sequence goes on along the minus strand of NZ_JAMYUS010000005.1, from coordinate 250,999 downwards.
CGGCAGAATGGCGCGATCAGAATCGACGTCATCGACAATGGCAAAGGCTTGCCGCGCGAGAACCGCCAAAGGCTGCTCGAGCCCTACATGACGACGCGCGAGAAGGGCACCGGGCTCGGTCTCGCCATCGTCAAGAAGATCGTGGAGGACCATGGCGGGCGGCTCGAATTGCACGATGCGCCCGCGGATTTCCACGGTGGACGCGGCGCGATGATCTCGATCATCCTGCCGCCAGCTGCCGCAACCGCGCCGCCACGCGGTCAAGGCGAAACGGAACACGAACGAGAAACTGAAAAGGTCGGTAATGGCGTCTGATATTCTCATCGTCGATGACGAGGAAGACATCCGTGAACTCGTCGCGGGCATATTGAGCGACGAAGGGCATGAAACCCGCACGGCATTCGATGCCGACAGCGCGCTCGCGGCAATCGCCGACCGGGCGCCGCGGCTGATTTTCCTCGACATCTGGTTGCAGGGCTCGCGCCTCGACGGGCTGGCGCTGCTCGACGAGATCAAGACGATGCATCCGAGCCTGCCGGTGGTGATGATCTCCGGCCACGGCAATATCGAGACAGCGGTGTCGGCCATCCGCCGCGGCGCCTATGATTTCATCGAGAAGCCGTTCAAGGCCGACAGGCTGATCCTGATCGCCGAGCGGGCGCTCGAAACCTCGAAATTGCGGCGCGAGGTGTCCGACCTCAAGCAGCGCAGCGGCGAAACCTTCGACCTGATCGGCATGTCGTCGGCGATGAGCCAGCTGCGCCAGACCATCGAGCGCGTGGCGCCGACCAACAGCCGCGTCATGATCATCGGTCCGTCCGGCTCGGGCAAGGAGCTCGCCGCGCGCGCCATCCACACGCTGTCGACGCGCAAGGGCGCGCCCTTCGTGACGCTGAGCGCGGCCAACATCACGCCCGAGCGCATGGAGATCGAGCTGTTCGGTACCGAATCGAACGGCACCGAGCGCAAGGTCGGCGCGCTTGAAGAGGCGCACCGCGGCATTCTCTACATCGACGAAGTGGCCGACATGCCGCGCGAGACGCAGAACAAGATTTTGCGCGTGCTGGTCGAACAGCAGTTCGAGCGGGTCGGCGGCACCAAGCGGGTCAAGGTCGACGTCCGCATCATCTCCTCGACCTCGCAGAACCTGGAGGCGATGATCGCCGACGGCCGTTTTCGCGAAGACCTCTATCACCGCCTGGCGGTGGTTCCGGTCATGGTGCCGGGCCTGGCCGAGCGGCGAGAGGACATTCCCTATCTCGTCGACAATTTCATGAAGCAGATCGCTCGCCAGGCCGGCATCAAGCCGCGCCGCATCGGCGACGATGCGCTTGCCGTGCTGCAGGCGCACAACTGGCCGGGCAATGTCCGCCAGCTGCGCAACAATGTCGAACGGCTGATGATCCTGGCGCGTGGCGACGATATCGATGCGCCGATCACCGCCGACCTGTTGCCGTCGGAGATCGGCGATGTCATGCCGCGCACGCCGAACCAGTCCGACCAGCACATCATGGCGCTGCCGCTGCGCGAGGCGCGCGAACAGTTCGAGAAGGACTATCTGATCGCCCAGATCAACCGTTTCGGCGGCAACATCTCGAAGACGGCGGAATTCATCGGCATGGAGCGCTCGGCGCTGCACCGGAAACTGAAGTCGCTGGGGGTCTGATCCCCATTGTTGTTGGTCCAGCGGGCCGTGGCCCGTGCAATTGCCGGTTACGGCAGCGGCGGAATCGCCTAGAAATAGCGAGACTGTTCTGAGGGATAACCCATGCCGCGCATTGCCTATGTGAACGGGCGCTATGTCGCCCATGCCGACGCTGCCGTGCATATCGAGGATCGCGGCTATCAATTCGCCGACGGCGTCTACGAGGTCTGCGAGGTGGCGCAGGGCTTTATCGTCGACATGCCGCGCCATCTTGCCCGGCTGAGCCGCTCCCTTAGCGAATTGTCGATCGACTGGCCGGTCACCAGGGGTGTGCTGCCGCTTCTTCTGCGCGAAATCGTCCGGCGCAACCACGTCGTCAACGGCCTGGTCTATGTCCAGGTTACGCGCGGTGTTGCCAGCCGCGACTTCGTTTTCCCCGCCGATACACCGTCATCGCTGGTGATTACGGCCAGAAAGGCCGACCCGGCGGCGGCCGCCAAGCGAGCCGAGGCGGGCATCAAGGTCATCACCGTGCCGGAAAACCGTTGGGACCGGGTCGACATCAAGAGCACCGGCCTGCTGCCCAACGTACTGGCCAAGCAGAAGGCCAAGGAGGCCGGCGCCCAGGAGGCCTGGTTCGTCGACACCGATGGCAACGTCAAGGAGGGCGGCTCGTCCAACGCCTGGATCGTTACAAGGGACGGCGTTCTGGTCACCCGGCCGGCGGAGCATGGCATCCTGCGCGGCATCACCCGCACGACCATGTTCGAAGTGGCGGCAAAGCTCGGGTTGACGATCGAGGAGCGCGGTTTTTCAGTCACTGAAGCCAAGGCTGCGCGAGAAGCTTTCATCAGTTCGGCAACGACAATCGCCATGCCGGTCGTGGCAATCGACGGTGCCGCGGTCGCCAATGGGCACCCCGGTTCGATAACACTTTCATTGCGGCAAGCCTTTTTTGACGTTGCGGAAAAAAGTCCAGCCTGATAACCGCACAGACGGACTGCACATCAATATATCTCGTTCTGCTTGTCGCTACTGACGGCAAGGGGGTGTTTGCAAGCTTGACATGTGCCCGCTAATTTGGCGCATTAGCCTGCAAACCGAAGGGGATCGGCGAAAGACAAGAACAATGGCGGAACGATCGCAAAACCTTCAGGACCTGTTCCTGAATTCTGTTCGCAAGAGCAAAAATCCACTCACCATCTTTCTCATCAACGGCGTCAAGCTGACCGGCGTGGTCACTTCCTTCGACAATTTTTGTGTTCTGCTGCGCCGTGACGGCCACTCCCAGCTCGTCTACAAGCATGCCATTTCCACGATCATGCCGAGCCAGCCGGTTCAGATGTTCGATGGCGAGGAAAGCCAGGGCGCCTGATTGGCACGTGAAAAAGACGCGGACCGCGGCGTCCGCGGGAAACCAGCACATAATTCCGGGACGGAAGCCACAGGTCCGACCCGGGCGGTTGTCATTGTGCCGGTGCTTACCCGGCATCAGCGCAACGATGACGAAACGAACCGTCCACGGCTGACGCGTTCGGCGGATGCGCGCCACGACGAAGCTGTCGGCCTTGCCCGCGCCATCAACCTGGATCTGATCCACACGGCGGTGGTCACCGTCAACGATCCACGCCCGGCAACCTTGCTCGGCAGCGGCAAGGTCGCGGAATTCGCCGAGATCGTCAAAGAGGGTCACGCGGAGGTGGTCATCGTCGACCATCCGCTGACGCCGGTGCAGCAGCGCAATCTCGAAAAAGAAATGAATGCCAAGGTGCTCGACCGCACCGGATTGATCCTGGAGATTTTTGGCGAGCGCGCGCGGACCAAGGAGGGCACGCTGCAGGTCGAACTTGCCCATCTCAACTACCAGAAGGGCCGCCTGGTGCGGAGCTGGACCCACCTTGAACGCCAGCGCGGCGGAGCCGGCTTCCTCGGCGGCCCCGGCGAAACCCAGATCGAGTCGGACCGGCGGCAGCTGCAGGAAAAAATCATCAAGCTCAAGCATGAGCTGGAAACGGTGCGCCGCACCCGCGACCTGCACCGCGCCAAGCGCAAGAAGGTGCCGTTCCCGGTGGTGGCGATTGTCGGCTACACCAATGCCGGAAAGTCGACGCTGTTCAACCGGCTGACCGGGGCCGACGTGCTGGCCGAAGACATGCTGTTTGCAACGCTCGACCCGACGCTGCGCCGCGTGCGCCTGCCGCACGGCACGCCGATCATCCTGTCGGACACAGTCGGCTTCATTTCGGACCTGCCGACGCATCTGGTCGCCGCCTTCCGCGCCACGCTGGAAGAGGTCGTCGAGGCCGATCTGGTCATCCACCTGCGCGATATTTCGGATCCGGATACCGCAGCGCAAGCCGAGGACGTCGAGCGCATTCTCGCCGATCTCGGCGTCGATGCCGGCGATGCCAAGCGCGTCGTCGAAGTGTGGAACAAGGTCGACCTTCTCGACGACGGCAACCGGGAGCGCCTGCTCGCCGACGGCACTGACGCCAACAAGGCGCCGCCGATCGCCATCTCGGCGGTCACCGGCGAAGGCATCGATGCGCTGAAGGCGCTGATCGAGACCAGGATGTCGGGCGAACTCGAGGAATTGACGGTGACGATCGAACCGCCGCAGTTCGGCCTTGTCGACTGGCTATACCGCAATGGCGACGTCGTTTCGCGGGTAGACAATGAGGATGGCAGCGCGACCATCGCACTCAAGGCCACGCACACCGCCCGGCAAGAGATCGAAAGCCGATTGCACCGCAAAAACAGGCAGTAAGCCTGATTATTTCACGCCCTTGGCCTGCTGCCAGAGCACTTCCATCTCGTCCAGCGTGGCTTTTTCGAGCGTGCTTCCCGATGCATCGATCGCGCGCTCGACATAGTGGAAGCGCGAGCGGAACTTTTCGTTGGTGCCGCTAAGCGCCGCTTCCGAATCGAGCTTGAGGTGACGCCCCAGATTGACGACGGCAAACAGCATGTCGCCGAATTCGTCCTTGATCTCAGCCGTTTCGCCCTTAGCCAGTGCCTCGCGCAGCTCGCCGATCTCTTCCTCGATCTTGTCGAGGATGGGTGCTGCCTCGCTCCAGTCGAAACCGACACGCGCTGCCTTTTCCTGCAGCTTCAGCGCACGAGTCAAAGCGGGCAGGGCGACGGGCACGCTGTCCAGGAAACCCTTGCCATGGTCTTCGGGGTCGAGGCCGCGGGCGAGGCGCGCACTTCGCTTTTCGGCTTTTTCCTCAGCCTTGATCTTTTCCCACATGCCCTTTGCCATGCCGGCGCTGCGCGCCTTCTCGTCGCCGAAGACATGCGGATGGCGCCGGATCATCTTGGTGGTGATGGCCTCGACCACATCACCGAAGGCAAAATCGCCGGCTTCCTCAGCCATCTGCGCGTGGTAGACGACCTGCAGCAGGAGATCGCCTAATTCGTCGCGCAGATCGTCGAGATCGCCGCGCGCAATGGCGTCTGCCACCTCGTAGGCTTCCTCGATCGTATAGGGTGCGATGGTCGAGAAATCCTGCTCGATGTCCCAGGGACAACCGGTCTTCGGCGCCCTGAGCGCCGCCATGATCTCGATCAGCCGGGAAATGTCGCGCGAAGGTTTCATGCGGCGAATGCTATCCCGCTGCCTGTCGTGCGGCCAACGGCGTCAGCCGGAAAGGGGAGATTGTCCACAGCGAGCTTCAGCCGAGTACCGACACAACCGCCTTGGCGAGGTCATCCATGCCGTCCTCGGGCAGGCCGGCGACGTTGATGCGGCTGTCGCCGACCATGTAGACGCCATACTCGGCACGCAGCCGCTCGACTTGCGCCTCGGTCAGGCCAAGCCTGGAAAACATGCCGCGATGGCTGGCGATGAAGTCGAAGCGGTCGGAGTTGGACTGCCGGCGCAGCGCGTCGGCGAACTGCACCCGCAGCCTCAGCATGCGCAGCCGCATCTCCTCCAGCTCCGCCTCCCAGTCGGCGCGAAGGCCATCATCTGCCAGCACCATGCGCACGGCGGCGGCGCCGTGGTCCGGCGGCATCGAATACATGGCGCGCGCCGCCGCCAGCATCTGGCTCATCGCGACATCGGCTTGCGCGCTATCCTTCGCCAGGATCATCGCCGCGCCGACGCGGTCGCGGTAGACGGCAAAGTTCTTCGAGCAGCTCGAGGCAACGACCATTTCAGGCACCTTGGCCGCGAGAAGGCGCAAGCCGGCGGCATCGGCGTCGAGGCCTTCGCCAAAGCCCTGATAGGCAATGTCGACAAAGGGCAACAGCCCGCGCTCGACGACAAGATCGGCGACGCTGGCCCATTGCGCGATATCGAGATTGGCGCCGGTCGGGTTATGGCAGCAGCCATGCAGCAGCACGATATCGCCGGGCTCGGCTGCGCCAAGCGTTGCCAGCATGTCGTCGAAGCGCACCGCGCCGGAAGCGGCATCGAAATAGGGATAATCGCGCACCTTGAGGCCGGCCCCGCGCATCACCGGCGGGTGGTTCGGCCATGTCGGGTCCGACAGCCAGACGGTTGCGTCGGGGCGGGTCCGCTTCAACAGCTCCGCCACCAGCCGCAGCGCGCCCGAACCGCCCGGCGCTTGCGCGGCGCGGATGCGCGTCATGTCGGCGGCGGGGCCGAAGGCCAGCTTGACCATCGCCGTGTTGAAGCCGGTGTCGCCGGCAAGGCCGAGATAGGTCTTGGTGTCCTGGTCCTGCAGCAACCTCTTCTCGGACTCGCGCAGGGCGCGCATGACCGGCGTCCTGCCGTCGCGGTCCTTGTAGACGCCGACGCCGAGATCGATCTTGCCGGGGCGCGGATCGGCGCGATAGAGGCCGATCAAGGCGATGATCTTGTCAGCCGGGGCAGGTTGCAGGGTCTCGAACATCAATACGGCTCCAATGGCGGCGGAGTAATACGCAAAGCGGCCGCGTTTCGCCAGTGCTTCCATCTGCGCCAGTCCGCTAGCTTACTGGACCGTTACGCCAAGCTTTGTCTGTACGGCAGGGGTCGGCGGCTATGGCGACGGGTTCATTCCAATCCGCCGGATAAGCACCCGTCCAATCACGGCGAGACCGATGCCGGTCAGCAGGGAGAAACCGCCGAGCATGCCGGCCAGCCCGGCAAGGAACCAGCGTCCGGCGAAGCTGTCGACGGAGGCATTTTGCGGATTGGTTGGGTCGTAAGCGACAGGGACGCTGTCGCCATCACCCCAGAACGAGCTGTGGACGGCATTGTTGAAGCGGATGACGGTGCCGTCGGCGGTCGAGAACTCGATGCGGGGATTGTATTCGGCGGCGACAATCCTGCCTGTCGCCGAAGCGGTACGAGGGCCGTACATCTCGACGATGGCCAGCACGCCGGAAGCGATCAGTCCGACAATGCCAAAGATGATGAACACCCTGCCGACGACCGGCAACGCTGCAAAACCCGTTACACGACTACCATTGGCCATCTTTTGCTCCTGGGACAGACGGATAAGGCTAGACTTCATCCATAAAGCAAACATCTGCCGCACGGGAGATGGGTAAGTGCGCAGCGGACTTCTGATTGCATGATGCCTATTGTGGCGACGCAAAAAAGTTTTGGTGGCGATGGATTAAGATCCCCGCCTGTTTCGTAAACGGGGCATGAAACGGTCGATGCCACGCTTCGATATTGTCGGACAGCTGGGTTCGCTCAGGCGCTACGCACGCTCGCTGACGCGCGACGGCACTGACGCCGAGGATCTGGTGCACGATGCGCTGGTGCGCGCCTACGAGCGGCGCGACACATTCCGCTCGGGCGGCAATCTGCGGGCATGGTTGCTGTCGATCGTCCACAACGCTTTCATCGACAAGATGCGCTCGCGCCGGTCGGAAGCAGCGCGTGTCGAGCAGGCCGGCTATCTCACCGATGCCAGCACCCCGGCGCCTCAGGAACATTCCGTGCGACTGGCGCAGGTGCGCGAGGCCTTTTTCAGTCTGCCGGAGCAGCAGCGTTCGGCGCTGCATCTGGTCGCCATCGAGGGCCTTTCCTACCAGCAGGCCGCCGACGCCAGCGAGGTGCCGCTGGGCACGCTGATGTCGCGCATCGGCAGGGCGCGCGCAGCACTGCGCGAGATGGAAAACGCTGCACCTTCGCCGGCCAAAAGCCATCTGAGGATCGTGGGAGACCCGTCATGACCGACCTGTTGCGGGACCCGGTGACCGATACCGATCTCGATTCTTATGTCGACGACCAGCTGGATGTCGCGCGCCGCATCGAGGTCGAGGCGTTCCTCTCGGTTCGTCCGGAGGCTGCGGCGCGGGTGATGTCCGACTTGAGGACGCGCGACGAACTGCGCCTGGCGCTGGCTGCTTCCACAGGAATGGCGCGGCCGGCGACGACTGAAGTCGCGCGCCGGCTGGGCAGGGGACTGGCCAGTCGCCGCGTCTTCGCCGTGCTGCAGCGGGCGGCCGCGGTCGCCGTCTTTGTCGCTGCCGGCTGGCTGGCGAACGGCCTCTTCGGACCGCTGCTGGTGACCAAAGTGGTGGCCTCGCCGCCGCCGCCCGCCTATGTCGAAGAAGCGATCCGGGCGCACAAGACGACGCTCATGCGCGAGGCGATGCCCTCGCAACTGGAGGCGCCCAACTACAATGGCGACGAAATCCGCGCCGCCACCGCAATCGTCATGCCATCGCTGCCCAAGGACTGGAAGGTTCGCGACGTGCAGATCTATCCGTCGCGCTTCGGGCCGAGCGTCGAGGTGGCGCTGGAGACGAAGGATATGGGGCTGGTCTCGCTGTTTGCGATCCGCCCCGGAACCTTCGACGTCGTCAAGCCTGCCATCGCGCTCTCGGGCGATATCTCCTCGGCCTATTTCCAGATCGGCGAGGTCGCGTACGCGGTCGTCGCGCGCAGCGATGTCCACGACCTCGACCGCGCCGCCGAGACGCTTGCCAAGACACTTTACTGATCAGGACACTTTACTGCTCAAGACGCTTTACTGAGACCACATAAGGAGAACCCGCAATGAATACCCCTGACCTCGGATACCGCATGGGCACTGGCGCGCGCGCCGGCGCCGTCTATGACGAGGGCCTGCGCAGCCACATGCTGCGTGTCTATAACTACATGGGCATCGGCCTCGTCGTCACCGGCATCGTCGCCATGGTGGTCGCTTCGACGCCGGCCCTCTACGTGCCGATCTTTTCCAGCCCGCTGAAATGGGTGGTGATGCTGGCGCCGCTCGCCTTCGTGCTGCTGTTCTCGTTCAAGATGCAGACGATGTCGGCGGCGAGCGCCCAGGCGATGTTCTGGGCCTTCTGCGCGGTGATGGGGCTGTCGCTGGCTTCGGTGTTCCTGGTCTTCACAGGCACCAGCATCGCGCGCACCTTCTTCATCACCGCCACCATGTTCGGCGCCACCAGCCTCTACGGCTACACGACCAAGCGCGACCTGACCCAGTTCTCGTCCTTCCTGATCATGGGCCTGATCGGTGTGGTGATCGCCAGCGTCGTCAACATCTTCCTTGGCTCGACCGCGCTGCAGTTCGCCATCTCGGTGATCGGCATTGCCGTCTTTGTCGGCCTGACCGCCTGGGACACGCAGACGATCAAGGAACAGTATGCGGGGAATTTCGACGCGGAATCGCAGCAGAAGCTCGCCGTTTTCGGCGCGCTGTCGCTGTACCTGAACTTCGTCAACATCTTCCAGCTGTTGCTGAATTTCACCGGCGAGCGCGAATAGTCGAACCGTAGCAAGGCAACAATCTCGATCTCGCAGTGGCCGGAGGAGAATCTCCGGCCACTGTCGTTTGGCGTGGAGACATCGCTCCTCTGTCAGCGCGATGTCGCTGCGCCCTTGAGTCCATGCGGGCTTTTGCTAACCTGCCGCTCGCACGCAGCTTTCCGCGAGAACGCATGGAACAAGTGACGCTTCACTGCGACGGCATCTCGGCAACCATTGTCGGGCAGGGGGCCGAGCTCATCTCCTTGCGCAATGCCGAGGGTCCGGAGTTTTTGTGGCAGGCCGGGCCGGAATGGCGGCGGCATTCGCCGGTGCTGTTTCCGATCGTCGGCCGGCTGAAGGGCGACCAGCTCCGCCATGGGGGCCAGGTCTATCCCCTGATGCAGCACGGCTTTGCGCGCGACAAGCCATTTGTGTGGGCTGACGCGAGCCCCCGATCCTGCACGCTGGTGTTGACCGACGATGCCGATACACGCACGCGCTATCCGTTCGCCTTTCGCCTTGCCATCACCTATACGCTCGAGCGTCGGGAACTTGGTGTGAGCTTCGAGATTGCCAACACCGGCGACGAGACGCTGCCAGCCTCCATCGGTGCACATCCGGCTTTCAATTGGCCATTGCAGCCGGGGCTCGCCAAGACCGACTACCACCTGACCTTTGCCCAGGACGAGCCGGCGCCGATCCGCCGGCTGAAGGATGGCCTGGTGCTGGCTGCACCGCGGCCGACGCCCATCGAAGGCAAAACGCTGGCGCTTTCCGAACAGCTGTTCGAGGCAGACGCCGTGATCCTCGACCGGCCGGCCAGCACCAGCGTGCGCTATGCCGCCGCGAACGGTGCGGCGATCGAGATGTCGTGGCAGGGTTTTAAGGAACTGGGCATCTGGTCGAAGCCGGGCGGCGCTCCGTTCCTGTGCATTGAACCCTGGCACGGGCTTGCCAGCCCCGTGGATTTCGAAGGCGAGTTCGCGGACAAGCCGGGCGTGATGCTGATCGCGCCCGGTGAAAAGCGCGTGCTGAGCTATCAGGTACGGCTCGACCATGCGCCGCTGTGACCGATGAACCAGAGACAGGCGCGATGAAACTTGGCTTCATCGGCACGGGTGCCCTTACAGCGGCCATTGTCAGCGGGCTCAAATCCGTCGCGGATAACTCCGTCTCCGTGCTGCTGTCGCCGCGCAATGAAGAGATCGCCGCAGAGCTGGCAGCCCGTTATCCGGATGTGCGTATCGCTGATGACAATCAGGCGGTTCTCGATCAATGCGACCTAGTCATGCTGGCTGTCCGGCCGCAAATTGCGCATGACGTCCTGCCGGGTTTGCGGTTTCGGCGCGAGCATCACCTCATCAGCTTGATCGCCACGCTGCCGCGCGAGGAGATTGCCGGCTTGACCGCACCAGCGCACCAGGTGACGAAAGCGCTGCCCATGCCGATGATTGCCCACCGGCTGGGGGCAACGATCATCTGCCCGCCGGATGCCACTGTCGCTGCCTTGTTCGGCAATCTGGGGAAAGCGATCGAGGTCGAGAACTCAGCCGAATTCAACGCGTTGAGCGTGGCCACCGCAACCTATGCCAGCTACTTTAGATATCTCGATACGATTAACAGCTGGCTCAAGAGGAATGGCGTGGAGGAAGGGAAGGGGCGCGATTACATCGCCTCGCTTTTCAAAGCCTTGGGAAGCGCTCCTGATATGTCGCCGGATGCCGACTTCATGAATCCGGCGCAGGACTATGCGACGCGCGGCGGCATCAACGAACAGGTTCTTCGCGAACTGACGGCGCGAAACGTGTTCGAGGCGCTTACCGAGAGCCTGGACGGCGTACACCGGCGCATCGTCGGCGATACGCCTTGATGGGCGGTACCTTGAAATTCCCTGATGATCAGGAGTATGGCTCCAACGGATGTTCCGGACCGTTTCGGGAGGGTCGGCGGGTGCCTGGATGCTTGAAATTGGGCTTTGTGGCAGCGGCGCTGGCTGTGCTGATTGTCTTTCCGGTCGCTGCCGCCGACATCGACCGCGCCAGCCTCTACCGCGCGCAATCGGTGACCAGCGGCACTGGCGAGGAGAACCGGGCGTGGGGCCTGGCGCCGTGCCTTGAAGAGGTGCTGGTCAAGGTTTCCGGCGACCCGCGGCTGATCGGCGACCCGCGTGTTGCGGACATGAGCCGGCACGCGGCCGACTATGTCACTGGTGTCGGCTACCGCGACCTGCTCAACAACCGCCCGCCGCATGACGAGCAGGGCACCCACGACCGGCCGCATTACATCACCGCCGATTTCGACCCGGACAAGATCGATGCCTTGCTGGCGTCGCTCGGGCGCAAACCGTGGGCGGTGCCGCGGCCAAAAATCGTCGCACTGCTGGATGTAAGGCCGATGAAAGGCGACGGCTTCACGCTGGTGCGCGATGGCGGCGGCGAGCTTGCGGCGGATATGCGCGTTGCGCTGGCGGACGCGGCGCACCGGACCGGTTTGCCGCTGGAGTTGCCTCGGCCGTCCGACGTCGCGCTCGCCGACGTGGCCAACACGCTGGATGGCGATGCCCTGCTTGCCGGCACTTTGGTATGGCGCCAGGAAGCGCTGGGCTGGGTCGGCGACTGGCGGCTCAGCTTCAAGGATAAGGACTATCGCTGGCAGGTACGTGGCGTCAGTTTCGACGATGCGTTCCGCAACGCCACGCGCGGAACGCTGCAGATCCTGTCGGGGAATGGAGAGCCGGAAGCCGTCACGCCCTGACTTCAAAGGAACCTTCTTGCCGGAGCACCGTAAACAAAGTGGCGGGCAAGCTTTGAGCAAGGAGGTAGAATTGCAACATCGCCGGATCGACATTGACGGAAACAGCATCTTCTATCGCGAAGACGGCCCGCCTGATGCTCCCGTCCTTCTCCTGCCGCACGGCTATCCGTGCTCGTCCTATCAATTCCGACGGTTGATGCCGGCACTTGCCGATCGCTGGCATACATTCGCGCCGGACTTTCCCGGCTTTGGCTATAGCGCCACGCCCGAGATGTTGGTTTTTGGCTATGATTTCGATGCCTATGCCGAGTTTCTGACAGCTTTCGCCGATGCGCTCGGCACGTCGCGCTATGCTCTCTGGCTGCACGATTATGGCTCACAGATCGGACTGCGCCACGCCATCGCACATCCCGAGCGCATCGCGGCACTCATCATCCAGAACGGCGATATATACGAGGATGTTCTCGGGCCGAAATACGCTGGGATAAAAGCCTATTGGACGGAAAAGACGCCCGAAAAGCACCGGCCGTTGGAAGAGGCGGTGAGCGAGGAGGGGTTCCGGCACGAGTTCGTCGGAGAGGTGGATTACGCTGTAGCCGAGCGCGTGCCTCCCGATCTTTGGAAACTCCACTGGCCTTTGATGGACACGCCGATCCGCCGGCGACTCGCGGTCGGCCTGATGGAGAAGCTGGAGGCGAACCTCGGCTGGTTCCCGCGCTATCAGAGCTATCTGCGCGAGCACCAACCGCAAACGCTCATCGTCTGGGGCCCCGAGGATGGTTACATGCCGGCACAATCGGCGCATGCCTACCAGCGCGATTTGCGGGAAGCGGAGCTTCATCTGATCGATGGCGCCGGCCACTGGTTGCTCGAAACGCATTTCGATGAGGCACTTCCGCTGGTGCGCGATTTTCTGGCGCGCGTCCACAGTCAGGAAGCGAAAGGGACGGGCGGCCGGGCGTAGACACCGTTGCGGTCATCCGATCGATCTGCAACCATGGCGTCATGATGGAAAAGTCTGCCGCGCCCTGGCCTCTGCTGCAAATCGCGATCGAGCCGAAGTCGCGGGCCGATCAGGAGAAGCTGCTTGTCACTTCGTCCAAGCTCGCGCCTGACGACCGCGACCCACCGGCCGCCATGGCCATGGCCAGATGACGTCGCCAAAATTCTCCTCGCGGGCAGGGTTCCTTGTCGGCCTCGGCGTCACGCCGGTCGCCTTTTTCCTGGCGCTCTATTCGGCCGGGGCCGGGCATGGCGACTATGTGCTGGCGCGACTTCTCTATCCGGTCCCCATGCTGGCAACGCTTTTGACCAACACAACGATCACCAGCCTTTCCATCGGATTGGCTGCGCTGCAGTTTCCTGCCTATGGGGCATTTGTTGCGGGCGCCGGCGGCTCCAGATGGCTGGCCCTTGGCGTCTTCCATCTTGTTGCAATCGCAGCAGCCTTCAGCGGCCTCCTGGAAAGCTTTTCGGGATGACGCTCCTGTTCGTTATCCCGGCGCGGGCCGGTCGAGCAGGAAGTCGAGGCCTTTGCGAAAGGCGCCATCCCTTGAGAAATGAAGACCACGCCAACTCATTTCGCCACTGCTTCGTCAACGTTCCTCCCGCCAAGCAATCCGAGCCGCCGGCCTGCATCTCAGTCAGCAGGGCGTATATTGGCACGCCCCTAATGGAAGCAGCAGCCACTATGAAAAGTCGCATAAGATAGATTATGGAACTTGTGCATTAGACTGAAGCTGGAAATTGCTGCGATTTTCACGGGTTTGGCATGATCGACGCGTGTTGCCTTGAGCCGTTGGCCAACGCTACGCTGTGTCGATGACGACAGGAAAGCGTGACATCGAAGCGGCGATCAAAGTGTTCGTGCACGGCTTCAGCACCGACAAGAGCCGCACCTTTCCATACGAAGCCAGCCGCGTCGGACCCTTGTGGCTGATGCGCGATGCCGAGCGCAAGAATGCACGCGACTACCGTGGCGAAGAATGGATCGTCCATGACGTCGCCGCCGAGGAAGCCGATGCCATCGTGCGGCAGCATGCGCGGCCGGGCTTTGCCGTTTCGGTCGTGATCGCGAATGACGGCCCGGACGAACCAACGCGAACGGCCTACAAGGCGCTCGGCTACCGGCTGCTGCGGACGGAAGGCTTTTTCATCCAGTCGCTGCGCCAAATTCCAGACCCGCCAGCAATCGTCTCTATCGAACGCGTGAGGACGGCTGAACGCGCTGCACAACTGGGAAAGGTCATACGCAGGCGGTCACTTCCAGACGATCAACTCGGCGACGATGCGCCGTTTCGCCAGTATGTGGCGCTCGATGGCGACGCCATCGTCGGGCGTGTGCGCAGCATAGACGCCCTCGGCGCCACATGGTGCTCGGCAATGTTTGTCGAGCCTTCGCACCGGCGTCGAGGCATCGGCCAGGCGCTGATGGCCAAAATGCTGCATGACGACAAAGCGCATGGGTCGCGGTGCTCGATGCTGTTGGCGACTCGTGCCGGAGCGCTGCTTTATCCCCGCATGGGCTATGAGCGGATTGGAACGCTGCTGATCTTCGCGCCGAAGAACCGAACGTCCTTATAAAGATCTGCTCGTATCATGCTGTCTCATAAAGGAATTTCGATCACCATGCCGTCATAGGCCGGAGTGACGTTGGCCGGCACCTCGGCCTTCACCGTGGCATAGTCGAGCGGCACATGCATATGCGTCAGCACGGCCTGTTTCGGCGCCAGTTTTTCAATCCAGCCAAGCGCCTGACCGAGCGACAGATGACTGGGATGGGTATGGTACTGCAAGGCATCGATGACCAGCATTTCCAGGCCGCGCAGCCGCTCGGCGGTGGCATCCGGGAAGTCGCTTATATCGGGGCAGTAGGCCAGCCCGCCGATGCGGAAGCCGAGCGAAATGATGTCGCCATGGATCTGCGGCAGCGGCTCGAGGGTGAGGGCACCGCCCTCGCCTTCGATCGTCACCGCCCTTGCGTGATCGATGATGTGCGGCCTGACGATCGGCGGATAGGAACTGCCAAACGGCGTCTCGAAGCAATAGCCGAACGCTTCGCGCAGCCTGAGCATGGTCGGCTGGTCGGCATGGACATCGATCAAATGGCGCTGCTCCAGCACGTAGCCGCGCAGATCGTCGATGCCGTGGATGTGGTCGGCGTGCGGATGCGTATAGACGACGGCGTCGATGCGCCGGACGGCCGCCATCAGCATCTGCTCACGGAAATCAGGCCCGGTGTCGATGACGACCGTGGTTCTGGCGCCGTTGGCTGCTATCCGCTCGACGAGCGCGGCTGAGCGTGTACGCCGGTTTTTCGGATTGGCCGGGTCGCAATTGCCCCAATCGCCGGTGATGCGCGGCGTGCCAGGTGACGAGCCGCAGCCGAGGATGGTGAGGCGCAGCCGGTCGCTCATGCGTCAGAGCCCGGCGGGCCGCGGCATCTTGCCGAACAGCCGGAAGAAGTTCGCCGTCGTCAGCGTCGCGATCTCGGCTTCGCCAACGCCGACCGTCTCCGCCAGCACCTTGGCTGTATGCGCGATATAGGCCGGCTCGTTGCGTTTGCCGCGGAACGGCACCGGCGCCAGATACGGTGCGTCGGTCTCGACCAGCAGCCGGTCATGCGGCACATCGGCTGCGATGGCGCGTAAATCGGCGGAGTTCTTGAAGGTCAGTATGCCCGAGAAGGACACATAGCCACCAAGCGCCACGCCGACCTCTGCCAGCCGTCGCCCCGACGAAAAACAATGCAGGATGAAGGGGAAGGCGCCCTTCCCTGTTTCGTCTTCGAGGATGGCAGCCATGTCGTCATCGGCATCGCGCGAATGGATCACCAGCGGCAGCCCGGTCTCGCGCGCAGCTGCTATATGAGTGCGAAAACCCTGCGCCTGCGCATCGCGTGGCGCCTTGTCGTAAAAATAGTCGAGCCCGGCCTCGCCGATCGCCACCACCTTCGGGTGCGCGGACAGGCGCACAAGGTCCTCAGCCGTCACATCCAGCTCTTCGCCGGCATTGTGAGGATGAGTGCCGACCGAGCAATAGATTTCGTCGAAACTCTCGGCAATCTCAAGCACTTGCGCAAACCGCTTCACGCGCGTCGAGATGGTCACCATGTGACCTATACCGGCAGCCTTGGCGCGGGCGACGATGGCCGCCCGCTCCTCGGTGAAATCCGGAAAGTCGAGATGGCAATGGCTGTCGACGAGCATCAGGCGCTCGCCTCAGGGTTTTCGACATAACGCGGAAACACGCCCTCCGGCGCGGGCAGCGCCGTGCCGGGCACCAGCGCATAGTCGGCATGGACATGCGCGAAGTCACGCTTGTCCGCCGGCACCGCCAGCAGGTCCAGCAGCTTGCCGGCCGACCCCGGAATGTAGGGCTGGCACAGCAATGCCACGCGCCGCACCAGTTCGGCGGTCGTCCACAGCACTGTTTCCATGCGCGCCGGATCGGTCTTCTTCAGCGCCCAGGGCGCCTGCGAGGCGAAGTAGCGATCCGCTTCCGCCACAACGCCGAAGATCGCCGCCAACGCGAGATGGATGCCCTGTTCCGACATCGCCTGGCGCGCGGTACCCAGCGCTTCCACCGCCTGGTCGAGGATCGCGCTGTCGGCTTCGGTCAGCTCGCCGCGATGCGGCACCACGCCGCCGCAGTTCTTGGCGATCATCGACAGCGAGCGCTGCGCCAGATTGCCGAGACCGTTGGCGAGATCGGCATTTGTGCGGTTGACGATCGCGTCATGGCTGTAGCTGCCGTCCTGGCCGAATGGCACCTCACGCAAGAAGAAATAGCGCACTTGGTCGAGGCCGTAATGCTCGACCATGGTGAAGGGGTCTACGACATTGCCGACCGACTTCGACATTTTCTCGCCGCGGTTGAACAGGAAGCCATGCGCGAAGACGCGCATCGGCAGTTCGATGCCGGCCGACATCAGGAAAGCCGGCCAGTAGACGGCATGGAAGCGGACGATGTCCTTGCCGATAATGTGCGTGGCCGGCCAGTAGCGCCATTGCTCGGCCTTGGTGTCGGGATAGCCGGCAGCGGTGATGTAGTTGGTCAGGGCATCGACCCAGACATACATCACATGCTTGTCGTCGCCCGGCACCGGCACGCCCCAATTGAAGGTCGTGCGCGAGACCGAGATGTCCTTGAGGCCGGACCTGACGAAGCTCATCACCTCATTTCGGCGCTCGGCCGGACCGACGAAATCGGGCTGGCTTTCGTACAGCGCAAGCAATTTGTCCTGATAGGCGGAAAGCCTGAAGAAGTAGCTTTCCTCCTCATTCCATTCGACCGGCGAGCCAAGCGGCTCGCGGCGCACGCCGTCGTCGCCGAGCGTGGTTTCGCTCTCTTCGAAATAGGCTTCCTGGCGGACCGAATACCAGCCACTGTAGCGGTCGAGATAGATGTCGCCATTGGCCGCCATCGCCTTCCAGATCGCCTGGCACGACTCGTAGTGGCGTGGTTCCGTCGTGCGGATGTAATCATCATTCGAGCCGCCCAGGACCTCTGTCATCGAACGGAAGATCGCCGAGTTGCGGTCGGCAAGCGCGAGTGGCGTTATGCCTTCCTTCTCGGCCGTCTGCTGCATCTTGAGGCCGTGTTCGTCAGTGCCGGTGAGGAAGAGCACGTCCTTGCCGTCCAGGCGCTGGAAGCGGGCCAGCGCGTCGGTCGCGATGACCGTATAGGCGTGGCCGATATGCGGCTTGCCGTTCGGATAGAAAATTGGTGTCGTGATGTAGAATGTGTCGCGTGACATGAATTAACCGTCATGAATGGCCGAATGAATGTGAGCGGTGGATATCGCATCGAGACGGCGATTGCCATCCCGCCCCAATGCCGAAACCGGTCACATTCGCATTGCGGAATTCAGGCGGTCGATCATGGTCAAGGCGTGCTGCTTCTTGTCAAGATTGTAGGTATCGGTCTCAGATATGGCGTTCAGCGCCTCGTGCCAAGTGTCGGACAGCGTTTTCGCCCGCGCGAGATCCCCAGCCAGCGCGGCTTCACTGGCGCCGGTGGAGAGCAGATCGAGCGCGCGGCGGTTGAAGATGTCGAACTGGATCGCCTGGTCGCGGCCGGCGACGGCCTCGGCAAGGCGATAGGCGCCGGCGATGTCGCTCCTGCCCGACGTGACCAGGGCGTCGAGCGTGCCGGCAATCTCCAGCCCGCCATATTGGGTCAGAAGGATCGCATTGCGGGCGCTGCCCCCTGCCCGTTCCGCCAGTGCCGCGCGCGCGGCAGGATCGGAAGGTGGCGGCGGCTCGACGGTTTCCAGAACGCTCATCAGGCTGCCGGCATCGAGCGGCGTCAGCCGCACCATCTGGCAGCGCGAGCGGATGGTCGGCAAAAGGCTGCCCGGCGCATGCACGATGAGGATGAACAGCGTGCGGCTCGGCGGCTCCTCGAGGTTCTTCAGCAAGGCATTGGCGGCGTTGGTGTTCATGTCGTCGGCCGGATCGACGATCACCACCCGGTAGCTGCCGTCATGCGAGGTCAGCGACAGGAAGCGGTTGACCTTGCGGATCTCGTCGACGGTGACGACCGTCTTGAAGCTCTTGGTCTTGTCGTTCAGCGGCCTGGTCAGATGCAGCACGCCGGGATGCGCCCCGGTGGCGATCTGGCGAAACAGCGATGAGGCCGGATCGGGAACGGCAAACACATCCGGCGCCTGGTCGAAGGCCGGATGCTTCAACAGATGGTGCGCCAGGTGAAAGGCAAGCGTCGCCTTGCCGATGCCGATCGGCCCGGCAAAGATCACCGCATGCGGCAGTTTTCCCGAGCGATAGGCGGCAGCGAGCATCGCGGCCGCCTGCTCATGGCCGACCAGGCGCAGCGTCTCGGACGGCTCCGGTACACCGTCCAGCGTGTCGTGCTGCTCGGGAGCGATGCGTTCGAAGATCATGCGGGCGCCGCCTGTCGGTTGCGCGCGGGCGCCCTCGCCTCAAGTGCGGCGAACACCACCGCGGTGATGACATCCTCCACCGTAGCGGGAGGCGCCGACGCGTCGATCACGATGCAGCGGTCCGGCTCGGCGGTTGCGATCGCCAGGAAGGCGTCACGGCGGCGCTGGTGGATGTCCAGCGTCTCCTTTTCGAAGCGGTCCGGACCGTCCTCGGCGCCACGCCGCGCGGCGGCGCGCCGCAAGCCCTCGGCGGGGTCAATGTCAAGGATCAGCGTCATGTCCGGCATCATGCCGTTGATGGCGACCTCCTCCAGAGCTTCCATGAAAGCCGGATCGAGGCCGCCGGTGACGCCCTGATAGACGCGCGACGAATCCAGGAAACGGTCGCAAAGCACGATGGAGCCGCGCTCCACCGCCGGCCGGATGACCTGCTCGACATGGTCGGAGCGCGCGGCGGCAAACAGCAGCGCCTCCATCTTCGGCCCGAAAGGCTCGGCGGCGCCGGACAGGAGCACGTGCCTGACCGCCTCGGCGCCGGGTGACCCCCCGGGTTCGCGGGTGAGGAGGACATCGTATTTCTTGGCGCGCATCTTCTGGGCCAGCCGTTCGATCTGCGTCGACTTGCCGGCGCCCTCGCCGCCTTCGAAGGTGATGAAAAATCCGCTTGCCAATCGAAAGGCCTTTGTCCTGCTTTGCGCTGGTGTCTTAGTCCGCGCCCGAGAAAAGGTCCACGCCGCAGGAACTCAACGCAGCCAGCCTACGGCCAGTTCCCTGGCGGCATCAAACGCGCGTTGCGGCAGTGTGCCGACGCCGACCGATTCGGCGGCGAAAAGCGGCGTTTCCTGGCTCAGCGTATCGCCGATCCAGACGCGCAGCGCGCCGACGGGTTGCCCCTCCTCCACCGGCGCCGATACCGGCCCCTGATAGACGATCCTGGCGGTCAGCTTGTCGCGGTTGGCGATCGGCAGCAGGACGTCGATCGGCGCCTTTGCCTTCAGCGCTACGCTGGATTTGGCGCCGCCGAACACCTGGGCCTCGCCGACCACTTCGTTGCCAGCGAAAATCTCGGTCTTCTCGAAGGAGCGGACGCCCCATTCGAGCAGCTTGCGCGCTTCCTCGGCGCGCTCGCGATCATTGGCCAATCCGCTCATCGCCGCGAACACCCTGGTTCCGTCATGGCTGACCGAGCCGACAATGCCGAAACCGCCCGCCTCGCTCGACCCGACCGCCAGCCCATCGGCGCCGATGCCCATGGCCAGCAACGGGTTGCGATTCTTTTGCGAGATCTTGTTCCAGGTGAAATCGGCCCGGCCGTAATAGAGATAGAGATCCGGATATTCGCGCCATATATGCAGGCCAAGCTGCGCCAGTTCGCGCACTGTCGTCTGCTGGCCGTCGGCCGGCAGGCCGGTGGAATTGACAAATGTCGATTTCGGCAGCCCGATCTGGCGCGCGCGATCGTTCATCTGCGCCGCGAAATTCTCTTCCGAACCGGCCATGCCTTCGGCCAGCACCATGCAGCCGTCATTGGCGGCCTGTATGGTGACCCCCTGGATCAGATCCTCGACCCGGATCGCCGATTTGAGCTTGGCAAACATGGTCGACGTTCCCGAAGGCGCACCGCCCTTGCGCCAGGCATTTTCCGAAACCACGAAGGTGTCGTCGAGGCTCATGCGCTTCGACTTGATGGCGTTGAAGACCATCTCCATCGTCATCAGCTTGGCCATCGAGGCCGGCGGGATCGGTTGGTCGGCATCCTTGGAAAACAGCACCGTGCCGGTTTCGGCATCGATCATGAAAGCCTGCGTCGCCTTGGTCTCGAAAAGCTGCGCGTTGGCCGGAACCAGCGCGGCAAGCAAGAAGCCAAGGCCAAAAAGCCCGGCAAAAGGGTGGAAAAGGCGAAATCGCATGAAGAGGCTCGACTGTTAGCCGGCAGAAACTTGCCGCAACGCTATCAGGCTTCTTCCCGGCGGATCAACCGCGCAATGACCAAACCGGCGTGCCTTTGTTGGTCAGTTGCGCACAGCCAGCGCGTCCGGCGCGCCATGCGACCATGCCGCGCGCAAGAGGTCGTCGACATTGCCATGGCCATCCGGATAGAGATTGACCGCGTACCAGTCATTGCCGTCGAGTTCGGTGCTCTGGATTTCGGTCCTGCCGAACGGTTCGAGAGCCGCAGCCACCCGCTTTGCCTCGGCAGCATCGTCGAAGGATCCGGCGGCGACATAGTCGGAAACGGCAGGCGATGCCTGCGGGTTGGATTTCTTCCACGATTGCAGGATGTCGGCTGGCGACATGCCCTGGTCGTCAAGCGCTGCAAAGACGTCGGCGCGCTGTACGCGCTCATCCGCATAGGAGAGCGAAGCCACGGCAAAGGGCGATTCCGGGCGCTGAGGCACGATCGGCCCGAATTCAGGCAGCGTCACATCGCTTGAGGCCGGTGCCTGCATCGACATCACTGGCTGTGTGTCGGAAATCGTCAACTGACCAGGAAACGGCACTACGGCAGGGGGTGCGCCAACAGATAGGCTCGGCGAAGGTCCGTTCATCGCCACCATGACGCCGGTCGGCAAGCCATCGGACGGGTCCGGGCGGTTGCCCGGGCGGTAGGAGGCGACCAGATATTGGTCGTCGTCGCCGTCGAGCGGTGCGCGGCCAATATATTCCACCTTGACCCTGGCCGTGCCGACCTTGGCATAGTCGAGCATTTGCGCGGCGCGTTTCGAGACATCGATGATGCGTCCCTCGTGATAGGGGCCGCGGTCGTTGACGCGCACGATGACCGAGCTTCCGGTCTCGGTGTTGGTGACACGGGCGTAGCTTGGCAGCGGCATGGTCGGATGCGCCGCCGTCAGATGGGTCATGTCGTAGACTTCGCCATTGGCTGTGAGACGACCGTGGAAGGCATCGCCATACCAGGAGGCGAGACCGACCTTGGCGTAGCGCTTGTCTTCCTTGGGGTAATACCACTTGCCGCGCACCTGATAGGGCTTGCCCAACTGGTCGCGGCCGCCGCCGCGCCGCATGTACTGAACGCGCGGGCTGGCCTTCACACCGTATTCGGTCTCGGCAAAATATTCCTTCGAGCGAGGCTTCTTGTAGACCATGGCTTTCGGCTCGGACTGCGGCGACGCGCACGCGGCCAGCAACGCAGCCGAAAGAGCGCACAACACCAAAGCAGGAGCGCGACGAAGACGCCGATGCGTCGTGGTCTGCATGTTTTCCGATGTCCCCTACCGTCTCGACACAGGCGCCGCTTCTAGAATTTCGGCGGAGCCAGATGAGCAATGCCTGCGACGCGCCAATCCCCATCCCTTGTGCGCAGGAATTGCTTATCAGCGTATTAATCGATTGTGTCCGGAACCGGGCAGGAATGTGGCGGCCAGGTCCGGGCTGGCCGGGCGCCTGTGAGGAGGCATCCGAGACCTCTGTCCTTTGGAGTCTGGAAGTGAACCTGTGGCATGAAGCGCGGCTGCCTGGAACCGACCGACCCGAGATACGTTCTGCGCCTCATGGATGAATTCATTGAACGTTTCGGGCAACAGACGTGGCTGCCCTTTTCCGTAATTTTAGCCAGGCTTTTGCTCGCGGCCGTCCTTGGCTCCATCGTTGGGATCGAACGCGAATGGCGTAACCGACCGGCCGGATTGAGGACACACATCCTAGTCTGTGTTGCGACGGCTCTAATTGCCATCCTCACGATCGAGATTACTCATCTTCACGTCTTCGATGGTCAGGAAATCGCCATTGATCCTATCCGCTTGATCGAAGCCACGACTGCCGGCGTGGCATTTCTGGCCGCCGGCTTGATCTTCTTCTCCAAGGGCGAGGTTCAAGGGCTTACCACTGGGGCGGGCATGTGGCTGGCAGGCGCCATAGGCCTGGCGGTTGGGCTCGGGTTCTGGCAGATCGCAGCTTTGGCTACCTTGCTCGCACTTGTCGTGCTGGGTCTTCTGCAACTTGTGCAGGTCGGCAGCAAGGATCGCAATTAGATCCCGGCTCCTTCGAAAACGGGTTCGCAGCTCCGTTCGGGTAACGAACGCCACCCCCTATTATCCATGGCAGCGCCGATGGTTGACTTGGCGATGGGCAACGCTCTAGAGAAATGAACCGCAAGCTGGTCCGGAAGGACAGGTATCATTCGATACCAACTGTCGTTCACTGGGTCGGTTGATGTTCCTAGATGATTGAAAAGTCACGTCGGAGGGATGGCCGAGCGGTTTAAGGCACCGGTCTTGAAAACCGGCGTGGGTGCAAGCCCACCGTGGGTTCGAATCCCACTCCCTCCGCCACTACTTCAAATAAGTTATTGAAAAACAGATAGTTATGTTGCCGTTGCGCTAAGACCCGCCATCAAGCCCACCAAACAATTTCTGACCAGTTTTCGCCGCCGCATGCCTCACCGAGCGGTCCGGCGGCAAGAACGAGTCCTCGCAAGCGAACTTTGTTCCTGATCAATGAACGCGCTGCATTCTGTTGCTAGGCTTTCTCGATGGGACAGCCATTGATCGGCCAAGGACGCCCTTCTTCTTTCGACGAATTGACTATGTGCTGATCGAACGGCAGACCGGTCAATTCGGGAGGGAAGAAATCAGGTTTGGGAGGATAAGCATGGGTGAGAATCTATCCGGTCATCATGCCGACCGCGTTCAGGCCGCAATCGCTTCGGACGCGGCGGCGAAGTCCGCGCTGGTCGCTTCCTGGCGACGGTCTTCCAATCTGCACCGGCTCGATCCGACCGATTGCAGTCCCCCACGCTATCTGACAGAAGCGGAATTGGGAGAGGCCCGGCAACGCATCGAGCCGCTTGTCCGGGCTGCTCAATCAAGCCTGGACCGGCTCTATCTTGCAGTGGGAGGCGTTGGTTGCTGCGTCCTGCTCGCCGATCGTGACGGCGTGCCGGTCGAGCGGCGCGGCGCGCCTGTAGATGATGAGACGTTTCATTCCTGGGGTTTGTGGACTGGCTCCGTCTGGAACGAACAGAGCGAGGGCACCAATGGTATTGGCACCTGTCTGGTGGAACAGCGCGTCCTGACGATCCACCGTGATCAGCATTTTCACACGCGCAACACCGGGCTGAGCTGCACCACGGCTCCGATCTATGATCACCGTGGAGATCTTGTGGCTGCCCTTGACGTATCTTCCTGCCGGGCCGACCTGACCGAAATCTTCTCCAATCTTATTTCCATGGCCGTTGTCGACGCGGCCCGTCGGATCGAGGCGGAGAACTTCAAGATGGCATTCCCCAAGGCGCGCATTCTGCTGGCCTCGGTGCCCGACAAGGGTTCCGGAGCATTGATCGCGGTTGATGCGGACGACCTCGTGGTCGGCGCAACTCGTTCGGCTCGCCTGGCGCTAGGAATTACGCAACACTGTTTCGACAAGCCGATGCCTGCGACGGATCTGCTCGGTTGGGCCGAGAGCGGCCCCGAAGTCCTCGCCGAGGCGGAGCGCGGCGTTCTGCAGCGCGCGCTGGCGCGGGCAGACGGAAATGTCTCGGCCGCGGCCCATGCGCTCGGCATCAGTCGCGCCACGCTTCACCGCAAGCTCAACCGCCTGGACGTCCACAGGTCCCACTGACCTTCGAAACGTCGCATGACTGTCGCAATTCTGCGACACATCCCGCCCGCACACTGTCCCCGGCGCATTGGCAATAGCGGTGGGAGATCGCAAGTCTCTTTCCGAAGCGTCGCATTCCGCAGCGTCAGCTTTGGGAGGAAGACATGATGAACAAGGTTGAATTCTCACGCCCGGTCAAGGCGCCCTTCGACAAGCACTACGGCAATTTCATCGGCGGCAAATGGACCGAGCCCCGCTCTGGCCGTTACTTCGAGAACTTCTCGCCGGTGAATGGTCAACTGCTATGCGAAGTGGCGCGTTCGGATGCCCAGGACATTGAGGCGGCCCTGGATGCTGCACATGCGGCCAAGGACGCCTGGGGGCGCACCAGCGTGGCTGAGCGCTCGCTCATCCTCAACCGCATCGCCGACCGCATGGAGGAAAACCTCGATCTCCTCGCTTGCGCCGAAACCTGGGACAACGGCAAGCCGATCCGCGAAACGACCGCCGCCGACCTGCCTTTAGCCATCGACCATTTCCGCTATTTCGCTGGCGCGTTGCGTGGCCAGGAAGGCAGCCTTTCGCAGATCGACGACGATACTGTCGCCTACCATTTCCATGAGCCGCTCGGCGTGGTCGGCCAGATCATCCCCTGGAACTTCCCATTGCTGATGGCCTGCTGGAAGCTGGCGCCCGCACTTGCCGCCGGAAACTGCGTGGTACTGAAGCCTGCCGAGCAGACGCCGGCCGCCATCTTGCTGTGGGCCGATCTTATAGGCGATCTGCTGCCGCCGGGCGTGCTCAACATCGTCAACGGCTTCGGCCTCGAGGCCGGCAAGCCGCTCGCGTCCTCGCCGCGTATCGCCAAGATCGCCTTTACCGGCGAGACCACGACGGGCCGGCTGATCATGCAATATGCCAGCCAGAACCTGATCCCCGTCACGCTGGAACTGGGTGGGAAGTCGCCCAACATCTTCTTCAAGGACGTTGTCGCCGAAGACGACGATTTCTTCGACAAGGCGATCGAGGGCTTCGTCATGTTCGCGCTGAACCAGGGCGAAGTCTGCACCTGTCCGAGCCGCGCGCTCATCCATGAATCGATCTACGACAGGTTCATGGAGCGTGCCCTGAAGCGCGTCGAGGCCATCGTGCAGGGCGATCCGCTGGATCCGGCGACGATGATCGGTGCGCAGGCCTCGTCCGAGCAGATGGAAAAGATCCTTTCCTACATCGACATCGGCCGCCAGGAAGGCGCCGAAGTGCTGACCGGTGGCGCGCGCAACGTCTTGCCCGGCGATCTAGCCGGCGGTTACTACGTCCAGCCCACGGTGTTTAAGGGTCACAACAAGATGCGCATCTTCCAGGAGGAGATCTTCGGGCCAGTGGTTTCGGTCACGACCTTCAGGGATGACGACGAAGCGCTGGAAATCGCCAACGATACGCTCTACGGACTCGGCGCCGGCGTCTGGACACGCGACAGCAACCGCGCCTACCGCTTCGGCCGCGCGATCCAGGCCGGCCGCGTCTGGACCAACTGCTATCACGCCTACCCTGCGCATGCGGCCTTCGGCGGCTACAAGCAGTCCGGTATCGGCCGCGAGACGCACAAGATGATGCTCGACCATTATCAGCAGACCAAGAACATGCTGGTCAGCTACAGCCCGAAGAAGCTCGGCTTCTTCTGATCGTCTCCTAGGCTTAAAGGCGCGGCTCCGCGAGGGGCCGCGCCCCAGGTTCAAAATCGGAAAAGACCCATGCATGCGAAGGTCACAGCGACGCCGGCGGCGCTTGAACTCATCGCGGAGATAGTCGCCGATCACGGTCCGGTGCTGTTTCATCAATCCGGCGGCTGCTGTGATGGCTCTTCGCCCATGTGCTATCCGCGCGCCGGCTTCATCGTCGGCGACCAGGATGTGCTGCTCGGCCACATCGGCGACGCGCCCTTCTACATCGGGGCGTCGCAATTCGAGGCCTGGAAGCAAACCGATCTCATCATCGACGTGGTGCCTGGTCGCGGCGGCATGTTCTCGCTCGACAATGGACGGGAAAAGCGGTTCCTGACGCGGTCGACGATCTGCGCCGTATAGGCGAAACCTGCCGGTTTTGATTTCGAGCAAGGAAGGCGCCTCAGCAATCTCTACCTTGCGACGATGATCCTCAATCTGCTCATCGGCACCGTCGTCATAAGCCTGACGGTCTTGATTCATACCTTTGGTCTGATCGCCGTCACACACGCGATGGGACACCTGGTCGCCAGGTTTCGCATGCACGGGCGCCGCAGCCGCATCGTCGCGATGATCAGCGTGGTGATGGGGCTCTTTGCCGTTATGACCGCGGAGGTCTGGCTCTGGGCCGGGCTATACCGGTTGCTCGACATCTTCGCCGATTTCGAAACGGCGCTCTATTTTTCGACCATTACCTTTTCGACCGTCGGCTACGGCGACATCGTGCCCGCCCATGCGTGGCGTGTCCTGGCGGCGCTGGAGGGCGTGAACGGGTTCTTGCTGATCGGCTGGTCGACCGCCTATCTGATCGCAGCCGGCACCCGTATAGGGCCGTTCAAGGCTGGCGAGCATTTCTGACAGGGCCAGCGCTCATACCGCTACTGAATGCCTTGCTTTTCCGGTTTCGAAATATCTGTCGAACTTCGCGGCGACGCTTCTGACAAAGGGGCGGATTTCCCTAGGCACGACGAAGCGGTCGCCATCCAGTTCAAGCATGCGCGCAGGATCAAGAAGGGCAGTGGAACTTGCTTTGCTGAGGAGCCTTTGGCCAGCTTCGCCAAAGCGCTCAACCAGATCTATCGCCGAGAAGGCGAAGTCACACATCAGCCGTTCGATGATCCAGCCGCGAGCGCGGTCGTCGTTGGAAAACGCAATGCCACGGACTGAAGCCAGCCCGCCGTCAGCAACCATGCGTCCATATTCGCTGGTAGAAGGCATGTTCTGTACATAACCCTGCCGAAACTGGCTGATGGACGATGGACCCAGGCCGATCAAGGTTTCGCATCGATCCTCGGTGTAGCCCTGAAAGTTCCGGTGCAGAGTGCCGGTTCGGGCCGCTACGGCCAACGCATCGTTAGACCTGGCGAAATGGTCGAAGCCGACGGCTTCATATCCCGCGTTCAGCATAAGACAAGCGGCCAGTTGTGCTTGAGCAAACCGCTCCGCGGGACCGGGCAGCCATGCCTCATCGATCATCGTCTGATGCTTCTTGAACCACGGCACATGGGCGTAGCCAAAAAGCGCTATCCTGTCCGGTTCCAGGGTCAGCGCCTGCGCGACGGTAGAGGAGACGCTCTCCCCCGTCTGGTGCGGCAAGCCGTAGAGCAGGTCCAGATTGACGGATTCGACACCTCGTGAACGAACGCCGTCGACAACCGCTTTGGTTTGCAAAAAACTCTGCTCGCGGTTGATCGCCTTCTGCACCTTCGGATCGAAATCCTGGACGCCGAGGCTCGCGCGGGTCATGCCGATTTCGGCAAGCGCGTCGAGGCGGGCATCGTCCATATCGTTGGGTTCGATTTCGACGCTGATTTTGGCGTCGGGAAGAAATTCGAAACTGTTACGCAGAACGGTTGACAGTGCCACTATATCCTCGGGCTTCAGCATCGTCGGCGAACCACCGCCGAAATGGACGGCACGCACGCGCCCTTTGGCTGCGACAAGACTGGCGACGGTGGCGATCTCTGCATGCAGTGAGCGGAGATAGATCGTCACCGGTTCGTAATGGCGTGTCTGCTTGGTATGGCAGGCACAGAACCAGCAAAGCTTGTCGCAGTAGGGGATGTGCAGATAGAGCGAGATCTCGTCACCACCGCAGAGCGCTTGCAGCCAGCCACGACAAACGGCAGCGTCAACGCCGGGATGGAAATGCGGCGCGGTCGGGTAGCTGGTATAGCGGGGAACGTTCTCACCGAGCTTGGCAACTAATTCTGGCCGCATGTCGCTA
This sequence comes from Mesorhizobium sp. M0052, assembly GCF_040323255.1. Lineage (NCBI taxonomy): Bacteria > Pseudomonadati > Pseudomonadota > Alphaproteobacteria > Hyphomicrobiales > Phyllobacteriaceae > Mesorhizobium > Mesorhizobium sp. M0052. Next base: position 222,523 of record NZ_JAMYUS010000005.1, on the reverse strand, counting down.
TCCGATCCCCTTTGCATGGCGCGACACTGATCACATTGGGCGCCTGCGGCCTTGATTTCGGTCAAGGCCCCCGCAGACAAACTGCCGCAAGGCTTTTTTATCCGGCGATGGTAGGTTGCCGGCACATGGAATCCTTTGGAAGATCAAGATGACGGTGCGCCAGGACGTTCACAGTTCCGGCATCCCACTGCTTTGCCAGTCTTGCGAGGCACGACACCGAGGCGTTTGCGGCGCGCTCGATCCCGAGCAATTGGTCGGCCTCGCGAAGACCTCGTCGAAGCACAACGTTGAACCGGGTGTGGAATTGATTGGCGATGCCGAGACCGTCGACAGTTATTCCAATGTACTTTCCGGCGTGGTGAAGCTCACCAAGAGCCTTTCGGATGGACGCCAGCAGATTGTCGGCCTGCAGTTCGCCCCCGATTTCCTGGGGAGGCCCTTCAAGGTGGAAAGCGCGATCAACGCCGAAGCCGCAACCACCGTTTCCCTGTGTTCGTTTCCAAAGGCCGCCATCGAGCGCATGATGAAGGAATCGCCACAGCTCGAGCATCGTCTCTTCAAGCAGACGCTCAATGAACTCGACGAAGCACGAGACTGGATGGTGACGCTGGGGCGCAAGAGTGCTTCGGAAAAGGTGGCGAGCTTTCTCCTGATGATCGCCAGGAACATCGATCCCACGCTGGACCCGGCGGCCCAGTCGACGACCTTTGACCTGCCGCTGACGCGCGCTGATATCGCCGATTTTCTCGGCTTGACGATCGAGACGGTCAGCCGCCAACTGACCAGGTTGCGAACAGACAGCGTGATCCGGATCGACAACAATCGGCACGTGACGGTGGACAACATGGGCCGGCTGGAACGCCGCTCCGGCGCCTAACCGGCATCGACGGCCCCGATCATCGGCAAGACGTGCTCGCGTTCGAAGGCGATATGCCGGCGCAAGCTTTCGAAGAAGCCGCGCAGCATGAAGCCGACAGCCTCGGCGTTCTCAACCGTCTCTCCATGGCCGATCGCCAGCAGGATTTCAGTCACCTCGCCGGCAAAGCATTCGTCCTCCACGTGTTCGGCGCGCAATCGACGAGTTGAAACAAGGTTGGCATCGCTGCCGGTCAAAGCAGCCTCGTAGGCCGGAAAGATCACCGTCTCCTCGTATTGATGAATGTTGCGCAACAGCGGAACGATCGCGTTTGCCGCAGCCAGGCATGCCAGGCTATCGACCCTGGGCAGGGTGTCGGCTATTCTTTCCAAGGCATCGCAGAGCTGCAGCTTTTCCAGATGCGCACGTTTCATGAGCGCCGCCGGGACCGCTTCTCTGCCAGATCGAACTGTCGGTATCGACCTGTCGCGGCTCGGTTCGAACAGCGACGATCGCAGCTCCCTCTCCCTGTTCAAAGACAGTCTCCTGATCGTTTGCGCGAGCGACGCTGCCCAATCCAAAAGCAAATGGCTTTGACATGGATCAATGCGGCGATGAGGCGACTGCTGAATTGCTGTCCCGGCGGATTGGCGTCCGCGCATCGGAATCCGACGTCGGGGACAAGTCATGAAGTTCGGCACGCAAATCTTCGCTTTGGCCCTTTTTACATTTGCGGCTCTCGTGGCCGCCGGTTTCGGTGTGGACGCACCTTTCCGGCAGCATATGTGGGTGCTGTTCTTCGTGCTGCTCGGTTTTGTCGCCATCCTCATCCGCAACACGAATTTCGAAGTACCCGCTCCGATCGACCCCTCCGCCTACATGGACGGGCCAATCCGCTACGGCGCCATCGCCACCATGTTTTGGGGCGTCGTCGGCATGCTGGTCGGCGTGGTCATCGCGCTGCAGCTCGCCTACCCCGATCTCAACATCCAGCCCTGGTTCAACTTCGGCCGTTTACGGCCATTGCATACGTCGGGCGTCGTCTTCGCCTTCGGCGGCAATGCGTTGCTTTGCACGTCACTTTACGTCGTGCAACGAACCTGCCGCGCCCGGCTGTTTGGCGGCGATCTCGCCTGGTTCGTGTTCTGGGGCTACCAACTCTTCATCGTCATGGCCGCGACCGGATACCTGCTCGGCATCACCGAAAGCCGCGAATACGCAGAGCCCGAATGGTATGTGGACATCTGGCTGACCATCGTCTGGGTCGCCTATCTCATCCTGTTCCTCGGCACGATCTTGAAGCGCAAGGAACCGCATATCTACGTCGCCAACTGGTTCTACCTGTCCTTCATCGTGACCATCGCGATGCTGCATGTGGTCAACAACCTGTCGATGCCGGCCTCCTTCCTCGGCTCCAAGAGCTATTCAGCCTTTTCCGGTGTCCAGGACGCCTTGACGCAGTGGTGGTATGGCCACAACGCCGTCGGCTTCTTCCTGACAGCCGGCTTCCTCGGCATGATGTATTATTTCGTGCCCAAGCAGGCGAACCGGCCGGTCTATTCCTACCGCCTGTCGATCATCCACTTCTGGGCGATCATCTTCCTCTACATCTGGGCCGGGCCGCATCACCTGCACTACACCGCTTTGCCCGACTGGGCGCAGACGCTTGGCATGGTGTTTTCGATCATGCTGTGGATGCCATCCTGGGGCGGCATGATCAACGGCCTGATGACGCTGTCCGGCGCCTGGGACAAGCTGCGCACCGATCCGATCATCCGCATGATGGTGATGGCCATCGCTTTCTACGGCATGTCGACCTTCGAAGGCCCGATGATGTCGATCAAGACAGTCAACTCACTGTCGCACTATACCGACTGGACCATCGGCCATGTCCATTCGGGCGCCCTCGGCTGGGTCGGCATGATCTCGTTCGGCGCGCTCTATTACATGGTGCCGAAGCTGTGGAACCGTCAACGCCTCTATTCGCTGCGGCTGGTCACCTGGCACTTCTGGCTGGCGACACTTGGCATCGTTGTCTACGCCGCGGTGATGTGGGTGTCCGGCATCATGCAGGGCCTGATGTGGCGCGAATACGACGAGCAGGGTTTCCTGGTCTACTCCTTCGCCGAAACCGTGGCCGCCATGCACCCCTACTATGTGATGCGCGCCATCGGCGGGGCCATGTACCTCTCCGGCGCCCTGATCATGGCCTGGAACATCGCCATGACCATCCTCGGCTACCAGCGCGAAGAACAACCGATGCCGGGCGCCCTGCCCGTCCTGCAGCCTGCCGAATAAGGAGCCAGACAATGGGCTTGATGGACAAACACGCGCTGATCGAGAAGAACGCTACGCTTCTTCTCGTTGGCTCCCTTCTTGTGGTGACGGTCGGCGGCATCGTCGAGATCGCGCCGCTCTTCTATCTCGACAATACGATAGAGAAGGTTGAAGGCATGCGGCCCTATTCGCCGCTGGAGCTCGTCGGGCGCAACATCTATGTGCGCGAGGGCTGTTACCTCTGCCACAGCCAGATGATCAGGCCGTTCCGCGACGAAGTCGAGCGCTACGGCCATTACAGCCTGGCGGCTGAGTCGATGTATGATCATCCCTTCCAGTGGGGATCGAAGCGCACGGGACCGGATCTCGCCCGCGTCGGCGACCGCTATTCCAATCTATGGCATGTCGAGCACCTGACGGATCCACGGTCCGTGGTGCCGGAATCGATCATGCCGAGCTATGCGTTCCTGAAGGATACGCCGATCGCGGTGAAGGACTTCTCGACGCATCTGGTTGCCAACCGGCGTGTCGGCGTCCCTTACTCCGATGACATGGTCGCGAACGCCAATGCCGATTTGATGGCGCAGGCCGACCCGGCCGCAGATACGTCCGGCCTCGAGGCCCGCTACCCCAAGGCCAAGATCGGCGACTTCGACGGCAACCCGCAGCAGGTGACGGAGATGGATGCGCTGGTCGCCTATCTGCAGATGCTTGGCACGCTGGTCGATTTCAAGAATTACGACGAGGCCGCCGGCTACCGCTGAGGAGTTTTATCGATGGATTACAATTTGATGCGGGCGTTCGCTGACAGCTGGGGTCTGGTCGCCATGGCGCTGTTCTTTGTCGGCGCGATCGCCTTCGCCCTACGCCCTGGCAGCCGCAAGCTGGCCGATGAAGCTGCCCGGATTCCCCTTGAGGACGAGTGATCATGAGCGACAAGCACATCGATGAAATCTCCGGCGTTGCGACCACCGGTCATGAGTGGGACGGCATCCGGGAACTCAACAACCCGCTTCCGCGCTGGTGGGTCTGGACCTTCTACATCACCATTGTCTGGGCGATCGGATACACCATCGCTTATCCGGCATGGCCTTTGCTGCATTCGGCAACCAAGGGCGTACTCAGCTATTCCAGCCGCAATGAGGTTGGGAACGAACTTGCAGCGGCTGAAGCGGCCAAGGGCAAATATGTCGCCGCGATAGACTCGAAAAGTGTTTCGGAAATCGCCTCGGACGATACGCTGCGTGAATTCGCCGTCGCCGCCGGCGGCGCCGCGTTCAAGCTCAATTGCGTTCAGTGCCACGGTTCCGGCGCCCAGGGCTCCAAGGGCTTCCCCAACCTAAATGACGACGACTGGCTGTGGGGCGGCAAGGCGGACCAGATCCAGCAAACGATCACGCATGGCATACGCTTTGCGTCCGATGCCGATACGCGCCTGTCGGAGATGCCAGCCTTTGGCGAGATCATCAGCGCCGACCAGATCAAACAGGTCAGCGCCTATATTGCCAGCCTGTCCCAAACCGTCAGCGATCAAGCGCTGGTGGCGCCCGGCGCCAAGGTTTTTGCCGAAAACTGCGTCGCCTGTCATGGCGACAATGCGAAAGGCAACAAAGAACTCGGCGCTCCAGATCTGACCGATGCCATCTGGCTCTACGGATCGGGCGAAGCAGCCATCGCCGCCCAGGTCACCGCACCGAAACAGGGCGTGATGCCGGCCTGGGGTGCGCGCCTGGGTGAAACCAGGGTCAAGGAGCTGGCCGTCTACGTGCATTCGCTAGGCGGTGGAGAATAGGACTGGGGGTCTATTCTCCGGCCCTCACCGCCCAAGCGACGAGGCCCGGCTCTGCCGGGCCTCGATCTGCTTACGTGTTATCGGCGATTGACCTGCATCAACGCGGCGCGATCCAGTCGGCGGCACAATCCACTCGACGCTGTATTTCGCTGACCTGTCTGCACCCAGTCAGGTCACGTGCCCGGCGAAATCACGAGTTGCGCGACGGGAGAAACCGGTGCTGGACAATACGCAGGTAGAACGGCTCGAGGCTGAGGCGGTCAACTCCGCCAAAGTGCGACAGCCAATGTATGCCGCGCGCAAGAAGATCTTCCCCAAGCGAGCCTCGGGCAGCTTTCGCCAGTTCAAATGGCTGGTGATGGCGGTTACGCTCGGCATCTACTATCTAACGCCCTGGCTGCGCTGGGACCGCGGACCGTTTGCCCCGGATCAGGCCGTGCTGCTCGATGTCGCCAACCGGCGTTTCTACTTCTTCTTCATCGAGATATGGCCGCAGGAATTCTACTTTGTTGCCGGCCTCTTGGTCATGGCCGGCGTCGGTCTTTTCCTGATCACGTCGACGGTCGGCCGTGCCTGGTGCGGCTACACATGCCCGCAGACCGTGTGGGTCGATCTCTTTCTGGTGGTCGAGCGGGCTCTCGAAGGTGATCGCAACGCTCGCATGAAACTCGATGCCGGCCCCTGGACCAGCCGCAAGGTGGTGCTGCGTGTATCAAAGCACCTCATCTGGCTGGTCATAGGGGCGTTGACCGGTGGCGCCTGGATCTTCTATTTCGCCGACGCGCCAACGCTGCTCGGCGAACTCTTCACCGGCACAGCAGCCCCCGTCGCCTATATCACCGTCGCCGTGCTGACAGCGACGACCTACACGTTCGGCGGGCTGATGCGTGAGCAGGTCTGCACCTATATGTGTCCATGGCCGCGCATCCAGGCGGCCATGCTCGACGAAAATTCGCTCACCGTCACCTACAATGACTGGCGCGGCGAACCGCGCATGCGTCACGCCAAGAAGGTTCAGGCCGCAGGGCAACCAGTCGGCGATTGCGTCGACTGCAATGCCTGCGTCGCTGTCTGCCCGATGGGGATCGACATTCGCGACGGCCAGCAGCTCGAATGCATAACCTGCGCACTCTGCATCGACGCCTGCGACGGCGTCATGGACAAGCTTGGCAAGGAGCGTGGGTTGATCTCCTACGCGACGCTCTCCGACTACAACGCCAACATGATGCTGGCGACCGCAGGCGGCGCCTGTTCGGTCAACCCGTCATTGGTCAGGACGGATGACGGCCTGTTTTCGGACAGGGTGGCGCATTTCCATATCCGAAAGATCTTCCGGCCACGCACCTATGTCTACATGGCCATGTGGTCGCTGATCGGCCTGGGTCTGCTCTTTTCGCTGCTCACGCGCGACCGGCTCGAAATCAACGTCTTGCACGACCGCAATCCGCAATTCGTGACGCTGTCGGACGGCTCAATCCGTAATGGCTACACCGTCAAGCTTTTGAATATGATCCCCGAGCCAAGAACGATCGTCGTCGCCCTTGGGGGTTTGCCGGGCGCAGAAATGAGCATCGTTGGCGTCGACCTGCCGGCCGCCCGCTCGTTCGCGGTCCAGGTTGAACCGGACCGGCTGAAGATGCTGAAAATTTTCGTGCGCCTGCCTGCAGATCAGATCCACGACGAAGCGCAGACCTTCACATTCCGGGTCGAAGACAAGGTGAGCTTCGAGTCCAACGAATATACAGCCACCTTCAACGCGCCGGAGATCGCCAGATGAGCGCCACCACGCGAAAGCCACGCGAATTCACCGGCAGGCACATGCTGGCCATCATCCTTGCCTTTTTCGGCGTGGTCATCGCGGTCAACCTGACGATGTCGACGCTTGCCAGCACAAGCTGGACCGGCCTTGTCGTCGAGAACACCTATGTGGCCAGCCAGCAATTCAACAAGAAAGCCGAGGAAGGGCGCGCGCAAGCAGCCCTCGGCTGGACCGGCAAGCTGACCATTGCATGGGGCGAAGTCCGCTATGGCCTCACCGACGGCGCAGGCAAGCCGGTTCCCTTGCATGGCGTGAAGGTGCTGTTTCGCCATCCCGCCTACGAGAAGGAGGACGAGTCCGTCACGCTCGCCCTCGCCTCGGGCCAGGAGTTTACAGCACAGCACATGCCAAGGGACGGTGTGTGGATCGTCGAAATCGACGCCGATGCCGGCCTGGCCAGACCGTATCGCGACGTGCGCAGGATCATGATCTCCCATGGAGCGCTGCAATGAGCTGTTGTGCACCCGGTGCTGAAATGGCGTTGGATCTCCACACCGACACATCCGTCCTGCCGTCCAGCCAGGAAATCAGGCTGGCCAGCCGATCGCTTGGCGATGATCTCCATCAAACCGATCTGTCGGTACCGACGGTTCATTGCGGCGCCTGCATCCAGACCATCGAAACGGCGTTGGGAAAACTTGATCACGTCGAGGCCGCTCGCGTCAACCTGTCAACCAAGCGGGTCTCGGTCCGCTGGCGCGGGGATGAAGTCCCGCCTTTTGTCACTGTGCTCGAGCGCCTGGGCTACCAGGCGCATCTGTTCGAAGCCGACACCGATGCGAAGGACAAGACGCTTTCGGAGCTCATCCGCGCCGTCGCCGTCGCCGGTTTCGCGGCGGGCAACATCATGCTGCTTTCGGTATCGGTCTGGTCCGGCGCCGAAGGCGCGACCCGCGACCTGTTCCACTGGGTCTCCGCACTGATCGCCATTCCCGCCCTCGCCTTCGCCGGCGGTATCTTCTTCAAGTCGGCATGGAATGCGCTGCGCCATGGCCGCATGAATATGGACGTGCCGATCGCCGTCGGCGTGTCGCTGGCCTACGCCATGAGCCTCTACGAGACGGTCACCCATGGCGACCACGCCTATTTCGACGCGTCGGTGTCGCTGCTGTTTTTCCTTCTGATCGGCCGCACGCTGGATCACGTGATGCGCGAACGCGCCCGCACCGCGGTCAAAGGCCTCTCACAACTCGCCGCGCGCGGCGCCATGGTGCTGCGCAGCGACGGAGCACGCGACTATCTGCCGGTGAGCGAGATCGAACCGGGCATGCTGTTGCTGATCGCGGCCGGCGAAAGGGTCCCCGTCGATGGCAAGATCGCGCGCGGGACATCGGATATCGACTGCTCCCTGGTGTCGGGCGAGAGCACACCCAGAAACGTGGCGCCGGAAGATTGCGTGCAGGCCGGCGTCCTCAACCTTACCGGCCCACTGACGATAGAGGCCACTGCCGCCGCCAAGGATTCGTTCCTGGCGGAAATGGTTCGGCTGATGGAAGCCGCCGAGGGCAGTCGTGGGGGCTATCGCCGGATCGCCGACCGCGTTTCAGCGCTCTATGCGCCGGTGGTGCATCTCACCGCCTTCCTGACGTTCCTTGGCTGGATGGCGGCAACCGGCGACTGGCACCGGGCAATGACAATCGCCATCGCCGTCCTCATCATCACATGCCCTTGCGCACTCGGCCTCGCCGTGCCGATCGTTCAGGTGGTCGCCGCGCGGCGCCTGTTCGAACAGGGCATCATGGTCAAGGATGGCTCGGCCATGGAACGATTGGCAACGATTGATATCGCCGTGTTCGACAAGACCGGAACGCTCACTTTGGGTCAGCCGCGGCTCGTCAATGCGACCTCTCTTGATCCGACCATGCTGGCGATTGCAGCCGGAATGGCTGCACATTCGCGTCATCCGTTCTCAAAGGCCATCTCCGATTTTGTTGCTCCTGGCGGGCTACACACATTCGATGCCGTCAGCGAGCATCCCGGGTTCGGAATCGAAGCCACTGAAACTGGAATCACCTGGCGACTGGGCCGGCGCGGATGGGCTGGATGGAAGGCGCGGACTGGCGGCGAAGGCAAGCATGGTTATGGCGGAACGGTTCTGACACGGAACGGGCTGATTGTTGCAACCTTCGCGTTCGATGATGCGCTGCGTGCCGACGCCAGGGCTGCCGTCCAGCAGTTGGAGGATGCCGGAATAGCGGTGGGAATGCTGTCGGGCGATACCGCTCATGCCTGCCAGGAAGTCGCGGAAAGGCTGGGCGTCGGGGACGTCGTCCCTTGCCTGCTGCCATCCGGCAAGGTTGAAAGGATCGAGTCCCTTAGACATGATGGACATAAGGTCTTGATGGTTGGCGATGGTCTCAACGATACGCCTGCACTGAGCGCGGCACATGTCTCGATCGCACCCGCCACCGCCGCCGACATTGGCCGCAATGCAGCCGATTTCGTTTTTCTGCGCGAAAGCCTCTTGGCGGTCCCACTGGCGCTAGACGTCTCGCGCAAGGCGGGAAGCCTGATCCGACAGAACATAGCAATTGCGGTCGTTTACAACGCTGTGGCTGTGCCCATCGCCATTCTCGGCCATGTTACTCCTCTTGTCGCGGCGGTTGCGATGTCTGCCTCGTCGTTGCTTGTGATTGGAAATGCCATGCGCCTGCAAGGCTTCGCAACGGGTGCGTCGTCCGCAATTGCGCGGCAGGACAGGCCCACGCGGGCCGGCGCCTTGGCCGAATCCTCATGACGACGCTCGTCTACCTCATCCCGGTCGCCCTCTTCCTTGGCGCGCTAGGCCTGGGCGGGTTCCTGTGGGCGTTGAGAAGCGGCCAGTACGATGATCTCGATGGCGCTGCGGAGCGCATTTTAATCGACCGCGACGACGGCGCGGAGAATGCTCCTCGCTCCAAGTGACTCAGATCAAAGCGCTGCGGGTCGGGATGTCCCATCGTCGGCCGACGTAAGATCAGGAGGGTAAGGATGCGAGCCGAAGCCATCATGACGAAAGCAGTCATCACGACGGATGCGAACGCGACGATCGCCGAAGCGGCCGAGCTCATGCTTTCAAACAAAGTCAGCTGCCTCCCGGTAACCGACAGCGACGGTGCCCTGGTTGGCATTGTAAGCAAAAGCGACTTCTTGCGCCGGGAGGAACTTGGGACCCAGCGTGTGCGTCCGCGCTGGCTGGAGTTTGATCTTGGCCCGGGCACAGTCGCCCAAGACTATGCGCGCTCGAACGGACGGATCATCCATGAGGTGATGACCACAGCCGTCATTTCGGCGCCTCCAGGCGCCTCGATTGCACAGATTGTCAACTTGATGATGCAACACCGCATCAACAATGTGCCGATTGTCGATCGGGACAGGGTCGTCGGCATCATCACGCGAACTGATTTGCTGCCTGTCCTGATCCGCGCCATGCCGAAACAGGGCACCACGCCACCCGATGACGACCTGATCCGCAAGGCCATACTTGCCGAGCTGCAGGGACAATCGTGGGGCGGCGGTGACTTGATTGATGTAAGGGTCAGCGACGGCGTCGTCGAACTGACCGGGGCGATTGTCGACGAGCGTCAACGGAAAGCCGCGATCGTTGCGGCGGAGAACGTTGCCGGCGTCGGACAAGTCAAGGACAGCCTCTTCCTCCGTACAGATCCGCTCTCGGTGATGGTTTCATAGCTGCGAAAAAAGCGGGGACGCAAAGCAGAGTCCCTTTGGGTTCTGCTCCCTTCCCACATCACTTGGACATGATGCCGTCGGCGAGTTCCTCCGGCGTATAGCGCCCTTCATGCTTGGCGAGCACGCTGTCAGCAGCGAAGACGCCCGTCCTTACGGAAAGGCGATGGCCGTTGCCCTTTCTTGGTGGGATTGGGCACCGAACGAATTCCGATCTGTCTGTAAGGCAATGGCGGCCGCTGATCGTCAGAGAGCCGCCAGTGACTGCGCACGCTTGCAGATAACTGCTACACCAAACTGCTGCATCTCAAACTTGGCGCACAAGATTGCCGCAGTCCGAGGCTGTTGTTGCTCCAATTAACACTCACTAATTTGCTCCAGCGCAAAGAAACGCTGCGTCAGGTCAGTTACCTTCTGCTCATCCGCAACGGTAGAGATAGGAGATTGATATGATCACGCGACGCGAAGCCCTCTTCGGAGCAGCGATTGGCGCTGCCGCCGTGGCGGCACTGCCCGCACTGTCGGCAACGGTGACGAAAGCAGACATTCGAGGACTTCCCCGCGACAAGGTCAAGCTCGTGGCACCGCCTTTTGTGCATCCGCACGACCAGATCGCCAAAGGCGGTCCGAAGGTCGTCGAATTCACCATGACGATCGAGGAGAAACCGATGGTCATCGACGCCGACGGGACGCAGCTCAATGCAATGACTTATAACGGCTCGATCCCGGGCCCGCTGATGGTCGTCCACCAGGACGATTATGTCGAACTGACGCTCATCAATCCGGACACCAACTCGCTAGCCCACAACATCGATTTTCACGCAGCGACGGGTGCGCTGGGCGGCGGCGCCCTCACCTTGATCAATCCGGGCGAACAGGTGACGCTGCGCTTCAAGGCAACCCGAACGGGAACGTTCGTCTATCACTGTGCCCCCGGCGGACCGATGATCCCGTGGCATGTCGTCTCCGGCATGAACGGCGCCATCATGGTGCTGCCGCGCGACGGGCTCAGGAACGACAACGGCGAGCCGGTCAAATACGACAAGATCTTCTATATCGGCGAGAGCGACTTCTATATTCCGCGCGATGAGAAGGGCAATTACAAGAGCTATGAATCGGCAGGCGACGGCTACGACGACATCGTCAAGGTCATGCGCGGGCTGATCCCGACGCATGTGGTGTTCAACGGCAGGGCCGGTTCGCTGACCGGCGACAACGCCATGAAGGCGAAGGTCGGCGAGACCGTGTTGATCGTCCATTCGCAGGCCAACCGCGATACGCGGCCGCATCTGATCGGTGGTCACGGCGACTATGTCTGGGAACAGGGCAAATTCGCCAACCCGCCGGCCAAGGATCTGGAAACCTGGTTCATCCGCGGCGGCTCGGCGGGGTCGGCGCTCTATACGTTCCTGCAGCCCGGCGTCTACGCCTACGTCAATCACAATCTCATCGAGGCCGTGGAACTTGGCGCGACCGCTCACTTCATGATCGACGGCGAGTGGAATGATGATTTGATGACCCAGGTCGAGGCGCCGAAACCCATCGCCACCAACTGACGGCACTCCAAATTGCCCGGACAGCGTCGCTGTCCGGGCACGGACAACAGCCATGTCTCGTTACATCCTGAAGATTCTCGCGGTCGCGATGGCGGCTACTTCTGTGCCGGTGGGTCTGTCGATAAAGGCGGCCAGTTGGGACCGGCAGCCTCACTCCCCAGCTGCCACGACGACCTTGCAGTCCGGCTCCATAATCTATCCGACGCCTGGCGAGTTCCTGAAGGACGGCCGCCCGCAAGGTAATCCCCGCCTCAAGCGCCAGCTCAACAAACCGCTCGAAATCATGACCTATCAGGTCAGCGCTGACGACTATGCGGACTGCGTGTCGGCCGGAACCTGTCAGCCGGCACAGGAGACGCACGCAATCCCGAGCAATGCTCCCGTAACCGGCGTGAGCTATCTCGATGCGAATGCCTACGCCCGGTGGTATTCGCAAGCGACCGGTGACGACTGGCGATTGCCGTCCGACGAGGAATGGGCGTTTGCCGCGGCGGAACGGTTCGCAGGCGAGTTCGAGGGTGTCGAAAACGACGCCAGCAACCCCGCCAGACGTTGGCTCACCAGCTACAAAGCCGAGGTGGACCTCAATCGCAAACCGGACCCGCTGCCCAGGAGCCGTGGCTCTTTTGGTTTCAATTCCCTGGGCCTCGCCGACTTTTCCGGCAACGTCTGGGAGTGGACTTCGACCTGCTATGTCCGCACCACATTGGCTGAGGATGGAAACGGCGTCGCGAGTTCGGTCGACAATTGCGGCGTCCACGTCCTTGAAGGGCTTCACAGAGCCTACATATCGAACTTCGTCAGCGACGGAAAAAGCGGCGGCTGTGCCGTTGGTACCCCTCCCGACAATCTGGGTTTCAGGCTGGTCCGGGACCATCGGGGGTGGGCGAACCGTTTCCTCGGCTATCTCGGCATTGCGTGACAAATCAGAAGCGGCTTTTCCATTCGCGTTTGGACAGTCGCCTGCTCCCCTGCCGCCTCACCGCGCCTTTGGCCTCATCAACGCAGCTCCATAGATCAGACTGAAGCCGCCAAATGCCGCCACCCATGCGGTGCCGGCCATGTCGATCGCCATGTCGAAGGGGACGAAGGCAGCCAGGATCCTCAATGATCCCGCGAGGAGGACGCTCACGAAGATGAACGAGGCGCCTTTCCCGGCCTTCAGCGACCGCCCGGTATGCCCGAGCGTCGCGCGGGTCATTACGGCAAGCGTCATCGCGCCGACCGCGCCAGTTCCGAGCGCGTGTAGCCCTGCAGCAGCCGGCACGATGGCAGGATAGAAGATCGACGCCGAAACCAAGGCAAGACCGACAGGCACAAAGGCATATGCAAGATGGAGGATGAGCACCAGCGGATCCCGCAGCGTACGTTCGCCAGCCCAGCGCGACAGACGCCATGCCTGGCAGATTGCGGCGACAGCCATGAGCATTCCTGAGGCGCTGTTGCCGGGGGCGAACGTCCATGCTCCCAGCGCAATGGCTGAGATCGCTACCGATGCGATGTCAAAACGGTCGAACGGTGCAGGCAGCCTGCCAGGATTTTCGCGGGCGAGCCAGTTGCGGGTGAAGTTCGGAATGATGCGCCCCCCGATCAGCGAGATGAGCATGATCGCCGCAGCCATGCCGAGCCTGCGGCTGATATCGGACGTTCCTTCAAGGTGCGCCTCGATGTGGAACGCACCGTTGGCGCAAGCCAGGACGACAAGCGGCAGCAGCACCTTGAGATTGCGCCAGTTCCGTCCCGCGACGATTTCGCGTGCCGCCGCGGCACTGACCGCAAGCAGAAAAGAACCATCGATCAACGCGGCTGCTTGCCAGCCAATATCGGCCGAGAAGAAGACAGCGGCACGACCGGCGAGCCACAGGACAACCAGCGCCAGCAGCGGCAGGCCTTGCACCGGCAGCCGGCCGGTCCAGTTCGGGATGGCGGTCAGCAAGAACCCGGTAACGATCGCCGGCAGATAGCCGAACAACATTTCATGGATGTGCCAGTCGACCGGGACAAACGCACTGTGGGCATCGAGTTCGCCGGCATAGATCGGCAGCCAAAGCAGAACGGACAGTGCAGCATACAGCGACCCAAGCAAAAAGAAGGGCCTGAACCCATAGGAAAGAAGTGCAGGCCCGGCGTAGGCCCGCAGGCGTTGAATTCCCATGATTTGTGTCTCCAAATGAACAGGGCCGGATGAACCGCCGCCCTCGGTCCGTCCGGCCCGTGCCCGCCCTTTATGCGGCAGGCATGCCTGTATCGATTGCTCTCAGTTGGCGGGAACCTGGGTGAACAGGTCGGCGAACACCGTTTTTGCCTTCCCGGGGTGCTTGACCGCCTTGGCGGTATCGAGATTGACCGGCTTGCCGACAATGATCAGCGCGACCATGCCCATGCCGTAATGGGGCGCGCATTTGACGCCGTAGACACCCTCCTTTGTCACCGTGACGGTAATTTCCTCGCTGGGCTTGCCCTTGAAAGGCTCAGCGCCATCCGGAAGCATGCCCTTGATCGACTCGGCGTCGTGTGTCTTGTCGGTCGGCACGAACTTGACGGTGTCACCGGGCGCCGCCTTGACGAAGGCTGGCTGGAAAACCATGGCGCCTTTTTCGCCCTTGTTGAGCATTTGCACCACGTGCTCTTCCGCGCTTGCACTGCCGGCGAGCGCGAGGATGGAAATTGCGGCGGCGAGGATGGAGAGTTTCATCGGTTTGTCCTTTGTTTCGTCTTCGCGGCGTTGCGCCGTTCCATGCCATTTAGCTTGATGCGGCCCGAGACAATTTGCGCTGGCGCAAACTCGGGATAAGAAAGGTTTGCTGCACGATTGATGCGGCCCGTAGGACCTTGAGGAAATCCGTTTGGTTGCGCTGGACAGATCGCTGATATCGCAGCTGCCGCTCTTCCAGGGGACGGAGCCCCAGGAGCAAAGCGAGATTCTCAAAGGCGCTCGATCGTCACGCTACGCCAAGGACTCCGCGATCTTCGAGCAGGAAACTGAGGCCCATTCGTTTTTCGTGCTGATCTCTGGCCACATGCGGGTCGTCCGCACCACTCCGGATGGGCAGCAGATCATCGCCAGATACATCAGCGAAGGTGAAATTTTTGGTGTCGCCGCGGCGCTTGGCCGGACGACCTATCCCGCCAGCGCTATCGCGGCGGTCGACTGCGTGGTGCTGGCTTGGCCCAACGCCCTTTGGCCGGAGCTGGCGCGCCGGTTTCCCGCGTTTGGGGCAGCCACCTACAGGACGGTTGGAAGCAGGCTGCAGGAGACGCAGACGCGGGTGGTGGAGATGTCCACCGAGCAGGTGGAGCAGCGCGTTGCGCATGCGCTTCTGCGACTGGCTAACCAGACCGGACGAAAGACCGACATCGGCATTGAAATCGACTTCCCGATTTCGAGGCAGGACATTGCCGAGATGACGGGAACGACGCTGCACACCGTCAGCCGGCTCCTCAGCAAATGGGAAGAGAACGGAATAATTGTCAGCGGGCGCCAGAGAGTCACGGTCAAAGATGCGCATCGCCTTGTGGTTCTGGCCGAGAACCGGGTAAAGGACTGACCGTCATCGTTCTCCTCGAATGGCCAATTCGAGTTCGACCAGAAAGTCGCCCTCATCGACTTGATGTTCCCGGCATGCCTCAGTCACCGTATGGAAAGTGCCTATCGGACAGCCGACGCAGAGCATCTTGCGTCTCAACACCACAGCGACCGTTGCCGGCCATTTCCTCATGATTTCGTCGACGACCATATCGGGGTTGATCGAACTGCGCTGTTTCATGATGACGTCTCCGCGATTTGCGAAGCCCTCTTCATAAATCCGGCTCGGACTGCCTTCGTTGCGCTTACGCAACTTCACAGCAAATGCGCTGAACCACTCTCTGAGCAGGACTGTTTTGCGCGAGGAACAAGTGTTCAGAGATCAACGCCGGACAACCGGATCAGATGGCAGTACCAACCGCAGCGCCAATGCCGGCGGTTAGTGCCATCGCCAGTGCCCCCCAGAATGTGACGCGAACAGTTGCCCTTGGCACATTGGCGCCGCCAGCCTTGGCGCCAATGGCGCCCAGCACGGCCAGGAACAGGAGTGAGGCGACAGATACTGTTGCGGCAAGCCATGCGGCTGGTGAAACGAGTACCATCGCCAATGGCATGGCCGCGCCAACCGAAAATGCCGCCGCCGAAGCCAGCGCCGCCTGAATTGGTCGCGCTGTCGTCACTTCCGAAATGCCGAGTTCGTCGCGCGCGTGGGCGCCAAGCGCATCCTTCGCCATCAACTGGGTGGCGACCTGCAATGCGAGCGTTTGCTCCACACCACGCTTGACATAGATGTCTGCGAGTTCCTGTCGCTCGAAGTCTGGCTGCGTCGCCAACTCGCCTCGCTCACGGTCGAGGTCGGCTCGCTCAGTATCGGACTGCGAACTGACCGAAACATATTCGCCGGCCGCCATCGACATCGCACCGGCGACCAACCCGGCAACGCCGGCCACCAGAACATTGGAGGCCGCGGCATTGGCCGCCGCCACGCCAACGATCAGGCTGGCGGTCGAGACGATGCCGTCATTGGCGCCAAGCACGGCGGCGCGCAGCCAACCGATGCGCGATACAAGATGGTTTTCACTGTGCAGGCGGCTCATGACATCACGGCGCGCGCCGTCCGGCGGGTCGCAGCATCCTCACCAGCACATCCGATTTCACATAGAAATGTTGCCACAGCGCCGCTACGGCATGGAGGCCGACGACAATGATGATCACCGGCTTGGCGAGTTCGTGTATCTCACCCATCGCTCGAAAGCTGAAGAACCATGCCAGCGCCCCAGTGATCGGCATCCCGAAAATGAAAAGATACAGCAGGAAATGGGCGGCCGCGGCAATCCGTTTCAGCCAGACGCTTTCTTCGGGCGGCGCCGCCGGTACACCATGCCGCAGACGGACCGCAAACCGCCAGATGGCCAGCACCAGAACGGCCAAACCGACATAGACATGAATGTTCGCGTTGAAGATGTCGTCAGCTGCCGGCTCGGTGCCACGCGAGAATGCCCGGTAAGCCGGATTGATGTCCTCGCCAATTAAAAGCTGAAGGACGATCAGCACTGCGATAGTCCAATGCAGCACTATCTGGGTTCCGGAGTATCCGGTCGGCTCGTTGGCAACAGTCACAGGCAGTACCTCGCTTGAGAGAACCTTCCTACCACGCTGCTTATGCGACAATCTTGATCTAGGACAAGTCAATTTGCCGTCCCCTTGCGCTTTCACGGGCCCCTCGCAGGTCGACTTCGGCTGACAGCCAGTTGTCAGCTTGGTCGTGGGATATTGCATCCGAACCGGGCCAGACGGATCGCCGTGCGAGATTCAACGTGGAAACAAAATTCCGATGAAACAGATTGCCTTTTCACTTTTCGTGATCGCCGCCTCTGGCGCTTATGTCTGGGATCAGGCCGGCAAGAAACCGGCGAACGATATGCTTGGCGAAGCGCTGCCGGCCAACACAGCCGAAGCGCCTTCCGTGCAGCCAACAGAGCCGGCATCCGCTGCTGCTTCGCCGGTGCTTCGGACCTTGCCGGCGCCCTCACCCCAGTTCAGAACAAGGTCCCCGGTCGCCAGGGAAACGACGGCTGGCATAGCAGCTCCCGCCGAACGGTCAAATGATCCAGTCAAGCAGACAGTGGTTCCAGTGGCACCACAACCGTTACCAATGCCGCCGGCGCAGCCAGTGACGCCGGCTGTCACAGATACTGCGTCGTCAGCGCCTTCATTCGCCGTAACGCCCGCCGTCTACATACCAGTCCCGCAGCCGAGGCCGGCATATCCGGAAGCACCAGCACGTGTCGTCCGGGTGGGCATGAAGCTCGCCGCACAGGGCTATGCCGATGGCGTCTACACCGGCCCCACGGCCGATGCCTACTACGGCATCATCCAGATTCAGGCCCTCGTACAAGGCGGGCAGCTTACAGCGCTGAAAGTGCTGAAATATCCATCCGACCGCCGCACCTCCGTCAGCATCAACAGGCAGGCGCTGCCCATGCTGCGCGACGAAGCGATCAGCGCACAGAGCGCCAATGTCGACATTATTTCGGGAGCGACGCTGACCAGCAGGGCTTTCATCCAGTCGCTTCGCGGCGCGCTGAAGAAAGCGTCGTCGTAGGTCCATGCGCGAAACGCGAATTTTGATGGGCATGCCCATCACGGTCGATGTCGGCGGCGCGTCGAACGGGGAGCTGATCGACACGGTCTTCGGCTATTTCGAGCATATCGACCTGCGCTTCAGCACATACCGGGCCGACAGCGAGATCACAGCCATCAACCGCGGCGATATTCCCGTCGTCGAGTGGTGCGGCGAGATGACCGAAGTGTTTGCTCTCGCACGGCAGACGAAAGACGAGACGGACGGCTACTTCGACATTCGCAAGCCCGACGGTTCGCTCGATCCTTCCGGCATCGTCAAGGGCTGGGCCATCCGCAACGCGGCAGCCATCGTTCAGCGAGCCGGCATCAGCGATTTCTTCATCGAAGCGGGAGGTGACGTCCAGTCCAGCGGCAAGAATGCCTCGGGCCATGACTGGAGCGTCGGCATCCGAAATCCCTTCAACGCGGATGAGATCGTAAAGATCGTCTATCCCCGCGGTCGCGGTGTCGCAACCTCCGGCACCTATGTCCGCGGTCAACACATCTACAACCCTCATGGGATTGGCAGTCCGATCCAGGACATCGTCAGCCTGACCATCATCGGCGCCGATGTGCTCGAAGCCGATCGTTTCGCCACCGCTGCCTTCGCCATGGGACGGGACGGCATCCTCTTCATCGAGCAGACGCCCGGCCTGGAGGGCTATGTCATAGACACCAATGGCCGCGCCACGCCGACAACCGGGTTCGGAGCCCTTTGCCTGCCATGATCAAGACCATCGACCGATTTCTCGATCACCTGACCATGTACAGGCTGGTCCTCTACTATCTGATGGCACTGGTCGGCGCGGCGTTCGTGCTCGGCTTCGTCAAGCTGGTGCCACATGATCCGATTGCGCTTGCCTTCACCACGGCGCTTGCGCTGGCCGCCTGCTGGACCACCAACAAGGTCTTTGCGCATGTCTTCGCAGTCCCGGCCAACAACGAGTCCGTCTATATCACCGCACTCATCCTGGCACTCATCCTCGATCCGGTAGCAGTCACTGACATAAAGGGGATTGCGGCGGTGGCGTTCGCGGCCGTCTGGGCGATTTCATCGAAATTCATTCTCGCCATCGGCCGGAAGCACCTTTTCAACCCGGCTGCGCTGGGCGTGGCGCTGTCCGCGCTGCTGCTCGACCAGCCAGCCACATGGTGGGTGGGCGGCAATCTGCCGTTGCTTCCGATCGTGCTCGTCGGCGGCATGCTCATCGTCCGGAAACTGCGCCGGCTTGACCTTGTCTCGACCTTCGTTTTTGTGGCGTTGGCGACCATTCTGGCAACCACGGACCCAGCGCAGTACTGGACCGCGCTCGCAGAGACACTGGGTTCATCGCCGCTGCTGTTCTTTGCCTTCGTGATGCTGACCGAGCCGCTGACGGCACCGACGATGCGTTGGCCGCGTATCGCCTTTGCCGCCATCGTCGGCTTTCTGTTTGCTCCCAACATCCATATCGGCTCGTTCTATTTCACACCGGAAGTAGCCCTGCTGGCTGGCAACCTGTTTGCCTACGCGGCAGGCCCGAAGGGACGCTTCGTGCTGACTTTGGAACGCATCGAGCAATCGGCCGTCGACAGCTATGACTTCATCTTCCGGTCGCCGCGCAAGCTCGCCTTTGAGGCCGGCCAGTATCTCGAATGGACGCTTGGCCTCGATCGTGCCGACAAACGCGGCAACCGCCGCTATTTCACGGTCGCCTCGGCACCTACGGAGGAAACGGTCCGCCTCGGCGTCAAGTTCTATCCGCGATCCAGTGCCTTCAAGCGCGAATTGATGACCATGAAACCGGGCAGCACGATCCACGCCGCGCAACTGGCCGGCAACTTCACACTGCCCGCCCGTCGTGAAACCAAGATCGCTTTCCTGGCCGGAGGCATCGGGATCACGCCGTTCCGCTCGATGCTGCAATATCTGCTCGACCGCAAGGAGCGGCGACCGATCGTCATCCTCTACGGAACAGAGGGACAGCAGGACATCGCATATCGCGACGTGCTTGGCGCGGCCAGGCAGGAACTTGGTATCAAGACGGTCCACGCTGTGGCGCGCGGGGGCGAGCGCGGGCAGTATCCCGGATATATCGACGAGCGCCTGATACGTCTGGCCATACCCGACTACCTCGAGCGCACCTTCTACATTTCCGGCCCGCAGGCCATGGTCAAGGTGCTGCGCCAGAAGCTGCTGGCGCTGGGCGTGCGTCGCTCGAAGATAAAGGTCGATTATTTCCCAGGTTTCGCCTGAAACACGCTCAACTGTGTCGCGGCAAGGAAATGGTCACAACCAGACCCGGATCGGCGTTGGCCATGGCAAGGCGTCCGCCATAGGCTTCGACAATGTGGGAAACGATGGCCAGGCCAAGGCCGTTGCTGCCGGCCCTGCTGTCGAGCTGGACGCCACGTGACAGAGCGGTCTCCCGATCGGCATCCGGAATGCCTGGGCCATCATCGGCGACAGTGACGATTACCTCGTCAGCGGTGGAGGATGCATCGACACGGACTGACGACTTTGCGTAGCGCGCGGCGTTTTCGACCAGATTGCCGAGGATTTCCGACAGGTCGCCTTCGTCGATTGGTGCCGTTAATTCTACCGCGACGTCCATCTTGAATGAAAGCTTCCTGCCGCTTGGCGTGCGTTTGACGACGGCAATGACGCCGGCCGCGACGTCCGACACAAGGCACGATGCCTTGCCAGAGACGCCTGGCGCGAGTCGGGCGCGAGCGAGCTCCCGCTCGACATGGCGCCGGATCGCTCCAGCGCTCTTCTCGATCTCGTCGGCCAGTTCCGTCTCGCCTTTCTTGCGTAACGCGCGAATGTCGGCCGACAGCACTTGCAGCGGCGTCTTGAGGCCGTGTGCCAGATCGGTGGCACGCGAGCGGGCCCGCGCGAGAGCCTTCTCCTGGGCATCGAGAAGACGGTTGATTTCGTCAGCGAGCGGCTGCACTTCGCTTGGTGCCACCACATCGAGCCGTGCTGTTCGCTGTGCTATCACGCTTCCAACGGCAGCACGTAAGGTTTCCAGGGGTGCAAGGCCGATGGTGATCTGGATGAAAAACGCGGCCATGAGGACTGCAGCGAGCATCAAGAGAGCCGGAGCAAGATCGCGGACATATTCGCTTACCGACACCTCAACGGTTCGATGATCTTCCGCCACGATAGCGCGAAAGGACCGGCCGCCGGCATCGATGATCGTGCGCTCGACCGCAATAGTGAGTTCTCCGCCCGGGCCCGTGAACTCCTCGACCGTTCGCAACCCACCACTTGCGCTCCGGGCAGGCAGGAGCAGCTTGGCGTCCCACAATGATCGCGAACGCTCGAGGCTGCCGGTGGCGACGTCCTCCACCTGCCAGTAGTAACCGGACAGCGGATTGGCAAACCGAGGATCGGTCAGCACCGGGGTTACGACAAGGTGGCCGTCACTTGTGAAGGTCGTTGCGCCGATCAACTCGTTGAGGTCGACCGTCAGTTCGCCCACCACGCGCCGCTCGACGTGCAGTTCGAACAGATAGCGCAATCCGGCGCCGGCGACAGCGAGTGCGACGAGAATCGAGATGGTTGCCGCCAACCACAGCCTGAAGCGGATCGAGTTGCCCATCAGGCGGCATCGTCGGGCATCAGATACCCAAACCCGCGTCGTGTTTCGATGACGTCGCTGCCGAGCTTGCGTCGCAGCCGCGCGACAATGACCTCGATCGCGTTCGGATCGCGGTCATTGCCTGAATCGTAAAGATGCTCAGCCAGTTCGGTCGGCGCCACCACCCGCCCTGCATGATGCATCAGAAACGCCAGGAGCCGGTACTCCAGCGGCGAAAGAGAAACGGGAATACCGCGCAGCGAAATGCGCATCTGGCGCGTATCCAGAAGCAGCGGGCCGGACCTCAAAACGGGTGCCGCCTGCCCTGCCGAGCGACGCAGGATCGCCCGCAACCGGGCGAGCAGTTCTTCCATTTCGAAAGGCTTGGGAAGATAGTCGTCAGCACCCGAGTTGATGCCCTCCACGCGCTCCGTCCACATCCCCCTTGCGGTCAGGATGAGAACCGGAAACCGGCGGGCGTTGGCTCGCCAACGTTTCAAGATCGTGAGGCCATCGAGCTTGGGCAATCCGAGATCCAGAATCGCGGCATCATAATTCTCGACATCGCCCGCGAACCAGGCAGCTTCACCATCCTTTACGACATCGACCGCCATTCCGGACGCCTTGAGGGCGGTCGCGATATCGGCAGCGATACGGGGCTCGTCCTCGGCCAGGAGGATCTTCATCGATCTCCCTCCCCATCGCGCATAATGACACCCGCACCGGCGTCGACGTCGACGGTCTTTCGCCGACCATCGGCACCGACGACCTGCAACCGATAGACCCATCTGTTGGCTTTGCGGATGAGATCGACCGCAACAACATCGCCAGGCGCTTTGGCGCGGACAACGTCCAGTATGTCGGCAAGGCCCTTGATCTCGCCGTGCTCGTACAAATCCCGCGCCCGGTCATGGTCACCGTCATCGTCCTCATCGGCACGGACAGCGACAGGCATGGCCAGGACAAGTCCAGCGAGACCCAGCACCGCCAAACGCTTCAACTGGCTTTTCATCGGCAAGGCATGTCGCACGTTCAAGCTTTCAATTTGCTGTCAGTCATCCTCAGCCCGCAGCAAGCAAAGGGTCCATATCAAGGCATTATCGCGTCCAATCATGGCCGCGCCGAGAAGGATACCAAACCATGCGCAATTCCATGCTCATCCTTGCAGCACTTGCAGGCTTCACGATCTTTGCACTACCGGCGGCCGCTGAATCGGACGAAGGATCATGCGGGGCGTCATCGTCTGTGGCCCCAGCCGGCCCGATCGACCTGCAGGCTATCCCGATGCAGGACGCCGCCACCCCGAAAGCCATCAAGGGTGATGACGGTGCGTGCGACGACCGGCAGGGCGATGAGGCCGACGAAAACGACTAGATCTCTCGTTCGCGGTGCGTGGCCCGCCACAGCACATAGCACGCGCCAATGTCGTGGGCCAAGGCTCGCTGCAAGGCCGGCAATTATCCAAGATCCCCTGCCAATCTCCGGAGAGTTTTCGTGGTCCCCATTCAACACATCCACCCCGTTCTTGTTCATTTTCCTATTGTTCTGATCTACACGCTCGCGGCTATCGACCTTGTGGCGTTGGCTGGTGGCAGCGCCGTCACCAGGAAATCGGGCGCCGGCACCATCTCTACGTTTGTGGCCCTGGCTGCCGGAGTGTTCGCCATTGGGACCTGGTTCTTCGGCGGTCTTGCCCTGGATCACGCCGAAGCGGCCGGCTTCAGCAGCGATATCGCAGAAATCCACGAAAGCCTGGGGGGTATCACCGCCTTTGCCTTCCTGATTTGGGGACTTGTGCGGCTCGCGCTTTGGATACGGAATCGCGAGTTTCGGGCTGTAACGATCGCCATCCCTTTGATCGAAATCGGCGGAGCGGTGCTGGTCACGGCGACGGCCTACTATGGTGGACTGCTTGTCTACGAACTTGGCGTGAATGTCGCCAAGGCCGCGATCGCTGGTTGACGGGAATGCCGACCTTCCTTTGGACCATTTGCCTTGAGAGCAAAATGATCCAGATCAAGGCCCTTCCTGCATGTGTCTTTTAAGAAGTCGGAGAATTGGAAACTCCGGAGAGCGACATGCAAGCCGAAGCCATAATGAGCAAGTCGGTCATCGCAATAGATCCGTCCGCATCGATCGCCGAGGCGGCCGGATTGATGCTCACCAACAAGATCAGCGGCCTTCCCGTCATTCGCAGCGACGGTTCTCTTATGGGGATCGTCAGCGAAGGTGATTTTCTTCGCCGCAGGGAACTGGGCACGCAGCGCAAGCGCCCACGCTGGCTGGAGTTTCTGGTTGGCCCGGGAAGCCTTGCCCAGGAGTATGTCCTCGCCAATGGACGGTTGGTCGAGGAGGTGATGAGCGACAGCGTCCTGACCGCGCCTCCCACCGCGTCGATCGAGCAGATCGTCGAACTGATGATCAAGCACCGCGTCAAACGCATCCCGATCGTCGAGCATGGAATGGTCGTTGGCATGATTGCCCGCTCCGATCTGCTCCGCGCGCTGTTGCGCGTTTCGACAAGCGCGGCGTCAAACGCCGCCAGCGACAACGAGATCCGGCAGAGAATTGTCGCGGAGTTCTCGGCACAGAAATGGGCCAATGCCGATTTGATCGGCGTCGTCGTGGAAAATGGCGCGGTCGAACTGAGTGGCGCCATATTCGACGAACGCCAGCGCCAGGCGGCCATTGTCGCCGCGGAAAACGTCGCCGGCGTCAAGATGGTGAAGGACAATCTCTTCTGCGCCGGGCCGATGTCCGTGCTGCTGGTTTCCTGAGCTGGGGAACCGTGCGTCGCGGACGCACCGCGCGATCGGTGTAAACCAGGCTGGCGGCCGAGCCACTGGCTGCGACCGATTAGTGTCGCGCTGAGCGGCGACTTTTACAATCACCAGGCTACTCACCGTTGCTTTCTTGCCAGACGTCCTTGGCCTTGAGTCCGTCGGCCACATCCTTGGGCATATAGCGCTCGTCATGCTTCGCCAGAACGCTGTCTGCGACGAATACGCCATCCGGATTGAAGGAGCCCTCGGTGATGACGCCCTGCTCCTCACGGAACAGATCAGGAAGGATACCGATATAGGTGACCTTGACCGATTTTTGCGTGTCGGTGACCGAGAAGGCGACGGTTGCGCCCTGCCCGCGGGTGATACTACCTTTCTCGACCAAACCGCCCAGCCTGATGCGCTGGCCGGGCTGCACACTGGCAGTGGTCAGCTCGGCTGGCATGTAGAAATAGGAGGCTTTCTGGCCGAGCGCATAAAAGGTCAACCCGGTGGCCGCGCCGAGGAAGGCCAGCCCTCCGATGATCACAGACAGTCGCTTCTGCTTGCGGGTCACGGCAGGTTACTCCGGCGCCGCCACGCCAAACGCAGCGGCGTCGGCGTTAAATCCATTGGTTTTGTCATCATTCACAGCAGTGCTGCAATTGAGCGGTGACGTCCGTCGAGCGGCCGCGTCCTGTGTAGGAGCCGCTATCGCTCGCCAGATACGTGTTGCAACCGGGCAATCAGGTCACGGTTGTGGCAATAGTCCGGTGGCTCGCTCGCATGCTCGTGTTCATCGAGCCAGGTCATACATTCGTCCTGATGGCCGCAGGCACGGCAGCGGTTCACCGCCCGATTGGTGACTGCGGCATGGTCTGCCACGACCTTCAAATGTCTGTCGACGCCGACCGTCCGCATCATGCGAGCCATCAGAGCCGTTCTGGCATCGACCGAAATCAGGTAATCGAGAAAGGTCATATTGATCACTCCTGCCTACTCGCCATTATTGCCATGTTGGCGGCAGGTGGCGTTGATCTCGATCAAGAGGCGGCATCCTTGCCAACCTCAGAGCCTTCGAAAGGGAGCATGCCGCGCTCGACAGAAGCGACAAGGCGGTCGAGGAAGGGCTGCTGACCGGCAAGCAGTTTTGTCCGGCCCAGATCTAGATCCAGCCATTCACCGCGATCCACCTCGGGAAACGACTGCACGCGGCCGCTGCGTCGTGGCCATTCCATCTCAAACATGTTGCTGCGCAACGTCGCGGTGTCGAAATCGCGTTCAAGCGCGAAAGCAGTGATGAGTTTGCTCTTTCGCTGGCGCTGCTCACCCAGATTGAGCAAGGCCCCTTGGCCTCCCAACCTGTCTCTTCCCTGAATTCACGGCGCGCGGCGGCTTCTGGCAACTCGCCTTCGTCGTACTCGCCCTTGGCGATGGACCAGGCGCCATGATCGCGGCTTTGCCAGAAGGGGCCGCCTGGATGGACAAGCAGCACCTGCAGCCCCTTGTTCGATCTACGATAAGGCAGAATGCCCGCGCTTCTTTTCATCATCGCTTCAAGGCTCCCGACATGGCCTATGATCTCCGATAGGCCAAACGAGGCTTGGGCTCTCCATTGATCAGCTGACCCGAACTCCACCGGTGCGACTGGCGGCTCTCCCGTCCAAAGAACCAACGCTTGGTCGCCTCCGAGGCCAGGAGATAGAGCGCGGTGATAGCAACAAGCCCGGCAAGCACGGGCAGCGGCAAAGGCACGAAGCCGAACCAGGCAGCAAACGGCAGATAGGGGATCATGATCGCGACAACCCCGACAGCCAACGTAAGCCAGGCGAGCAACGGGCTCGGACGGCTTGTCCAGAAAGCTCTGTGTGTGCGCACAATGAGCACGATCGCAAGCTCTGTCAGCAACGATTCGACAAACCAGCCGGTCTGGAAGGCAGCCGCCGTGGCGTGCGCGACAAACAGCAGGAACGCGAACGTGGCGAAATCGAACAGCGAGCTGACCAGGCCAAAGCTGATCATGAACCGCCGCACAAAACGGATGTCCCAGTGGCGCGGCCGGCGCAGCTGGTCTGAATCCACATTGTCGCTTGCGATGGCGAGAGAAGGAACGTCGGAAAGGAAATTGTTGAGCAGGATCTGCGTTGCCAGAAGCGGCAAGAAAGGCAGGAAAAGCGAGGCAATAGCCATGCTGATCATATTGCCGAAATTGGCGCTGGTGGTGATCGAAATATACTTCATCGTGTTGGCAAATGTCTTGCGGCCATCGTCGACGCCGCGCACGAGCACGCCCAAATCCTGCTTGAGAAGGATGATATCGGCGGCCTCGCGCGCGACATCGACAGCGCTGTCGACTGAGATACCAATATCGGCCTCATGGAGGGCGGGCGCATCATTGATGCCGTCGCCAAGGTAACCAACCACATGGCCCCTGCTTCGCAATGCCTGAACGATGCGCTCCTTCTGGTTGGGATCGATCTCGACGAAGAGGTCGGTGTGCTGCACGCCCGCAAAGAGCGCGCTCTTCGTCAATTTCGACAGCTCCTCGCCGGTCATGATCCTGTCGGCTCGCAGGCCGACCGCCTGGGCAAGATGCGCGGCAACGTAGCGGTTGTCGCCCGAAATGACCTTTACCGCGATGCCGCGACGGGCGAGCTCTGCAAGTGTCTCCTTGACGCCTTTCTTAGGCGGGTCGAGGAAAAGCAGGAAGCCCGCGAAGGCGAGATCGATTTCGTCTTTCCTGCTGAACGTTTTCCGGCTCTCAAATCGTCGGATCGCAACACCCAGCACGCGGTAGCCGTCCGCGCTCCAGCGCCGGAATTTGTCGTCGATCGCCGCACGGTGCGTTGCATCAAGGGGTTCCAACCCCTTGGCTGTGTGGACGAACGCGCAGATTTCGAGGACATTCTGTACGGCGCCTTTGGTGATCAGAAGGTCATCGGTGCTCCGCACAATGACGGATAGACGCTTGCGGATGAAATCGTAGGGGATCTCATCGACCTTCGTGAAGGCAGGCAATGACCCTCCCTCGCCCGGCGCACCGGCGATCGCCTCGTCCAGCGGGTTCTTCAATCCGGTCTGCAGCGTCGCGTTGAGACGTGCCCACAGCAGGATGCCGGCTGACGCATTGCCGTCGACATCGAGCCAACCGTCGAGATGGATGACGCCTTCCGTCAGTGTGCCGGTCTTGTCGGTGCATAGAAGGTCCATGCTGCCCAGATTTTCGATGGCGTCGAGACGGCGCACGATGACGCCATTGGCCGCCATCGCGCGAGCCCCTCTGGCCAACGTCACACTGATGATGGCCGGAAGCAGTTCCGGCGTGAGGCCAACCGCCAGTGCCAGCGAAAACAGTAGCGATTCAATCAACGGTCGGTGCAGCATCAGGTTGGCGAAGAACACCAGGATGACGATCGCCAGCAGGATCTCGGTCATCAGATAGCCGAACTGTCTGATCCCCCGGGCAAAGCCCGTTTCCGGGATTTTTCGCTCCAGGGCTGCGGCGATCGATGCGAATTCGGTGCGGGCGCCTGTCGCCGCCGCAAGCACGGTTGCAGTACCGCTGCGCACCGATGTGCCGGTGAAGACCACATTGCTGCGCTGCGAAAGCGAAGCCTCTGGCGCCGACTGCCCCGGTGCCTTCACCACGGGAAAGGTTTCGCCGGTCAGCACGGCCTCGCTGATATTGAAATCGCGTGCGTCCAGAATGATACCGTCAGCAGGGATGAGATTTCCTGCTGAAAGCCGGATGACGTCGCCCGGCACGATGTCTTCGGCAGCAACCGAGCATTCGACGCCGTCACGCAGCACAATGGCCTTGCGCGAAATGCGCTTTTTCAGCGCTTCTGTCGCACGCGACGCGCCATATTCCTGGGTGAAGCTCAGGACGCAGCTTGCCAGCACAATTGCGCCGATGATCGCGGCCTCCTGACCCTCACCGACAAAGGCCGACACACCGGCTGCGAAAATGAGGATCAGGACCAGCGGGCTCCGGAACTGGCGGGCAAACACTGCCAAGGCCGACGCGCTCGACGTCGACGCCGGTGTGTTTCGACCGAATTTTACGAGCCGCGATGCGGCCTCGGAGGCGGCAAGCCCGGATGGCGACGTCTCGAGGCTCCGCAGGAGGTCATCGGTCTCGATCGACCAATAAGCGGCGCCGTCCGGCGGCACGGATTGCTGGTCAGCTTCGCCTGTCATCAATACGACATGAAGCGGCTGATGCCGCTCTCTTCGATGAGCGTGCGGGTGACGCCGCCAAACGCCCATTCCCGCAAGCGGCTGTGGCCGTAGGCGCCCGAAACGATCAGGTCCGCGTGAATCGAGCGTGCGAAAGTCAGCAGCCGGGCGCCATCAGCCTCGCCGGCGATCAACTCGGTTCGCGCCTTGATGCCATGGTGCCCAAGAAAGGCGGCGACATCGTCGAGGCTGTTACGAATGCTCTCGTCACGACTGTTGTCAATTGTGGCGACGACAACCTCGTTCGCCTTGGCCAGGAACGGCAGTGCATCGGCTATCGCCCGCCGTGCCTCCCTGGTGTCCTTCCAGGCAACCAGCACGGTTTTCGCGCGGATATGCTCGATATTGCTGGCAGTGACCAATACTGGCCGCCCCGTCCCGAGTGCAAGGCTGCCGATATCCACGGCGCGAAATACATTGTCTCCATCAACGCCGCCGGTTACGATGAGATCGGCCGCGACCGCTTTTGCACTGAGAAGGCGGGTCGGACTGCAGACCGCTTGCTCCCATTCGCTTGTGATCGAAGCTGGGACAAGCGTCTCGAACACGTCACGCAATTCAGCGAGCCGCTTTTCGATTTCCGTTCGCTGGATCTGCATGACCTCGCCCTCGTAGACCATGCCGTCGCCTGTCGCGACCAGAGGCGGGACATCCGCCGCCGCCAAGCCGATCAGATGGGCCCCAAATCGTTCGGCGAGCTCTATCCCCACCCGAACAACGGGTGCTGGGTTCGCATCAATGGCAAGGTTCATGATAATTGACTTGTAGGACATTGCGGGTGCCTTTCGCTGGAGCGGCGCTATGCGTGATGAGTCGCATTCGTCAGCGTCCGGTGCCTTGACGCGCGTCAAAGACCCCGCCAATTGCGCCTACCAACGGAATCTCTTGCGGAACCGCCGTCGCGATCTGTTTTGCCTGTGCGACGAGAAGTGATAGGTAGCCCCGGTAGCACCGTCTCGAACCCAGGAATTTCAGGTGATCAAAGACGAAGCGCTCAGTTTGTCGCCCGGTGGGACGACACTGAAAGCCCTCTTGTCGCGGATGTTCGATCAGGCTCCGGGCTTCATCGCGCTCATGCGCGAGCCGGGTCACGTTTTCGAATTAACCAATGCCGCCTATCAGCGATTGATCGGCAACAGGCAGGTGATTGGAAAGTCAGTCCGGGACGCCTTTCCCGAACTCGAAGGACATGAGTTTTTCGAACATCTGGACCAGGTCTACACGACCGGCAAACCCTTCAGGGGCGCCGGGGTTAAGGTTGGCCTTCGCAACCAAGCCGACGGGCCGCTCGAAGAGCGCATCCTTGATTTCGTCTATCAGCCCATCAAGTCCGACGATGGCCGTATCACCGCGATCTTCATCGAAGGCACGGATGTCAGCGAACTCTCCTTTGCAAACGCAGCTCTTCGGCTGCGTGAGGACCATTTACGATCGATCCTGGCAACAGTGCCGGATGCAATGGTCGTCATCGATGAGCAAGGCGGGATCCAATCCTTCAGCACAGCCGCCGAAACATTGTTTGGCTATCAGTCAGGTGAGGTCATTGGCCAAAACGTGAAAATGCTGATGCCTGCGCCCTACCGCGATGAGCATGATGGCTATCTTCTTCGCTACCTGACGACGGGCG
This sequence comes from Mesorhizobium sp. M0052, assembly GCF_040323255.1. Taxonomy (NCBI): domain Bacteria; kingdom Pseudomonadati; phylum Pseudomonadota; class Alphaproteobacteria; order Hyphomicrobiales; family Phyllobacteriaceae; genus Mesorhizobium; species Mesorhizobium sp. M0052. Next base: position 192,212 of record NZ_JAMYUS010000005.1, on the reverse strand, counting down.
AGCGCCGGATCATCGGGCTCGGGCGCACCGTTACCGGGGCACGCAAGGATGGCACGACCTTCCCGATGGAGCTTTCCGTCGGCGAGATGCATCCGGGAACCGGACGCTTCTTTACCGGCTTTTGCCGCGATCTGACCGAACGCCATCGGGCAGAAGCTAGAATTCAGGAGCAGCAGCAGGAGCTTCTCCATATGGCGCGGTTTACAGCACTTGGCGAAATGGCCTCGACCCTTGCTCACGAGATCAATCAGCCGCTGACGGCCATCACCAACTATTTGAAGGGCAGTCGTCGGCTGCTCGAGAAAAGCACCGAAGAGAATGCGCCCATCCTGCGGGATGCCGTGGAAAAGGCCGCTGAGCAGGCGCTGCGGGCTGGAAACGTCATTCGCCATCTAAGAGACTTCGTTGCAAGAGGCGAAAGCGAGCGTCAGGTCGAACGGCTGCCGGCGCTCATCGAAGAGGCCTCGTCGCTGGCCCTGGTCGGGGCAAGGGAGATAAATGTCCTTGTCAGCTACAAGCTCGATCCTGCTGCCGAACTGGTGTTAACCGATCGCATCCAGATCCAGCAGGTTCTGCTGAACCTAATGCGCAATGCTGTCGAAGCCATGCAAGACGCGCCGCGACGCGAACTGCTGGTCACGACTATTGCGCGCGCCGACGGGATGGCGGAGGTGAGCGTCATCGACACCGGGGCCGGTCTCGCGCCGGAGATTTCCGCCCAACTGTTCCAGCCATTCGTCACCACCAAGAAGCAAGGCATGGGCGTCGGCCTCTCCATTTGCCGCACGATCGTAGAATCGCACGGTGGTCATATCTGGGCCGAGGCAATGCCGACCGGCGGAACCGCTTTCCGCTTCACCTTGCGCATCGTTGAGAAGGAAGAGGTCTCCAATGGCCGATAGTGATTTGGTCCACGTGGTCGACGACGACGTCGATGTTCGCAAGTCGCTCGGTTTTCTTCTGGCCACAGCGGACTTCGCCGTGCGCCTGCACGAATCGGCCACAGCGTTTCTGTCGACGGCGACGGGCAGTCTCGACGGCTGCATTGTCACCGACGTAAGAATGCCAGGGATAGACGGCATCGAGTTCCTGCGCCAACTCAGAGCCCGCGGGCATACCATTCCGGTCATTGTGATGACGGGTCATGCCGATGTGGCGCTGGCCGTGCAAGCGATGAAGGAAGGCGCTTCCGATTTTATCGAAAAGCCGTTCGACGACGAAATGCTGATCGAAGCGATCCGCTCCGCGCTGGCCAACCGCAACCAGGTCAATGCAGCGCATCCGCAGTCCGCGGAAATCCGCGGGCGTCTGACGACCTTGTCAGAACGCGAGCGGCAGGTGCTGGACGGGCTTGTCTCGGGTCTGCCGAACAAGACGATCGCCTATGACCTCGGCATCAGCCCGCGCACCGTTGAGATCCATCGGGCCAACGTTATGAGCAAGATGGGCGCAGGCAGTCTGTCACATCTTGTGCGCATGGCGTTGATCGTGGAATCCAGACCCTAGGGAGAACCTTCTAAAGGATTGCCAGTTCTGGCCTGAACCTTCTCAGACCTCCACTCGCGCCAGTGCGTCGGCCGGATGTCAACACGGGCGCCGGTGGTGGCGTTCTTCCAGCCTTCTCGACTCCTTACGCACGAAAATACCAGTGCATGCGTCCCCTCTTCGTCGAAGACGGCGAGTTCGAGGTCGCGACCATACGGTGCGCTTAGGATTGGGTTCCACATCGTCATAGCTTTGACGGAAACAGCGCGGCGCGCTTTGACTTGGATCATTTTCAAGAATTGCTGAACTTTTCTCCGCAAGACGGCACCCTGCCTTGATCGTGATCAAGGACGCTCCCGTCGAGCAGTCTATCGTTCCATTCAAAGGAGAATTGCGATGCAGTACATCAAGGTCGACGAGGCGCTGTGGGCGTCCAGTATGTTGCCCGAGGGCATACTGGAGCGTTGGTTCATTGCCAGCGGCGACACGATCAAGGCCGGCGAGCGAATAGCCGAAGTTCGCGTCGAAGAAGCGCTTCACGAGATTGTCGCGCCGGCAGGTGGCCGCGCCACGATTGTCGCCGCAGCAAATGCCGTCATCGAACCCGGCTCGATCCTGGCAACGCTGGAGTTCCAATCCGCGTGAGGCTTCGACCCCTCACGGCGACAATTGCACTCATCAACAATAACTCAAGGACGTTAAGACATGCAGACCCAAAATGCCGTCGCCTGGCTCGACCATCGCGAAGCCAAGGTGTTTTTCTTCAACCGTGAGTCAGCCGAAAGCATGAGGCTTGCCGCCACGCTGGCGCATCATCAGACCCATAACAAGGCAGGCAGCATCGACGGCAAGCGTGCGCCGGAAAACGATGCCTTCTACCACGATGTGGTCAACGCCCTGCAGCCGGCCAAGGAATGGCTGATCGTGGGACCAGGATCGGCAAAGGATGAACTGGCCAAGCATATCCGCGACCACCATGCGCACTTGAAGGACCGCATTTTCGGTGTTGAACCGGTGGATCATCCTACAGAGGCCGAGATCGTGGCGCATGCGCGGACGTTCTTCCGTGCCGCTGACCGGATGTTGCCCTAGCTCCGTCTGGAGTTGCTCTGATGGAGCCTGCGAGGTCGATTGCATGGTACAGAGCGGCTTGGATGAACTCCGATCGCGCAGCGATCCGTCAGGCTCGTTCGGTCGCTGCGCCTTTGACCTCGATCACGGTTGCTGCAAGCTGCCGATGTAAGCGATTATCGCCTCGATCTGGTCAGGGCTCGCAACCCATTCGGGCATGTCCGGATGGCCGGTCGAAATTCCCTCGGCGAGAGCTTCCTCGAGATCCGCGATCGGATAGCGCTTCGACAAGGTGCGAAATGCCGGTGCGTCGGGATGGGTGCTTTTATCGGTTTTTCCAATGGCGTGGCAGCGGGCACAATTGAACTCGACCAAGGCATGACCGCGTTCCGTCAGGTTGTTGGCCTGTGCGGGCAGCACGGAACCAACCAACACCACCGCAGGGGCGCAAACCGATCGAAACCACCGCAGCCAGCGACGCCCTTTGCCTAGATTTCTGCTCATGGCATTCTGCAGGAAAGTGGAGAAGATGTCGAAGGCGTCGTTAAACTCGGCGCCGGCGATAAGATCACCGGCAGCTTTGCATCCTGCTCGTAGCGATGTTTCAGAAACCCCAGCGCTTCAAAGTGATAGCGCATCATTGCCTTGAAAGCATGGGCCTGAAGGGACGCCGCAGCGAGAAGGGCCTTCCGGCCGGTCTCCATCATCGGCAACAGTTGCATGCCGAATTGCGACGGTCGGGGATGGGTCAGCATGATCGGCACTCCATTGTGATTGGTGCAAACAAAAGTGTTCGCCATGCGACGCTAACACTGTTCGTCGCCAAGTCGTTGATCCGGATCAACAGATGCTATCGGGCCCACCGATATCGTTCTCGCGTTTGACACGCATCAAGGTCGCTGCCCGTTCTGCGTGGCTAGCTCGGTTGAACACAAAGGGGCTACCGCGATGGCTTTCAAGACGATCATGGTTCAACTGGACGTGGACACCATCGCCGCGCCACGCATCTCCATGGCTTGGGATCTTGCTCAACGACATAATGCCGATCTGATCGGATTCTGTGCAGCCGAGCCGCATTTTGTCATGCCAACCGGCACCGATGACCAGGCCGCGACCAAGGCGTTGTGGTGTCAGGTGGAGGAGATAGAGGGCCGCCTCAACTGTTTGAGAGAGGAATTCCTGAGCACGGTTAACGGCAGCAATCGTGCCTCGTGGCGCGGAGAAATAGGAAATCCTACTCGCCAGCTCGCACTCAATGCGCGTGCCGCCGACCTGATCCTAACTGGCTCGCCGGCGGTTGACCTGATCGTCGACCACCATCGTATGCTGGATCCGGCAAGTCTCATTCTTGCAGCCGGCCGCCCGATACTTGTGGCGTCGGAAACCTCTGCCCCGATCAGAGCTGAAAGCATCCTGATAGCATGGAACGATACGCGGGAAGCACGCCGCGCTGTCGTCGACGCAATGCCCCTTCTGGTCGAGGCCAGAAATGTTGTGGTCGTCTCCGTAAACCGGGGAAACGCCGCGCCTCCGGACGATGTTGCGGACGTCGAGCGCTTCCTGGTGCGCCACGGGGTGAAGGCGAGATCGGAAGTTTTGGATGCGCACCGCTCCGAGCCGGCGGACCTGCTCCTCCAGATTGGTAGGGAGAATGCCGCTGATCTGATTGTCCTGGGTGGCTATGGCCACAGCCGTGTCCGTGAAATGACCTTTGGCGGCGTCACGCGCTCAGTGCTGCGCAGCGGATCGTTGCACCGCTTCATCTCGAACTGAGCAAAAAGCCGTCTTGGCTCCCTGACGTTGACATGGATCAAGGTTGGCCTTTCCGGCGAACAGCTACATTAACCCTGCCAACTTGAGCGTAGCCGGTGATTTGAGGGCGCAAGATACCGCGGGCAAACGCGGGCGCGCAGAGCGATCATCATGCAGACGACAAGACTTGGTAAGGGGCCGCCACACTGTCCTTGCGCCAACGGATGAAAATCCAGGCGGCGGGATGGTGCAGCGGCACCACGGATTGCTCAACAGCCATAGGGATTGCCGACATGAACTATCAGCGGTTCTTCGAGGAAGCGATCGACCAGCTCCACGCCGAGCGGCGCTACCGGGTTTTCGCCGATCTCGAGCGCATTGTCGGCAAGTTTCCGCGCGCTATCTGGCGTTCCAACGGCCGCGCCGAGGAAATCACCGTCTGGTGCTCCAACGACTATCTCGGCATGGGCCAGAACCCCGATGTCATCGCCGCTTTCCAGAACGCGGCCGGCAAGATGGGTTCGGGCGCCGGCGGCACCCGCAACATTTCCGGCACCTCGAACCCGTTGGTCGAGCTTGAGCTGGAACTGGCCGACCTGCACGACAAGGAAGCCGCGCTCGTCTTCACCTCCGGCTTCGTCTCCAACGAGGCCTCGATTTCGACCATTGCGCGGCTTTTGCCCAACTGCCTGATCATTTCGGACGAGCTCAACCATGCCTCGATGATCGAGGGCGTGCGGCGCTCGGGCGCCGAAAAGAAGATCTTCCGCCACAACGACGTCGCGCATCTCGAAAGCCTGCTGCAGGCGGCGGGCCGCGAACGCGCCAAGCTGATCGTGTTCGAGAGCGTCTATTCGATGGACGGCGACATTGCGCCGATCAAGCAGATCGTCGAACTGGCCGAACGCTACAACGCCATGACCTATATCGACGAGGTCCATGCCGTCGGCATGTACGGACCGCGCGGCGGCGGCATCACCGAGCGCGAGGGGCTGGCCGACCGCATCGACATCATCGAAGGCACGCTGGCCAAGGCGTTCGGCACGCTGGGCGGCTATATCGCCGGCAACAGCGCAATCATCGACGCGGTGCGCTCCTATGCGCCGGGCTTCATCTTCACCACGGCGCTGCCGCCGGCGATCGCCGCCGCCGCCACCACCTCCATCCGCCATTTGAAGCGCTCGCAGGCAGAACGCGATGCGCAGCAGCGCCAGGCGTCGCGGACCAAGGAGGTTCTGTCTGCCGCCGGCCTGCCGGTGATGGAGTCGCCGACACACATCGTGCCGGTGCTGGTCGGTGACCCCGAACTCTGCAAGATGGCCAGCGACCGCCTGCTCGGCGTGCACGGCATCTACATCCAGCCGATCAACTACCCGACCGTGCCGCGCGGCACAGAGCGGCTGCGCATCACGCCGACGCCGTTCCATACCGATGCGCTGATTGCGGGACTGCAGGACGCGCTGGTCGAGACATGGGATGCGCTGGGCATTGCCTACGGCTCCGCCGGACGGCCCGCTGTCGCAAAGAGCGATCGGATTGTTCCCCTGCTGGTGCCGAAGTCGGGCGGCTGAAAGCTGCCGGCTGCTCAAGCGGCCTTCATCTCCTGTGCCTCGAGCAATTTGATCCTGCTCAATGCTCAACGCCCTTCGATGCCTGAGAATGAAGTTCAAATCTTCGAGGAGCTTCATCATGGGCCATAATTCTCACACATCCTTCGCTGACTTCACGCACGCTGCCCAGCAGGCCCAGCAATGGGTCAGGGAGCTTGCCGGCGATCTCTCCTGGAGCGAACCGAGCTCCTGCCGCCTCCTGCGATGCGTTCTGCACTCGGTGCGCGACTGGTTGTCTCAAGCGGAAATGGCTGATCTGTCAGCGCAGCTGCCTGTTCTGGTTCGTGGCATCTACTTCGAAGGCTGGAAGCCATCTGCGCCTGCGTGTGAACGCACGAAGCGCGACTTTATTCTCAGCGTCAGGAACAGTTTTGGCTACGATGACGAGATCGACTTCGACGTCGCCATCAACGCGGTATTCAAGCTCCTCGATCGTCACATTTCGCATGGTGAGATCGTCCAGGTCAGGAACTCGATGAAGAAGTCACTGCGCAACCTGTGGCCGGTGAATTGACCGATGTTTCGCGACCGCGAAGACGCTGGAGTGAAGCTCGGCCTGGAGCTCGGCAGGCTTCAATTGCATCACCCCATCATACTGGCCTTGCCGCGTGGCGGCGTGCCTGTCGCTGTGGAAGCGGCAAAGATTCTCAACGCTCCTCTTGATCTGCTTATCGTCTGCAAGGTCGGCGCCCCAGGTAATCCCGAGCTGGCTGTTGCAGCAATCGTCGATGGCGACCCCGGGGAGGTCGTGTTGAACCGGGAGATCGTCGAGGCCTATGCGCTCGATCGAGGCGAGCTACGCGTGTTGATTGCAAATGAGCGTCCAGAACTCGAACGCCGGCGCGCTGCCTATCGAGGGAAGACCAAACCGATCTCGATCGCGGGAAAGACCGCGATCATCGTCGATGACGGGGCCGCGACGGGTACAACCATGAAAATCGCGATCCGCGCCATCAAGCGCCGGTCACCCAGGGAAATCATCGTGGCAGTTCCTGTTTCGCCGCAAGAGACGGTCGCTGAACTGGCACGCGAAGCGGATCGTGTGGTTTGCCTAAGTCAACCAGGACAGTTCCGTGCCCTGAGCTACCATTACATCCGGTTTCCTCAGCTCTCGGACGGTGATGTCGTCGCTGCCATGGGCGAGGCTGTCCGGTCGCAAACCGACAGGCAACACCTCAGTGCGCAACACGCAGCCGGTTCGAAAGTCGCCACGAAATCAATGCCACGGAACAACCCAGAGACATAGGAGATCACCCCATGCTGGTCCGAACACTTTCTGCCTTGGAATGCACCAAGATTCTGACGGCCAATCGCGTTGGCCGCCTGGCATGCGCGAAGGACAGGCAGCCTTATGTCGTGCCCCTCTACTACGCCCATTCAGATGCTCATCTTTATGCATTTTCAATGCCGGGCAAGAAGATCGAATGGATGCGAGTCAATCCGCTGGTGTCCCTCCAGGTCGACGAACATGGCCAGGGCCGAGGATGGAGAAGCGTGGTTGCCGATGGCCGATACGAAGAACTGCCTGACCACATCGGTCACAAGCTTGAGCGGGACCATGCCTGGTCGTTGTTGAGCAAGCATACCGACTGGTGGGAACCTGGTGCACTCAAGCCCGTCACTCCTCCCACAGCCGACAGTGCACCGCACGTCTTCTTTCGGATCCTGGTCGAACAGGTGTCCGGCCGGGAAGCGAGCGAGTAGTCGTCCCATCGGATCTTGCGAGAATGCAAAGGGCCGGCGCAATCTGCGCCGGCTTTTCTCCTGTTGAACTGCTATCGCGCCATCAACACAGGCACTGACGAGCCCTCAAGCATCGACTTGGTCACCCCGCCAAAAATCCGCTCGCGCAGCCGGGAGTGTCCATAGGCGCCCATGACCAGGAGCTCGGCAGCCATGTCGCCGGCACGCTGGCGAAGCACGTCGGCGACCGAATGGTTCGCGCTCGGCAGTCGTTCGACAGTAACCTTCACGCCATGCCGGGCGAGATAGGCAGCGGCATCTGCCCCCGGCTCCGCACCGTGATGGAACTCGTCCTCGATCGGGTCGACCATAGCGAGGTGAACCTCTTCGGCGCCCTTCAACATATCGAGCGACTCGCGGACGGCGCGCGATGACTCAAGGCGGGCGTCCCAAGCGACCAGGATGCGTTTTGGTTTAAGGGTCGGGCGCGAGCCATCGGGAAAGAGCAGAATGGGCTTCCCCGACGAGAACAGCGTGCCCTCGATGACTTTGTCCTTCAGCGCATGGCTTGCCAGCAGATCTGGTCCCAGAATGGTCAGATCGGCGTAGCGGGCACGTCTGCCAACAACATCGTCCGCCCATCCCGTGTCGGGATAGTCGTCGCTCAGATCAGCCGATACCCCGGTTTTGGAGAGAAAGCCAGCGACGTCGGAAATTCTCTTCTTGAGCCTCTTGATCTCGGCCTGACGCTCCTCCAGCCAGGCCGGTGAGACGACAGCACCATATTCAACACCCGAGGGCGGTGCGGCCAGCTCGAGAACGAGCACGGAGAGATGGGCACCGATTTGTTCGCACAAGTCAGCGGCGAGCTTCAGATCGCCCTCCCCCTGGTTCGGTCCGGTAACCGTAAGCAGCGTCTTGAAAGTCACAGCAGCAACTCCTCAGTTCGAGTGAAGGTTCAGTTGATGCTGAAGCGTAAGCGAGAGGGGTTGGGGCGTTCATTGCGCTGAATCAAAGCGTTCTCCAGTTCTCGCGATTAGCTGTTGCCCGAGTTCGACGCGCCGGTCGGCGGTGGCTAAAATTGGCGAGCATCGACCAGATCGGAAGACATCGGATGAACGAGTCTACTCTACGACGCACATTGCTGGTCATCGCCATCCTGGGCCTCGCCATTGGTTTAGGGGTCTGGCGAACCAGGCTCGGCCCCTTTGAAGCCGACATGATCTGGACGGTGGCCACCTTGCCCGTGGTGGCAGCTCTCGCGATTTCCATTTTGCGTGATTTCTGGATCGGCCGCTTCGGCGTCGATGCGATTGCCTTGGTATCGATGTCCGCCGCGCTTCTGCTCGGACAACCCCTGGCGGCCGTGGTGGTGGCAATCATGTATGCCGGCGGCACGGTGCTTGAGGATTTTGCCCGCGGCCGCGCGGAACGCAACCTCAAGGCCTTGACCGACCGGTCACCGCGTGTCGCCCATCGAACGTCAAAGCTGGAGACCGAGACCATCTCCGTTGAAGACGTTGCCGTGGGCGACGAGCTATTGGTTCGGGCCGGCGAACTGCTTCCCGTCGATGGCATCCTGCTTGATGATTCGGCCTCTCTCGACGAGTCCGCCGTGAGCGGAGAACCGCTGCCGGAAAGGCGGACAGCGGGCGATATGCTCCGCAGCGGCACCATCAATGCGGGCGAGACCTTCAGGATGCGGGCCTCTGCTCAGTCCGAGCAGAGCACCTACGCAGCGATCGTTCGCATGGTTGCTGCAGCGCAGACCGTGAAAGCGCCTTTCATCCGCATGGCCGACCGCTTCGCGCTGCTCCTATTGCCAGCGACTCTGCTTGTCTCCGGTGGCGCCTGGTACATGTCTGGCGATCCGATTAGAGCATTGGCCGTGCTGGTCGTCGCGACGCCCTGTCCGCTTATCCTTGCTGCGCCCGTTGCCTTCATCGGCGGCGTGTCACGGGCGGCCCGCAGCTGCGTTCTGATGAAAGGCAGCGCGGCTCTGGAGGCGCTTGCACAAGTCCGGACCGCAATCTTCGACAAGACGGGGACCTTGACCATCGGCGGAGCTGAGCTCATCGAAATCGAAGTGGCGACCGGTCGCGACCCCGACAATCTGCTGCGGCTACTCGCGTCTTTGGAACAGGCCTCGCACCATGTGCTCGCCGACTCAATTATCCGGGCGGCGCGTGGCAAGCAGTTGACGCTTTCGCATCCGCGTGATGTCCACGAGCGTCGCGGTGCGGGCCTGAAGGGCCGGGTCGACAACATCTCGGTCACCGCGGGGTCGCGGGATCTCGTGCTCGCCGACAAGCCGCTGCCCGGCTGGGCGAAAAGCGGCGAGGAGAAATACCGGGAAGAGCCGGTGCTCAGGGTTTTTGTAGCACTAGGCGGACGGCTTGCCGGTGTTTTCACGTTGGGCGACGCCCTGCGTGTTGATGCGCGTGATGCACTCGGCAAGCTGCGCTCCGCTGGCATTGGGCGCATGATCATGCTCACAGGTGACGACGCCGTGGCTGCCAAGCGCATTTCCGCGTTGCTCAACCTCGACGCCATAGTCGCCGATGCGACCCCTGCCGATAAGGTCGCGACGGTCGAAGCCGAGAAGTCCGTGGCACCGACGATGATGGTCGGCGACGGCATCAACGATGCCCCTGCCCTTGCGGCCGCAACGGTCGGTATTGCCATGGGCGCACGTGGTGCGACCGCCTCCTCCGAGGCGGCTGACGTCATCGTACTGACCGACAGGCTGCAGCCGGTCGCCGATGCAGTTCGGATTGCACGGCGAACGCGATCGATCGCCTTGCAAAGCATCATTGCCGGGCTGGCGCTGTCGGGGCTGGCAATGATCGCGGCGGCCATGGGGCAGATTACCCCGGTTGCCGGAGCGCTGCTGCAGGAAGGGATTGACGTGGCGGTCATCCTGAACGCGCTGCGCAGCCTTGGCGATGGCCATCGGTGGCGCGCATAGTGGACGAACAGTTGATCGGTGAATTGCCATGGCACAGCAGAATCTGGTGGTTTGCAGCAAATGCGGTGGGGTCAACCGCCTGCCACTAGGCCGCAATGCCATGGAGGCGAAATGCGGAAAGTGCGGGAACAGGCTTTTTTCGGGACATCCCGAAGATGTCGATGCCGCGATCTTCGATAATCAGATCGGGCGCAGCAGCCTTCCAGTTGTCGTCGACGTCTGGGCACCATGGTGCGGCCCCTGCAAGATGATGGCTCCGGCTTATGAGGCGGCAGCAAATGAACTTGAGCCGCATGTCCGCCTGATCAAACTCAATTCCGACAATGAGCAGGCCGTTGCGGCGAAGTTTGGCATTCGAGCCATCCCGACCATGATCCTCTTTCATGGCGGACGCGAGATTGCGCGCACATCCGGCGCAATGACGGCAGGCCAGATCGTCAGGTGGGTTCGCGACCGCCTGCCGACGGTTGCCGCCTGAACGTCGCCGGCCAATGGATCCGCTCATCGCCCGGCTCGGACTTGCCCTCGCAATAGGTCTGCTTGTCGGCTTGGAGCGTGGCTGGCAGGAGCGGGATGCACCCGCTCGCACTCGCACAGCCGGCATCCGGACATTCGGCATATCCGGCCTGCTTGGCGGCGTGCTCGCCGCACTCGCCAACGCACTCGGCGCAGTATCCGTACTGGTCGGCGGTTTCATCGCCTTTGCGGCAATCTTCGCTTGGTACAAGGCGCGTGAGGCTGCCCATGACGAGGATTTCAGCGTCACCAGCGTGATCGCTGGCCTTGGCGTTTTTGCGCTTGGTGCGCTTTCGGTCGCCGGCGATTATCGGGCTGCCGCTGCCGGTGGGGCGGCACTGGCGGCAATCCTGGCCAGCCGAGAAGTCCTGCACGGCCTTCTGAAGCGCCTGACATGGGTCGAACTGCGCTCGGCGCTGATCCTGGCGGTGATGACGGCAATCATCTTGCCCCTGCTGCCAAACCGGACAATGGACCCATGGGGCGGTTTCAATCCCTGGGAGGTCTGGTTCCTGACGGTGCTGATGGCCTCGATTTCGTTCGCCGGCTACGTGGCTGTTCGCATACTGGGCAACACGCGTGGTCTGCTGGTCAGTTCGCTCACCGGTGCAATCGTCTCTTCCACAGCGGTGACCTTGGCGCTTGCCCGCAATGCCGCATCGGCAAGCAATCCGCTACCGCTCGCCGGGGCGGCATCCCTGGCTGCAATGGTTTCAGTGCTCCGCGTATGCGCCGTGGTTCTGATCGTCGAGCCAAGCGTGCTCGCATCGGTCGCCATTCCGGCGATTGCCGCGGCGCTCGCCTTCGCTGTCTGCGGCGCGTTGCTGCTGTCTCGCGACAGCGGGAACGGTGAAGGCAGCGCGATCGCGCGCAATCCATTCGAACTGGGCCCGTTGCTGCTCTTCGCCTTGCTCTTCGCCATCGTCGCGACCGCGAGTGCGGGGCTGGCCGCTCAATTCGGTGGGCGCGGTTTGCTGGCGAGCTCGGCGCTGGCCGGCGCATTCGATGTCGATGTTTCGGTGCTTGGCGCGCTGCGCCTGGTCAAGCATTCCGTCTCCGTCGAGACCGTGGGCCAGGCCGTGCTCGCGGCACTGGCGGCAAACGCCATTGGTCGCCTGTCGCTTGCGGTATTTGCCGGGCCGGTCAGGTTCTGGTTGCCAATGGCCGTCGCAACTCTCATCGCCGTCACCCTTGGTATCTGCGCCCTTTTGTTGCTTGCTCCTGGATAGAAGCGTTGTTCTCGATCCATCTTTGATGCGGATCAATGGCCAGGCCCTGACACCGTTCTATGGGACTCCATGAAAAGGAGTTCGCAATGACCAATCAAAAAGATCTCACCCCGAAATTCCGCCATGTCCGGCTGTTGCTCGCGCGCGAGAAAGGCCATCCGGAAGGGAACCGCGAGGAGGGCTATGACGTGCTGGCTCCATTGACCGGCGAAGGGCGGATCGATGCGGAAGAGTGGAAATCGCACAGCGCCTCCTGCCGTGTTCGCCGGTTTCGCACTGGCGAGCAGGATCTGATCGGCCGGCTGAGGCGCAAGCCCGGCGGACAGTGGTATTTCGACTACGCGGAAGGCGACCGCGATGACGAAATCGGCTTCCATCTCGGCGACGAACGGTTCGTGACCGGTGAATATGTGTCGATCGAGCGCAACGGCGCCATGCACACCTACCAGGTAGCAAGGGTCGAGCGGCCCTGACAGCAACGCCAAGCTCCCTGGGAGAAGACCATGTCACGACGCATCCTGATTGTGGTCGGCCATCCCGACCCATCCCCCGACCGGCTCTGCCGCGGTCTTGCCAACGCCTATGCCGAGGGCGCGGAAAGGGCGGGGCACGCCGTCCGACGGGTCGATCTGGCAGCACTCGACTTTCCGATGCTACGCACGATGCAGGAGTTTGAGCACGGTGCTGTGCCCGACAGCCTCAAGGACGCCGCCCAATCGATCGTTTGGGCCGAGCACATTGTCTTTGTCTTCCCGCTATGGCTCGGAACCATGCCGGCCATGCTCAAGGCATTCCTGGAACAGGTGATGCGGCCGGGAACGGCTTTTGCCTACCCGGACAAGGGCGGTGGATTCACCAAGACGCTGCTTCGCGGCCGTTCTGCGCGCGTCGTGGTTACGATGGGCATGCCTTCCGTTGTTTACCGGCTATGGTTCCTCGGACACGGCATCGCGGGCATGAAACGAAGCATTCTGCGTTTTGTCGGCATCAGTCCTGTGCACGAGACCTTGTTCGGCATGGTCGCTGGCGGCAACGATGCGACCCGTGCGAAATGGATCGGACAAATGCGCACGCTTGGTGAGCGTGGGCTTTAGCTGGTAACCCAGAAGCCGGGACAGCGGTTCAAAGGCATCTTTTGCCGGAGCCACAAACAAGCCAGAGCTTATGCGGCCGCCAACCGGAAATCGCGCGAGTTTTGGATGACGCGGGGATACGCATGCGAAATGAGAAACCCGCCACACCTTGGCGCGACGGGCGTCTCATCAAGGCGCGCCTTACTTGACCAGGATTGTCGCCCACATTCCGTTCATAAAGTGGCCCGGAATATTGCAAAAGACGGCATAGCTGCCGGGCTTGAGGTCGAGCGTCAGAGATCCGGTCTTGCCCGGATCAAGTTCGGAAACCTCGCCAAGATGGCCCGCCGCATCCTCGTTGACACGATTTTCATTCGGCACATATGGCAGGGTTGTCTTCTTGGCATCGGCGATCGGCACGACGATCATCTCGTGGACTGTATCCTTGGAGGTATTCTGGACTTGAAAGGTCACCTTGCCTGCGGGTACGAAGGTCTTGTCCAGCTTGACCCTCATGGTTGCCATGCTCATGTTGGCCGGCATGCCCATGCCCATTTTTGCATCGGCGTTCACCACCCCTTCCTTGTCCCATAGCTTGACGTTCACGGTCGTGTTGGCGAAGGCGGGTGCCGAGGCTGTTAATAGAACGAGGACCAGTCCGGTCTTGAAAGGCTTCATGTCTAAATGCTCCTGATCGCTCGCGGCGACCCCGTGAGCGCTGTTTTTGGAATCATTCCCGGTCGCCGCACCCGGCTAGAACAGCCAAGCTGACAACACGCTGACAGCGGATACAAACGGCGACCAAGATGCGATGGACCTTCACCCGAAGCGCTGCGTGTTTCACGGACTTATGGATCGACCGTGAACTCCGTCCACATGCCCGCGCGTAGTGACCTGTCACGTTAGAGACAAGGAGGTATTTTCCAGCCTAGATCGACGGTCGGCGTGCCTGACTTGCCGGGCCGAGTTCTGATACATCGCCATGTCGCCAGCTTATCTTCATCCACCCGATTTTCGGACTAAACATATACGGAAGCGGCTTGCCGGGATCGGCAAGGTACATCACGATCTTTCATGGACGGTGGGAGAACCGGCCAGATAATCCTCGTAGATTGTCAATCACGGTACCAGGACAGCCGCGCCGCTCAATCTCCCTTGCCTCAGATCGTCCAACGCCCGATTTGCCTGTTCCAGCGGATAGGCTTTGGTATGAGTGCGAGCCCGCGCACTCTTCGCAACGGGAAAGAACTCTTCCGCGTCGTGGCGCGTCAGGTTTCTACCGATATTAGTTCCCGCTCTTCCCAGAGCAATTCGTAGGACATCGCTGGGATGTCACTCATGCGTGGACCCTCAACTTCACCTTTGGAAATCAAACTTTCATTTGACCCGCATCAAAGCTGCCGGCTCGTTCTTCCTATTCATTGCCTCCCATCAGAGCCTCAATCTGGGAGAGCATCATGACTACGGCTGATTTCAACATCCCTGTTCCGAAAGTCGCGACAGCGGCGCCAACGAAACTTCGACTGGGTTCCCTGACCGCATTGGTCATCGGTTCCATGGTCGGCTCCGGCGTGTTCAGCCTGCCGCAGAACATGGCAGCCGGTGCCGGTCCTCTCGCCATCCTGATTGGCTGGGCCATCACTGCGGTTGGCATGCTGGCGCTGGTCTTCGTCTATCAGTCGCTTGCCACCCGCAAGCCGGAGCTCGACGCCGGGCCCTACGCCTACGCCAAGGCCGGCTTCGGCCCCTTCATCGGTTTCAACAGCGCCTGGGGTTACTGGATCAGCGCCTGGGTCGGCAACGTTTCCTACGCTGTGATCGTGTTCAGCGCCCTGTCCTATTTCTTTCCCGCCTTCGGC
This sequence comes from Mesorhizobium sp. M0052, assembly GCF_040323255.1. Taxonomy (NCBI): domain Bacteria; kingdom Pseudomonadati; phylum Pseudomonadota; class Alphaproteobacteria; order Hyphomicrobiales; family Phyllobacteriaceae; genus Mesorhizobium; species Mesorhizobium sp. M0052. The sequence goes on along the minus strand of NZ_JAMYUS010000005.1, from coordinate 176,966 downwards.
GATGGAAACACCTGGCAGGCGGTGCTCGGCGCGTCGATCCTGCTGTGGCTGATCCACATGCTGGTTCTCGCCGGCATCCGGCAAGCGGCGATCATCAACCTCATTGTGACGGTGGCGAAGATCGCTCCGATCGTGCTGTTCGTCGGGGTTGTTGCCGTCGCCTTCAAACTTCAGGTCTGGTCTCTCGACTTCACCGGTCTCGGCAACGCCAGTCTCGGCTCGATCACCGCGCAGGTGAAAAGCACGATGCTGGTGACCCTGTGGGTCTTCATCGGCATCGAAGGAGCCAGCGTCTTTTCCGGTCGCGCCGAGCGCCGCAAGGACATCGCCACGGCGACCGTTCTCGGCTTCTTCACTTGTCTCGCGCTCTACGCCCTGGTGTCGCTGCTGTCGCTTGGCATCCTGAACCAACCCGAACTCGCTGCGTTGAAGAACCCATCGATGGCCGGTGTCCTGGAGGCGATTGTCGGCCCTTGGGGCGCCATCCTGATCAACATCGCGCTGGTCGTGTCCGTGATCGGCGCCTTCCTGAGCTGGACACTGCTCGCCGCCGAAATACCGCATGTCGCCGCCAAGGACGGGACGATGCCAAAATTCTTCGGCCGCGAAAGCGACCGCGGCGTGCCGTCGATCTCGCTTCTGATCACCAACCTGCTCGTGCAAGCCTTCCTGGTGATCACCCTTTTCGCGCAGAGCACGTACCAGGCGCTGTTCTACATCGCGTCGGCCGCAATCCTGGTTCCTTACATCTTTTCCGGCGCTTACGCGGCCAAGCTCGCGCTGATGGGAGAGAGCTACGCGAGTGGCGAGCAGCGCGTCGGTCCGCTATTTGCTGGGTTGCTGGCAACGGTCTACGGGCTGTGGCTCGTCTACGCTGCGGGCCCTGCATACCTGTTCATGTGTGCGATCCTCTATGCGCCCGGCATCATTTTCTACATTTGGGCTCGCCGGGAAACCAATCAACGCGTGTTCCATCCTGTTGAAGCAGCTCTCGCCGCAGCCCTGGTCGCAGTCGCCCTCCTCGCCGTCTACGAGATGTGGACCGGCGCTGTCAGCGCGCTGTGAAGGGGTCGGCACGATGACAAGCCTGGGTGTTCACTCCGAAGTTGGCCGTCTGCGTGAAGTGATGGTTCATCGTCCCGATCTCAGCCTGCGCAGGCTGACACCGGAAAATTGCAAGGCGCTGCTCTTCGACGACGTGTTGTGGGTCAAGCGGGCCCGCCAGGAACACGATGTCTTCGTCGATGCGTTGCGCGAACGCGGTGTGTTGGTGCATTCCTTCGGGGAACTCCTGGCTCAGACGATGAGCCTGACCAAAGCCCGCGACTGGCTTCTCGACCGCCGGGTTCATCCCGGCGTCGTCGGGCTTGACATGGTCGACGAGCTGCGCGGATGGCTCAACGAGATGCCGTCAGAGCAATTGTCATCTTACCTTGTCGGGGGCATTGCCCGCGCCGAGCTTTCTTTCGAACCCAAAGGCCTGACGGGAAGGACGCTCGCCCCCCAGGATTTCGTGCTGCCGCCGCTACCGAACCAGCTTTTCACCCGCGACAGTTCCTGCTGGATCTACGGGTCGGTGTCGGTCAATTCCATGTACTGGCCGGCCAGACGTCCGGAAGCTGCCAATGTCGAAGCCGTCTATCGTTTCCATCCCCACTTTCGCGACAGTGGCATTCCATTCGTGTCGCCAGACTTGGGAACCGGCACCAGCCTGGAAGGCGGCGACGTCATGCCGATCGGGGGTGGAACGGTTCTCGTCGGTATGGGGGAGCGCACCACCCCGCAAGCCGTCGGCGGCCTTGCGCGCAGCCTGTTCGCGGCGGGTGAAGCGACGCGTGTGATTGCCGCGCTAATGCCACGGGACCGCAGCTTTATGCATCTCGATACCGTATTCACCTTCTGCGATCGCGACCTTGTCACATTGTATCCGCCGGTGGTTGACCGGCTGCGTACCTTCTCGCTGCGGCCGGGCGATGGAGCGGCGGCAGTCGAGGTCACCGATGAGACGAAACCGTTCACGACGGTGGTTGCCGAAGCCCTTGGCCTGAATTCGCTGCGGATCATCGCCACCGGCGGCGACCGCTACGAGACCGAGCGCGAGCAATGGGATGACGGCAACAATGTCGTGGCAATCGAGCCCGGCGTAGTCATCGGCTACGACCGCAACGTCTACACCAACACGCTTCTGCGCCGTGCCGGAATTGAAGTGATCACGGTCGAAGGCGCCGAGCTTAGTCGCGGCCGCGGCGGCGGTCACTGCATGACCTGCCCGATTGCCCGCGACCCGATTTGACCCGAAAGGAAATACGATGTCGATCAATCTTCACGGCCGCTCCGTCCTGACCCTCGATGACCTCACCGCCGAAGAAATCCGCTTTCTTCTCAAGCTGGCCGCAGACCTCAAGGCGGCCAAGCTGGCCGGACACGAGATCCCGCGTCTTGTCAGAAAGAACATCGCTCTGATCTTCGAGAAGGATTCGACACGCACACGGACGGGGTTCGAAGTGGCGGCCTATGACCAGGGCGCTCACGTAACCTACTTTGGCCCTACCGGCAGCCATATCGGCCACAAGGAATCCATGAAGGACACCGCTCGCGTCCTCGGCCGCATGTATGACGCGATCGAGTTTCGCGGCTTTGGCCAGCACCAGGCCGAAGTGCTGGCTACATATGCCGGCGTGCCGGTCTACAACGGCCTCACCGACGAGGCGCATCCGACGCAGATCCTCGCCGACCTCATGACCATGCGTGAATTCACGCACAAGCATCTTTCGGACATGACCGTCACCTTTGTTGGCGAGGGCCGGGACAATGTCGCACGGTCGCTGGCGTTGGGGGCAGCGAAGGTCGGCATCGACATGCGCATCGCCTCGCCAAAGGAACTCTGGCCGGATGAGGAATTCTGCGCTCATGTCCGCGACCTGGCGGAGCGCAGCGGTGGCCGCTTCCGACTCGACGAGGACGTGACGGGGTGCGTCCAGGAGGCTGATTTCATCTACACTGATGTCTGGATGTCGATGGGCGAGGACAAATCCGGCTGGACCGAACGTATCCGCCTTTTGACGCCCTACCGGGTTACGAGCGAAGTGATGGCCGCCGCCCGCAACCCCCACGTCAAATTCATGCATTGCCTGCCGGCATTTCACGACACCGAGACCGAGATCGGCGCCTTCGTAGCGAAGGAATACGGCATGGACTGCATGGAGGTCACCGACGAGGTGTTCGAGTCGGCCGCGTCGGTCGTCTTCGATCAGGCCGAAAATCGGATGCACACGATCAAGGCTCTGCTCGTGGCAACGATCGGCAACTGAGATGCTTATTGTCGTTGCACTCGGCGGAAACGCACTGCTGCGTCGTGGAGAACCGATGACGGCCGGCAACCAGCGCGCCAACATCGTACGCGCTGCGTCCGTGCTGGCCAAACTCGTCAGCGAAGGGCATTCGATTGTCGTCACGCACGGCAACGGTCCGCAGGTGGGACTTCTGGCCCTGCAGGCAGCTGCAACCTCGGATGGCCGCACATTTCCACTCGACGTGATTGGCGCCGAAAGCGCAGGGATGATCGGCTACGTCATTGAGCAGGAACTCGGCAACCTCCTCAAAGAGAGGCTGTTTGCGACCCTGCTGACACAGGTGAAGGTCGATCCACACGATCCCGCTTTCGCTCACCCGACGAAGCCTATCGGCCCGGTCTACGATGAGGCAACCGCAACCAGGCTTGCCAGCGAGCGCGACTGGCAGATAGCACCCGATGGCGACAAATGGCGCCGCGTCGTGCCGTCGCCCAGGCCGCTGGAGATCCTGGAAGCTGCAGTGATCTCGTTCCTGGTCGAGCGCGGCGTGATCGTCATCTGCACCGGTGGCGGTGGTGTTCCAGTGATAGCCCGCGACGACGGCAGTCTTTTCGGCGTGGAAGCAGTTATCGACAAGGACCTGGCAAGCTCACTGCTCGCCCGCCAATTGAAAGCCGACATGCTGCTCCTGTTGACCGATGTCGACGCCGTCTATGTCGATTACGGAACGGCGACTGCTCGGGCGCTCCGGCGCGTGGATCCGAAGGAGGTGTCGGGGTGGAATTTTCCCGCCGGCTCCATGGGACCGAAAGTCAGCGCTGCGGCGGAGTTCGCTGAAGCAATGGGCAAACCTGCCGCTATCGGCAAGCTCGATGACGCCGTCGAAATTGTCAGGGGCGAACGCGGTACCTGGTTCAAAGCCAGTTGGAGCGTGGATTGATGCGTTTCAAGGCCGCTTGAACGCCTAGTGCCATGAGCGGTGCCGGCATCAGGCTTCGCTTCGGACCATCCCGGCGGTGCGACGGGTCCATGACGATGTAGCCTGAGGGACTGGCAAGATGTGCAGGCTTTGATGCGCATCAAGGCGGAAGGTCGCACCTCGGGCGATCCTGCAATAAAGCTCATCGGAGGAACGACAATGACCTTCAACACCATCATGGTCCAACTCGATGTCGATTCCCCGGCAGTGCCGCGAACGACCTACGCGCTGGAGTTGGCGCGACGCTTCGAGGCTACGCTGATCGGTTTTGCGGCGGCTGATGCATATGTGTTTGTTCCTGGTGACGATGGCGACACGGCGGCGGCTGAAATTATGCGGCAGCGCCGGAACGGGATCGAGGATCGCCTGAAGATCCTGAAGGAAGAATTCCTGAGTGTCGTTGTCGGACACGATGCCTCCTGGCGCGAGGAGGTCGGCGATCCAACATGTATGCTGGCGATGCATGCGCGCGCAGCCGACCTCATCGTGACCGGGGCTCCCGCACGAGGAGTTCCGAGCGACCGTCACCGGATGGTCGATGTCGGAACGTTGGTACTGTCGGCCGGGCGGCCCGTGTTGCTTGCGGCTGACAAGGTTGCGCCGCCTAAGTCCGAAAATGTTCTGGTGGCTTGGAAGGATACCCGCGAGGCGAGGCGCGCGGTCACCGATGCGATGCCCTTTTTGACCGGTGCACAACATGTCCTTGTGGCGACGATCGAGGAACAGAACCTGAGAAACGCACGCGAAAGCGTCGGGGACGTCATCCGGTTCCTGATGAGACATGGCGTCGAGGCAAGATCGGAGGTTTTGGACGTCGGCCAAGCGGACGCTTGCGAAGCCGTGTCCGAAGTCGCCCGGGCGATGGGTGCAGATATTGTGGTCGCGGGCGGCTATGGCCACAGTCGTATCCGCGAATGGGCTTTTGGCGGCATGACCCGCTCCTTGCTGAAGCAAGGGGCGATTAACCGGCTGCTCTCGAACTGACCCACTGGGAGCAGGGATACGCAGAGTCGAGGCGAATGCGAGCGGGAGACCAATGATGGCAAAGAGAACGGACAAGGTCGAGGTTGGCATGGATCTGGCCGCGAGGTGCCGCGTTACCGAAACTTGGCAAGACGATCTGGGGGACCGGTGGGCCACGGTTCTGATCGAGGGCCACGACATCCCGGTCACACTCAAGGTAGTCCACTTTTACCCGTTCGATGACGGCAACTAGCGCGTGACCAGGGCATATGGCGGCGCGACTGTGGGACCTGATCTCTTGAAGCCGCGGCTGGATTTGGGAAGGCCGTTGGCGGATGAGTCACACGGTCTGGCGGCTCTAAGAGTGCATGCCGTCGCGGCGGAATGGCTTAACGTGGCTTGGCGGTGCCGAATTTGCTGCAGCGTCTGCAGTCGTGCGTTTGTAAACAAGGCGTATGACAAAGGCGAAGTATGCGACCTGCAGAACTACAAGGTCGATAATCGCCCAGCCTACCGTGGTCCAGATTGACCCGGTTGCCGCGTAAGCCCACAGACACACAATACCCGAGGTCAAAAACATTCCGAGCAGGAATTGCGCAAGATACATCGCGGTCCACCCAGCCGTTCGACGAAGGATTTCGAAACGACTCTATTGCTGTCGCCCAAAGCGAACGAGGTCTTAAGCGACCGGCGCGCCTGGCCACTTGATGTGGATCAACAATCCGCGCGACTAGGTAGTTTCCCGTAGGGATATAACCGAATTTCGCGACCCGCGGATTCGCGCGATTGCTGTGTCACGGAACAACCGGGAAAACAGCCATGCACGCTTACACCGCTTCCAGAATTTCATTGCCGACGCATTCTGCTCAGCCGAGCCTGCCAGCGGTCTTTGGCTCGGAACCGCAACTGCCCGTCAACTTCTTTCCCGCCGGTTCGGAGATTTATGCTCAAGGTGAGAAGGCCGGCGCTCTCTACCAGGTCGAATTCGGCGCCGTGCGCATCTACCGCCTGCTCGCGGATGGCCGCCGGCAGATCAGCGCCTTCCACCTCGCCGGAGAGACTTTCGGCTTCGAAGCCGACACGAAGCATCATTTCTTCGCCGAGGCTATCAACGCCACCGGGGTACGCGCCTTCCGCATCGGCACTGGAGCGGACATGTCCCATCAGCTGTTGCCCCTGGCGCTCAAGGGCCTGACGAGGGCGCAGGAGCACCTCCTGGTGCTTGGCCGCCAGAACGCTATCGAACGCGTAGCCGCTTTCCTCGTGGATATGGCGGAGCGGCAGGGCGGCTTGCGGCAGGTTGAGTTGCCAATGTCGCGTATGGACATCGGCGACTATCTCGGCCTCACCATCGAGACCGTATCGCGGGTGTTCACCCGGCTGAAAGACAAGGGCGTCATCCGGCTGCTCAACCTGCGCAGCATTGAAATTGTCAAACACGACGCGCTCCATTGCATGAGCGAATGACCGAGCATCGTCGAACGGCGGCATGGGAACCGCTGATGACTCACCGTTCGTGACTTCGCAATGGCGTTAGACTCGAAGTGCATTTGATCCACCGCAACCACGGATTGATCCGATGCGAGCTCGAATTAGATCAAGGTGAATTGCGCGAAGGGAGTTCGCAGCTCGGCGTCGCTTGCAACCTGCCTGCATCACGTGCCCCTGCTAGTCCGTGCGGCCACGCCTTGCGCGATATTCGTCAATGAAATCAGATATTTCGAGCAATTTCTTTTCGATCTTCGCTTCATCACTTTCGGGATTTGATGCCATGCTCTTAACCAATTCCCCTTGGTGCTCGACCAATACCTTCCCGTAGTAGGCATGAGTGGTGCTAACCCGGCTATGTCCAAGATTTTGACTTAAAGCCCTGTCTTGGAGAATGCTCAGTTTTCGCCCGTACATCTCGTGGACAATCATATGGCGGAAACTGTGTGGACCGTGAGCTGGAAATCCATTGGCTTGAAAAGCGGCTTTGACCACGCGGGTTGCCATCTGTCCGTCGGCCCAATGGTCCTTTGTAAAACAGCGCTTTTGAAAAGACGCTGATCTGCCTCGCTCGAAATGCATCTTCGGAAAAAGGGGGTCGGCATCGCTGAAGGAAAATTTTGTGCGCAGGACGTTCACCCAATCGACGAAGATTTCCGTCCAAAACGCGTGCATTGGGAACAAAAAGGAAGATATCTCCTTGCTGAATTTCGTTTCAACCTCTCGAGATGCTTGTCGAACAAGGAGCCTTTCGACGTCGACACGTTTTAGTTTCAGCGTTCGTGCGGCATTGACGCGAATGCCAGTTAGACCGAAGAGCGCCACCAGCGCTCTGTTGCGCTGTTCCTCAAATGTTTGAGCGGGCATAGACCTCAGGACCGAAGTCACGTCGTCGATGCTTGGGAACTTGCGAGGCGATGAAGCCTGACCAGAGCGCCGCTCTTTCGAAGTCAGATTGAGATACTCAACATCGTTCGAATTTATGTTGCGATTGAAACCGGGTTGGCCCTTCAACCAGACCAAGAACCGCTTCACAGTCTTTAGGATCGAAAGGATGGTGGGCAGTTCAAGAGGCCCCGCTTTGAGATAGGATTTAAAATCCATCGCTTCTTGTTTGCAAAACGATTTTCGATCGACGAACGCGCCAAACTGGTCGAATATCAGGAGCGCAATTTCGTCCTTTCGGATCGATTTAGATGATCTCCCTTGGGCGTGTTCGCAGAATTCAAAGAAGCTGCTTTTCAATCGCTCATTGTGAGGATTGCGGGGAAGGACGACCGGGCGTGATACGCTGCTATCTGAACCGTTGTTCGTGCCAAGATTGATGGCTGGTGACGGCTCAGAAGGGGCTTTGGAACGTGATTGACTATGGCTGGGCGCTAACTCTGCATAGGAGTCAGCCTCCATTGCGGGTTTGGTGCTCCAAGTATCACGCACAACGAATCCCGCTATTTCGCCCACTGAAACAGACAGCATCTTCTGAAAATGAGCCGCGTCGGAATTCGTCATTGTCCGGTTCATTTTCGATCCGCAGTGGATGCAAACCGCACCGACCTGGGTAGCGCCAGCTCTTGTTGGCAGGATCATTACGCTTCCCTGCAGCGGCCGCCTGGCCACCTTGCAGCCCAGACAATGCATCATGCCGGGTGGGCAGGGATTTCGCCGCTTCTCCCATTTTTCATGCAGCCACGCACGTACCACCCAGCCGAACAGCATCGTCGGCTGCAATTCATCCATCGGCTGCAGCCCATCCTTTATCCATTCGCGTACGGTGGCATCTTCGCGCTCGGTCGCTGCCGCGAGCTCCGCAATCGTGTAGGACTTGGTAGCGCGGATCTTTCGATAGTCTGGGCGTCGCTTTTTCATTGAGATCATGGATTTACCCATCGATTGGGAGGGGCGTCGTTCAACCAAGGGCCGGTGTCACCGACGCCGTTTGCAGGCGTTATTTGATGCGTTGGGATGTTGGCGAAGGATGAGAGCTTGGCCGCTCGAGCGTCGGTTGAAACCTGGCTTCGAAAGCTGTGAGCTCGGTCAGCCGCCACCGTGTGCAGCCTGGTCCTATTTTGACCGGCTTGGGAAAGTTTGGGCGATCGGAGGACCACCGCCAAACACTGTTCACGGAAATGCGATAGCGCTCAGCGATATCTTTAACTGAAAGGAAAATCTCTGGAACATACGACATTGACGACCGGGCCTTTGCCGTGGCTAAGCCACAGCTGTTGCCCGCACGTCATGCGCGGTGTTGCTCGAAGACCGCAGAGGTCAAGAGTTAGATTCCATACGGCACCCCAGATCGGCTAGACCCAAGAGCTATCAGGATGCCCCAACAGATAGCGATTCGCTTTGCGGATCAAGATGGGGGCTTGCGGGGGGCCGAACCGCTTCACAAAAGTCTGCCCAATCCTGCATAGGCTGCCGGCGCTTGTCGAACAGATCGCCACGCCTATAAGCAGCCTCGACCTTATTTCGTATGGAATGGGCCAACGCCATTTCGGCCACATCGCTTGGGTATGCAGTGCGCTCCGCAACCCAATCACGAAATGTAGACCGGAAGCCATGTGGAACTGCTGAAACGCCCATTCGCCTCATGGCCGCTGACAGCGTCATGTCGGACAGTGCCCCTCCTCGAGGCGCTGTAAAAACCAGGTCCGAATTCAGGAACCTTGGGACTTTGCCTAGGGCATGCGTGGCTTGTCGAGAGAGAGGTACGCTGTGTTCCCTCCCCGTTTTCATTCGATGAGCTGGGACTGTCCAGACAGAGCTCCGCAGATCAAACTCGTCCCACTTTGCCTCACGCACTTCGCCTGATCGAGCGGCGGTTAGAATGGCAAATTCTAACGCCTTGGCCCCTACCCCTTCGATCCGCTTCAATGCGACCAGGAACGCTGCAATCTGATCGAACGGCAAGGCTGGATGATGTGATACGGCCTTCAGTTTCTTCGGCTTGGGAAGAATTGCATCAAGGTTCCCCTTCCATCGGGCGGGGTTCTCTCCCGATCGAAACCCCGACACTGTGGCCCAGGACAAGACGTTTTCAATCCGACCCCGGAGCCGTGTCGCCGTCTCAGTCTTGTCAGCCCAGATAGGTTCGAGAACCTGGACAATGTGCGCCAGGGAGATCGATCCTACCGGCAACCCGCCCAATGCTGGAGACGCGTAGGTCAAGATCGTCGTCAGAACTTGCGCGGCGTGTTTTTCGTTCCGGTATTCGCGACGCTTCGACTTATGCCATCGCCGCGCCGCTTCATCGAAGGTAATTTCACTGGCGGCCGCAGACAGCAAGGCTCTCCTAGCCACACGCCTTTGTTCGGCAGGGTCATTACCCCGATCAACTGCTGCACGCATCTCACGCGCTTTCTCTCGAGCTTGGGCCAGTGTGACATCCGGATATCCACCAAGCCCAATCTCGCGCCGGCGTTGCCCAATTGAGATTCGAAGCAACCAGGAGCGTGCGCCTGTATCCTTGACCTGCAACGCCAGACCCGCCACACCGCCGACGGCGTGTAATCCCGGTTTCGAAAGGCGCTTGACCTCTAACGGCCCTAGTTCTTTGGCTTTGCGCGGCAAAAGGACACTCCAAGACCCATCATTGGACCCACCAAAAAGTATGAAACATCGCGAGACGAGATGCAACAGGATAAGGCAGTCAAAGACTCTACATGTCTGAATTTGAATGATATTCTGAAGGGCCCGAAACGTCATGATATTGCTGGGCGGCGGACACTCCCTCCGCCAGATATTTTGGCTATCGTGCTGAATTGCCGCTGTATTTTCAAAGAGGGCCAAATCTTTCCTAACTTCCTAAAACGAAGAAGCCTGCCACCGTGAGGCAGCGGGCCAGCGTGAGCGCAAACGTTGCGCGAGCCCCAGGATCAACGTTCGTCCTGGCGATAGAGCCGTTTGGTCGCGCGGTCGCTTTCCATGCGTTCTGCAGGACCACGGTGGCGTCGGGTCATAAGAACGTATGCCATCAATAGGGCCAGCAACAGTGGCCCACCAGCAACGACGATCAACCACATCACACTTTCAAACATGAGGCATCTCCTTCACGTCACAACCGTCAAGGAGAAGAACCGTTCCGTTCAAAGTTACAGCAACACCAGCACCTCCTGCGACTGAGGGTCGTTTTCCCATGTGACCGTTTCGGAAATCCGGGCTCCGCTGCAACAAAAGGCTGCGGCTGCACGTTGCGGTTGATCATTCAACCAGGAGCAAAGCAAATGGCCGACGACAAAACGAAGACGGACTTCCGCGATCGGGACCGCGTCTCTGCCGATGAGGATTATGAAGTCGAGTATTTCGCCACCAAGGCCGGCATCACCCCGCAGCAGGTCAAGGAATTGATCGCGAAGCACGGCAACCGACGCGAGACGCTGGAGCGGGAAGCGAAGGCTCTGGGGAGCGGTAGGTAGGCCGGCATGCCAGAGTACCAGGTGGAAGAGTGGCATGGAGAGGAGTGTGTCTCAACTCAGGCCACGAGCGCCGATGATCCGTTATCTGCGGTAGAGAAGGTCACGGGCCAAAGGGTGTCGCCTAGAGCGCTTCAGGAGCATTGGTTTCGTGTGGTCGATGAAGATGCGCGAAGCACGCATGAATTCAGCCTTGAGGACGGCGGCGCGGCTGCAGATTTCGCAAAATAGCCATCACCAGAATCTCGGACCTGCATTGGGACCAACGCTGCAGACAGGCGAGAAAGGTGCAGCCGCCGGGCGGACCCGACGGCTTATCGTCGATTGGATCGCGGCCGCCGCATGGGGCCTTAAGGCGCGGCCGGCGCCAGCTTGGCGGCTACTTGGTCGATCTTGTCGGCAAGTACGCTATTGGCCCAATCTGTCACCTCAGGGTCAACGGGCTTGTTGGCCATTTGGGCAAGGGCTGCATCGATCGATGGGACGTTGGCAGCGGCAGCTGTGGCGGCGGTCTGAGCAGCGGCCGCATCCTGGGTGGCGTCATCGAGCGCTGCCTGTGCTGCATCGAGGTCGGCCTGCGTCGGGACATCTTCGGGCGGGGTATTCGGGTCAGCCGCTTTCGCATTCAGCGCGTCGAGCGCCGCTTTGGCGTCGGCAACCGCCTGATTAGCGGCATCGAGCGCCGATTTAGCGTTCTTGGCTATTGCCGACTGTGTCACAAAAGCCTGCACGCCAGCGAAGTTCTTGCTCTTGGAGTGCATAAAGGCGTTGGCGTTGCGCTGCAGTGAGTTCAATCGGCCCAGCTTGGCATGGATATTCTTTTCCTTGGACACTGAACCGGTAGCGGCCTTGGCGACCTGGCCCTTGGCGGATGCCGACTTGCCGAGCGAACCGCCGCCTCCGCCATTGCCGCCAGCATTACCGTTTCCTCCGCTATTGCCATTGCCATTGCCGTTACCGTTACCGTTACCATTGCCATGGCCGTTACCATGGCCGTTGCCACCAGCAGCAGCCAGGGCCGGCGACACCAGAAGCGAGAACACCGCAAATGCAGCAAAAAGGGTCTTTCGGGATGTCATAACTACCTCCGAGATTGCCACCGCCACTAACCGCTATAGCGGGCAACATGAGGAATCGCTAACACGAAGGGTAAACTTGGATATAGCTGTGCTTTCATTGCGAGAACGAAGCGGCCGGCCGGCGAAACGCCAACCAGCATAACTCTTTGAAATTGCTGAAGTAGATCACCCTCGTTGGGACCGGCCGGCCTTCCGAACTCAAAGGTCCTAGACCGCTCGGACCAAGGTCTTAAGCCGTGGTTTCGGCCGCGACTCAGAAGTCGTGACGGCGCGGCGACCTTCGGTAGTCGGCACCGTATCGGCCTGAGGCCGAGCTCGACATCGATCCGCTGCTGTGTCTCAAAACACCGCCTAAGTGGTTGTATTCTCTGTCTTTTGATATAAGCGCTAGTCTGAGGTAAATTTCGACCGGCATCTGGCGGGCTTACGTTATGCAGCATCGAACGTTCTTTGGCGGCAAGGTCACCGAGATCCCCACTTCGTTACATTGCGATCCCAGGGGAATGCTGACCGCTATCGAGTTCAGCGGCTACAATTTCCAAGCCGTGCGGGCGTTCGTCGTCACCGCGCCGCGCGGCACGTCGCGGGGCGGACATGCACACGGCTCGGGCCGGCAATTGATGATGCAGCTGTCGGGCGAGATCGGCATCGAATTTCGCTATCAGGAACAGATCGAACGGCTGACGCTCACCGCATCGAACCGCGCGGTGCTGGTCGATGCCCCGGTGTGGGCGCTGCAGACCTATGAAGGCGAGAACCCGTCTTTGCTGGTTTTCTGCGATACCGAATACGACCCTGAAAACTACGTATCGAACCCCTGATGACACTCATCGGGAAAGGAGAGGCCGCGATGCGCGCCAGGACATGACAGCGCCTCGCGGCAGAATGGCTATTCTCGGCGCCGGCATCATGGGCGCCAGCCTCGCTCTCATGATGGCCCGCAGAGGCTACGCGGTGTCCCTCTTCGACAAGGAGAGCGAGCCGATGGCCTGCGCCAGCCGTTGGAACGAGGGCAAGATTCATCTCGGCTATCTTTACGGGAACGATCCCTCGCTGCTGACCGCCCGGCATCTGCTTTCGGGAGGACTGTGTTTCGGCAGGCTTGTTTCCGAGCTGATCGGAAGCAATCTGGAAGCGCACACGACCTTTTCGGAAGACCTTTATCTGGTCCATCGCAACTCGATCGTCGCTGCCGAGGCGCTGGGGGCGATCTTTGAACGTGTGGATGTATTGGTGCGCAGCCACGCTGACGCCACCAGCTACCTTGCCGACGTATCGGCGGCGCGATCGAATCGGCTTTCCAAAACTGAATTGGCCGATGTCACCAACTCGGACCAGATCGTCGGCGGCTTCCAGGTGCCGGAGCGATCCATCAACACGCGATGGGTTGCCGACCGGCTTTGCGCCGTGCTTCGGGGTGAACCCAACATCAGCTTGCGAATGGCGGCCAAAGTCCTGTCGGCAAAGCCGGTGGACGGAATTGACGGGAAATGGCGCGTGGCGGTCGCAGGCGAGAAAAGCGAGGCGTTCGACATTGTCGTCAATTGCCTATGGGAGGGGCGGCTGGCTGTCGACCGCACGGCCGGCATCGAGCCGGTTCCCGGATGGTCGCACCGCTACCGGCTTTGCCTGTTCGGCCGCACCAGCCAGCCTGTCGATGTGCCGTGCGCGGTCGTCGCCCTTGGCCCATTCGGCGACATAAAAAACTATAACGGGCGCAACTTCTATCTCTCCTGGTATCCGAGCGGGTTGCTTGCGGAGAGTGGCGAATTGTCGATCGAAACGCCACAAGCGCTCGATGCCGACGCACGACAGCGGTTCATCGGCGACGTTCGCGCCACGCTCACTCGGTTGGTGCCCAGTGTTTCCAGCATGTTCGACGATGCCGAGGAACTTGAGGTACGCGGCGGCTTCGTGTTTGCGCAAGGGCGTGGTTCGCTCAGCGACCCGAAAGCCACGATCCATCGCCGCGACCAATTCGGGGTCAACCGCCTGGGCAACTACATCTCGGTCGACACAGGTAAATATTCGACGGCGCCGTGGCTTGCCGACAGGCTGGCGCGGCAAATCTGCGGGATCGAGTGAATGGGTGAGACAGAACACGGCGGCGCGAAGCAGGTAGCGCAGAAACAAGTCGAGCTTCGATCCGGCTGGCGGCCGAAGGTCACCGCGCTGGTGCCATGCTACAATTCGGCGGCATTCATTTTGCGTACGCTGGACAGCCTCGCCGCGCAGACCTGGGACAATATCGAGATCCTGGTCGGCGAGGACAATTCGACCGACGCGACATTCGAGATCGTTTCGGCCTTCGCCGGCGGCCGCGACGATGTCCGTATCCTGCGCCGGGACAAAAACCTGGGATGGCTGAAGAACTCCAACGATCTGATGGCCAATGCCAGCGGCGAATTGATGTTCTTTGCCTTCCATGACGACGTCATCGATCCAACCTATATCGAGGCGCTGGTGCGGGCGCTCGATGCCAATCCCGAGGCCGTACTGTCGTTCAGCGATGTCGAAGTGATCGAAGTCAGACGCGAAAGTGCCACGTGGAAGTTCGACCTGCTGGAGGGCTTGCAGGACGGTTTTGTGCGTGGCCGGGTGATGGCGCGCCAGCCGCATGGATGGTGGGTCCCCAACCGTGGGGTATTCAGGGCCTGGGCGTTCCACCGCAGCGGCGGGATCAAGCCCAACAGCCAAGGCGAATTCAGCGCCGACTGGACCTGGCTTCTGCATCTGTCGCTGCTCGGCGGCTTTGTCCGCGTGCCGCAAGTGCTCTGCCACAAATACTATCGGGCGGGCAGCATCAGCCGGCGCTGGGAACGCAACAGCACCCAACGAAGGGCATTGAGGGCGGCGGGGATAAGGGAGGTCTGGCACAGCGAGGCCGGCCTGGCACAGAGAACCTTCCTCGCTGCCTATATCGCCTTGCGGCCGTGGCGGTGGCTGCCGCGATCGCGAGAAGCGGAAAGACGGGGAAACAGGCAATCGGTGCATGGCAGCCCGGACAATTAAGAATGGCGCCGGCGACGTGTCAAAGCGGCTGCGTCAAGACACCCTGCCCGGCCAACGACGATTTCCGCGCATATCCGGCTGCCCCAAAATGGCACTCCGGTTGATTTTTCACGCGAGTTATGGTCGTTCTCCCGCCCATGAAAAAACTATTCCTTGCGGCGCTGGCCTCGGTGACGCTGGCCTGGCCCGCCCACGCGATGGACGCCGCCCTGCGCGCCGGCCTGCTGAAACTCGACCCGGAGACCCGGCTGGAGCAGAGATGCGACGCCGAAGTGCTCGACCGCATCAGCCATGACGACCACAAGTACAAGGCAGACCGCGTCGTCGCCTACGCCTTCGCGACGCCGGAAATGAAAGCCGATGTCATCCGCAGCCCGGGTGCTGCCTTCCGCAGCAAGGGACAGTGGTACCGGCTGAAGTTCAAATGCGAGACGGCGCCGGACCATATGGAGGTCCTGCAGTTCCGTTACCGCATCGGCGACGAGATTCCGGAAGCCGACTGGGCGAAGTACAATCTCTACGACTGAATTCGCTGCGACCAGAATTCTCTCTGGCAGAACGACCTTCCCTATTCCCGTGGCTTTCAGCGTCGGCCGTTAGAGCGGTTCAGCTTTTTATGGAGCAGCTGACCCACTCTAACTCTTTGTTTTTGCATAATTCCCGACGGAAAACCGCTACGCACTTTTCCTGGAATTGCGCCGGCAGTCTCTTGACGCGCGGGAACCATACACGTTAGGGCGTCGGCATATCCGACGACGAACACGCCGATACAGCAAGGGGCTCCGGTCGATGGACATTTTCAGCGCTGCAAGCATGACGGCCCTCCTCCAGGTCATCGCCATCGATCTGGTGCTTGCCGGCGACAATGCCATCGTCATCGGCCTTGCCGCCGCCGGCCTGCCGGTCGAGCAGCGCAAGAAAGCCATCCTGATCGGCGTGTTGGCAGCGACGGTGCTGCGCATCCTGTTTGCCGCCGTCACCGTCAAGCTTCTTGCCATTGTCGGCCTGCTGCTGGCCGGCGGCATCCTTTTGTTGTGGGTGTGCTGGAAGATGTGGCGCGAGCTGCGGACGTCGCATGCCGACGAGTTCGAGGCGACCGAGGCGCTGTCCGATTCCGACCTCAACAGCGACAGAACGGTAGGTGGCAAGGCGCCGCGCAAGACGCTCGGCCAGGCGGCCCTGCAGATCGTCGTCGCCGATGTTTCGATGTCGCTGGACAATGTGCTGGCGGTCGCCGGTGCGGCGCGCGATCATTTTCCGGTGCTTGTCATAGGTCTGGTGCTGTCGATCGCCTTGATGGGCTTGGCCGCGAGCTTCATTGCCAAGCTGCTGCACCGCCACCGCTGGATCGCTTATGTCGGCCTGCTGATCATTCTCTACGTCGCGATCGATATGGTCTATCGCGGCGTTGTCGAGGTCTGGCCGCATGTCAGTCCTGTGGTGAGCTGACTCTGCCGGTCCTACAGCTTCTGTATATTACGGGTATCTGCCGGAGGCAGTGGTCGCGTTCGCCGCAGCCGCTGCCCATACCAATGCCGCAATAAGTGTGGTACTGGCCGCCGATCCCGAAAAACCCGGAATGTTTCTCATGTCTGCGCCTCGCGTCAGTTTCGTCAGCCTTGGATGCCCGAAGGCGCTTGTGGATTCCGAGCGCATCATCACGCGCCTGCGCGCCGAAGGCTATGAGATCGCGCGCAAGCATGACGGCGCCGACCTTGTCGTCGTCAACACCTGCGGCTTTCTCGATTCGGCCCGCGACGAATCGCTCAACGCCATTGGTTCGGCGCTTTCGGAAAACGGCCGGGTGATCGTCACCGGCTGCCTCGGCGCCGAGCCGGACGTCATACGAGAGAAGCACCCCAACGTCCTCGCCATCACCGGCCCGCAGGCCTATGAGAGCGTGATGGCTGCGGTGCATGAGGCGGCGCCGCCCAGCCACGATCCCTATATCGACCTTCTGCCGCCGCAAGGCGTCAAGCTGACGCCGCGCCACTACGCCTATCTCAAGATTTCCGAAGGCTGCAACAACCGCTGCACCTTCTGCATCATTCCGGCACTGCGCGGCGACCTCGTCTCGCGCCCGGCGGCCGATGTGCTGCGCGAGGCCGAGAAGCTGGCCAAGGCCGGCGTCAAGGAACTGCTGGTCATCTCGCAGGACACCAGCGCCTACGGCATCGACATCAAGTACCAGACGTCGATGTTCGGCGACCGCGAAGTGCGGGCGAAATTCCTCGACCTTTCGGAGGAGCTGGGCAAGCTCGGCATCTGGGTACGCATGCACTATGTCTACCCCTACCCGCATGTCGCCGATGTCATCCCGCTAATGGCGGATGGAAAAATCCTTCCCTATCTGGACATCCCCTTCCAGCACGCCTCGCCGCAGGTGCTGAAGAACATGCGCCGTCCAGCCCATGGCGAAAAGACGCTGGAGCGCATTCGCGGCTGGCGCGAGGTGTGCCCGGATCTGGCGATACGCTCGACCTTCATCGTCGGTTTCCCCGGCGAGACCGACGAGGATTTCGAGATGCTGCTCGACTGGCTGGACGAGGCCAGGATCGATCGCGCCGGCTGCTTTAAATACGAGCCGGTCCGCGGCGCCCGCTCCAACGATCTCGGCCTCGAACAGGTGCCGCAGGAGATCAAGGAAGCGCGCTGGCATCGCTTCATGCAGCGCCAGCAGAAGATCTCGGCGACGCAGCTGGCCAAGAAGGTCGGCAAGCGCCTGCCGGTGCTGATTGACGAGGCGCATGGCACGTCTGCCAAGGGCCGGACAAAATACGACGCGCCCGAGATCGACGGTTCGGTGCATATCCAGTCGCGCCGCCCGCTGCGCCAAGGCGACATCGTCACGGTCAAGATCGACCGCGCCGACGCCTACGACCTTTACGGCTCGGCGGTTTAGAAAATTACCAAAAAGGGCGCCTCCCGGCGCCCTCGGATTTTTGGCACAGCCCTCGGCGCGGTTTCGCAGTCGAAGCGTGCAGCCCGCGAAATGAAAAAGGGCGCCGCGCGGCGCCCCTTCTCCTTTGCGTTTCCGATATTTACTGCGGCAACTTGTCGTCGACGCCCTTCACATAGAAGTTCATGCCGAGCAGCGTGCCGTCGTCGGCGACTTCGCCGTCCTTGAGCCACGGCGTGCCGTCCTGCTTGGCGACCGGTCCGGTGAAGGGGTTCCAGCCATCTGCGATTTTCTTGGCGGTTGCCTCGGCCATCGCCTTCACATCGTCCGGCATGTTGGTGAAGGGCGCCAGCTTGACGGCGCCGTCCTTGATGCCGAGCCAGACATTGTCCGGCTTCCAGGTGCCGTCGAGCGCTGCCTGAACGCGGCTGATGTAGTACGGCCCCCATTCGTCCGTCAGCGAGGTCAGCTGCGCGTTCGGCGCGAACTTGATCATGTCGGAGGACTGGCCGAAGCCGTGCAGCTTGCGCTCTTCCGCCACCTGCAAGGCAGCGGTGGAATCGGTGTGCTGAACGATGATGTCGGCGCCCTGATCGAACAGTGCCTTGGCCGCGTCAGCTTCCTTGCCCGGATCGAACCAGGAGTTCACCCAGACGATCTTGGCCTTGAAGTTCGGGTTGACCGATTGCGCGCCGAGCATGAAGGAGTTGATGCCCATCACCACTTCGGGGATCGGGAAAGAAACGATATAGCCGGCGACCCCTGCCTTCGATTCCTTGGCGGCGATCTGGCCGAGCACGTAGCGGCCTTCATAGAAGCGCGCATTGTAGATGCCGAGATTGTCAGCGGTCTTGTAGCCGGTGGCGTGCTCGAACATCACTTTGGGGAACTTCTTGGCGACCTTCACTTCCGGGTCCATGAAGCCGAAAGAGGTGCCGAAGATGATCTTGCAGCCTTCGCGCGCCAGACGCTCGAAAGCGCGGTCGGCATCGGGACCTTCCGAGACGTTCTCGAGATAGGCGGTTTCGACCTTGTCGCCGAGCGCCTTCTCCACCTCGAGGCGGCCTTGGTCGTGCTGGTAGGAATAGCCGAAATCGCCGATCGGGCCGGTGTAGACCCAGCATGCCTTCAACTTGTCGGCGGCCTGTGCGGACGCCGCCAGTGACATGGCGGCGGTCGTGGTCATCAACGCGATAAGCAGTTTTTTCATTGTGTTACCTCTCTGAGTTTAGCCTTGGAGCTTCCCGTTTGTTTTTGTTGTCAACGATCCGGAACGAATGGCTGCCCCAAGGAAGCCGGCGTGTTCATCATCGTCAGACGCTTGTTGCGCGAGATTAGAACGAGAACCACGACGGTTGCCAGATAGGGCAGAGAAGAAAGCAGCTGCGAAGGCACCGGAATGCCAAATGCCTGTGCATGAAGCTGGCCGATCCACACCGCGCCGAAGATGTAGGCGCCGGCCAGCACGCGCCACGGACGCCAGGAGGCGAAGACGACCAGCGCCAGCGCGATCCAGCCGCGGCCCGCGCTCATGTTCTCTACCCATTGCGGCGTGTAGACCAGCGACAGGTGGCCGCCCGCAAGGCCGGCGCAGGCGCCGCCGAAGATGACCGCGAGATAGCGGTAGCGGATGACTTTGATGCCGAGCGCATGTGCCGATGTGTGGCTGTCTCCGATCGAGCGCAGGGTGAGGCCGGTGCGGGTCTTGAACAGGAACCACATGACGGCCGCCGTCAGCGCGATCGAGATGTAGAAGATTGGGTCCTGGCCGAACAACAGCCTGCCGACGACGGGAATGTCGGTGAGCACCGGAACGTAGAGGTTTGGCAGCCGCTCGCCCGGCTGGCCGACGAAGCTGGTCCCCATCATGCCGGACAGGCCGAGGCCAAGCAGCGTCAACGACAGGCCGGTCGCCACCTGGTTGGTGGCGAGCGACAGCGTCATCACCGCAAACAGCAGCGAGAACACGGCACCCATGGCGATTGCCGCCAACAGGCCGATCCAGGGCGATCCCGTGAGATAGCCGGCGCCGAAGCCGCCGACGGCGCCCATGATCATCATGCCTTCGACGCCGAGGTTGAGCACGCCGGAGCGCTCGACCACGAGTTCGCCGATTGCCGCTATTAAAAGCGGCGTTGCCGCCGTGGCGATGGTCAAAAGGATGTTGACGGCGATGTCCATCAGCGGGCTTCCTTCAACTTCGGCGCGGCTTCAAGCTTCGCCGCGCTTTTCGTCAGCGCCATGCCGACCAGGCGAATGCGGTAATGGATGAGCGTGTCGCAACCGAGCACGAAGAACAAAAGCATGCCCTGGAACACACGCGCCACCTTGTCGGAAATGCCGAGCGCGCTTTGCACCGCCTCGCCGCCGAGATAAGTCAGCGCCAGCACCAGGCCGGCGGCGACGATGCCGAGCGGATTGAGCCGGCCGAGGAACGCCACAATGATCGCTGTGAAGCCGTAGCCGGGCGAGATCACCGGTTGCAGCTGGCCGATGGCGCCGGAGACTTCCGAAATGCCGGCAAGCCCGGCCAGCGCGCCTGACAGCAGGAAGGCGAAGAAGACCATGCGGTTGAGGCCGAAGCCGGCGAAGCGCCCTGCCCTCGGGCTGGAGCCGAGCACGCGGACCTCAAAACCCTTGAGCAGGCGGCTCATTAGCACCCAGATCAGCACGGCTGCAACAAGCGCGAAGACAAAACCCCAATTGGCACGGCCGGCGTCCGGCATCAGTTCCGGCAGGACCGCCGAGTCGTTGAACTGGATCGTCTGCGGAAAACCATGGCCCTGCGGATCGCGCCAGGGGCCGCGCACCAGCCAGTCGAGGAAAAGCTGGGCGACGTAGACCAGCATCAGGCTGGTCAGGATTTCGTTGGTGCCGAAGCGCGTCTTTAGGAGAGCAGGGATTGCCGCATAGGCGGCGCCGCCGACCATGCCGAACAACAGCATCAGCGGCAGCACAAGCGGGCCTTCGAACCCGGGAAACAGCACCGGAATGGCCGAGCCGAAAATGCCGCCGAGGATGAACTGTCCCTCAGCGCCGATGTTCCAGATGTTGGCCTTGTAACAGACCGACAGGCCGACCGCGATCAGGATCAAAGGTGCGGCCTTGATCGCCAGTTCATGCAACTGCCAGACCTGGCTGATCGGCTCGATGAAATAGATCTCGAATGCGCTCAGCGGGTTGACGCCGAGCAACGCGAACAGAACCGCGCCGGCGATGATCGTCAGGGCGAAGGCGATGAAGGGCGACAGCGCGGAAAACAGCATCGAGCGCTGCGGGCGTTTGACGAGTTCGAGGCGCATCATGCCGTCTCCAGACCATGTTCGGCGTGGCCGGGCTCGGCGCCGCCCATCAACAGGCCGATCTTTTCGAAAGTTGCCTCGGCGATCGGCAGCGGTTTCGACAATTCGCCATTGTGCATGACCGCGATCGCGTCCGAAATCTCGAACAGCTCATCGAGGTCCTGGCTGATGACCAGAACCGCCGAGCCGCTGCGCGCCAGTTCGATCAGCGCCTGGCGGATGTGGGCGGCGGCACCGGCGTCGACGCCCCAGGTCGGCTGGTTGACGACCATGACGGCAGGGCTGCGGTCGAGTTCGCGGCCGACGATGAATTTCTGCAGATTGCCGCCCGACAGGGCCGCGGCTTCCGGATCGGGCGCGCTCTTGCGCACGTCCATCGCCACGATGATGCGCTGGGCGGCGGCATAGACCGCTCCGCTTTTGACCGTGCCGCCGGCGCCGACAAAAACCTTGCCGTCGGTGGCGTGCCGCGACAGAAGCAGATTTTCCGAAAGCTTCATGCGTGGCGCCGCGCCATGGCCGAGGCGTTCTTCCGGCACGAAGGCAGCGCCCATCAGCCGCCGGCCTGTGATCGAGAGCGAGCCGGCATCCTTGCCGCGGATGCGCACGGATGCGGCGTCCTGCTGCAGCACCTCGCCGGAGACGGATTCGAAGAACTCGCCCTGGCCGTTGCCGGCGACACCGGCAATGCCGATCACCTCGCCGGCGCGCACAGTGAGGTTGATATTCTTCAGCGGGATCGAAAACGGGGTTGCCGGCTTGCGGCTGAGGGCGCGGATTTCGAGCAGCGGCTGCGCGGCCTCGATGCCTTCGGCCGGTGCGCGCACCACGGCCTTCACCTCGTTGCCGACCATCATGCGGGCCAGCGACGAAGCCGTTTCCTCGCGCGGGTTGCAATGGCCGACGACCTTGCCGTGACGCAGCACGGTGGCGCGGTCGCAGATGCGTTTGACCTCTTCCAGCCGGTGCGAAATGTAGAGGATGGATTTGCCCTCCGAGCGCAGGCGCTCAAGCGTTTCGAACAGCTTGTCGGCTTCCTGCGGCGTCAGCACCGAGGTCGGCTCGTCGAGGATGATGAGCTGCGGCGTCTGCAACAGGCAGCGGATGATCTCGATGCGCTGGCGTTCGCCGACCGAGAGATCGCCGACCAGCGAGTCCGGATCGAGCGGCAGGCCATAGCTGAAGGAAAGCGCCCTCGCCTTGGCCGCGATCGAGCTGATCGGTGAGCCGTCATCCAGAGACAGAGCGATATTCTCGGCCGCGGTCAGCGCCTCGAACAGCGAAAAGTGCTGAAACACCATGCCGATGCCGAGCTTCTTCGCCATGCCCGGACTGGTGATCCGCACCGCTTCGCCGTTCCAGAATATCTCGCCGGAATTGGGCTCCAGCGAACCGAACAGCATCTTGACCAGCGTCGACTTGCCGGCGCCGTTTTCGCCAAGCAGCGCGTGGATCTCGCCCTTGGCGATGTTGAGGTCGATATGATCGCACGCAGTCAGCGTGCCGAATATCTTGGTCAGGCCACGAACCTCAAGCAGGTTCGCTCCATCATGATCTGCACTCACAGTGCCTCCCATCCGGTTTCCGGATATGTTCTGTGTTCCCGCCAACATCGTATGCGCTGGCCGCTCTCGTGCGAAAGCAGCACCCACCTTGAAAGAGCTTCAAGAATTTCAGCGGAAACTCAAGGGGTAAAGATAGGCCCGTTTCGCACAACAAACCGACCGACCGGTTTTTCGTGCAAACAGTGCCTGGGCGCCGCGGCAAAGCACTGAAAGGAAGGCAAACCTCCGTCAGGGGATCAGTATTGTCGTACCCGTGGTCTTGCGCCCTTCGAGATCGGCTTGCGCCTTGCCGGCGTCCTTCAGCGCATAGCGCTGGTTGATCTTGATCTCGACCGCACCGCTCAACACCACATCGAACAATGCCGCGGCGGAGATTTCGAGGTCTTCACGCTTGGCGTTGTAGACGAACAGCGTCGGCCTGGTAGCGAACAGCGAGCCCTTCTGCGCCAGCAGCGACATCGAAAATGACGGGATCGGTCCAGAGGACTGACCGAAAGAGACGAACATGCCGAGCGGCTTCAGACAGTCGAGCGAGGCCGGGAATGTGTCGTTGCCGACCGAATCGTAGACGACGTCACATTTCTTGCCGCCGGTGATGGCGGCGACGCCGGCGACGAAATCCTGCTCCTTGTAGTTGATGACATGGTCGAAGCCATGCGCCTTGGCGAGCTCGATCTTGTCGGTTGAGCTTGCCGTGCCGATGACGGTGCCGCCGAGATGTTTTGCCCATTGTCCCAGGATCAGCCCGACGCCGCCGGCGGCGGCATGAAACAGGATGGTGTCGCCTGCCTTCACCTTGAAGGTCCGGCGCAACAGATACTCCGCCGTCATGCCTTTAAGCATCATGCCGGCGGCCTGTTCGTCGCTGATGCGGTCCGGTACCTTGACCACGCGGTCGGCGGCGACAATGCGCTGTTCGGCATAGGCACCGACATTGACGGCATAGGCGATGCGGTCGCCCGGCTTCAGCCAGTCGATGCCTGCGCCGACCTCGAGAACCACACCTGCCGCCTCGCCGCCCGGGATCAGCGGGAAGCCGCCGGGCGGCGGATAGAGGCCGATGCGGTGATAGACATCGATGAAATTGAGGCCGATCGCGGTGTGCCTGACCAGGATCTGCCCGGCGCCGGGTTGTCCCGGATCGGCGTCTTCATAGGTCAGGACTTCCGGACCGCCATGGGCGTGGATACGGATTGCTTTGGACATTTGTGGGCTTTCCTGCGGTCAGGCTTTCTTAGTGTCCGGCTTGGCGCCGAGTTTGGGGAAGAACTGCATGATACCGCCGATGCAGGCGAGGTAAAGTCCGGTGATGGTGATGCCGACCTTGGTAAAGACGCCGACCTGTTCGCCCAAAACGCCGATCTGGTCGTAGAAGGCGGCAAGGGCCGCCTGCGCCAGCGCCAGCGCACCGAAAGCACACCAGAGCAGCGTCATGCCAAGATTAATTGGCCGCAGCCGCACCACCCGCACGGGATGAATGAAGTTGATCGGCACGAAGGTGAGGATGCCGGCCGCCACGACGACGCCGAAGGACACCCACTGTCCCGGCTCGATGACGAACAGCGTGAACACGACCATGTTCCAGACCACCGGAAAGCCTTTGAAGAAGTTCTCCTTCGTCTTCATTCCGGTGTCGGCATAATAGATGGCGCTGGACACCACGATGATGGCCGCCGACAGGAAAGACAGCCCTTCGCCCATGAAGCCGCGCTGGTAGAGCGCGAAGGCGGGGATCAGCACATAGGTGACATAGTCGATGATGTTGTCGAGGAGTTCGCCCGACCAGGTCGGCAGGATCTCCTTGACCTCAAGCTTGCGCGCGATCGGCCCGTCTATGCCGTCGACGAACAGCGCCAGCCCCAGCCACCAGAACATCGCCGTCCAGCGTTGCTCGCTTGCCGCCACCAGAGACAGGAAGGCCAGGAACGAGCCAGACGCGGTCAACAGATGCACCGAGAATGCCCGCGCCTGCGGCCAGGTGACCTTTTTCTTCGGCCTGGGTATCCGGTCGGTGATCTTTTTGGCGGCATTCCTGGCGGTTGTGTTCTTGCTCACGGGCCCCGCCAATCCAGTTTGCAGATTTCGGCCGAGCGGCCGGCAAAGTTCCAGTTGTGGCCGAACGCCCGCATCTTGCTTTTGTCGGACCTGGCCACGATGATCTCCGGCGCGATCCAGTATTCCGAGTTGCCGATCACGGTATCCTTCTCGCGATCCTTGCCGGGAATCGGTGTGACCGCCCCGTCGATGATCTTCGGTATCTGGAAAATACGGGTCTTGTCACGCGTCTCGTAGGTGATCGGCACCTGCTCGACACCGAGGAACTTGCCGACAAGGATCGACAACAGCGAGGTTGTTCCGCCGGCCTTCCCGGTGAAGATCCTGGTCAGCGCTTTCACCGCGTAGACGGAGGCGCGCTTGTCGATGAACAGGCCTGCGGTCCAGTTGCCGCGGCTCATAAAGCCGGGGATTTCCATGACCAGACCGAGATTGAGGCCGGACAGGTCGACCTCGCCGAAATGGCCTGCGTCGATGCGGAAGCCCGCCCAGGTCTGACAATAACCCTCCGTCGGCGGATGGCTGCCAAGCGACAGCACGCAAGGACAAAAAACCGTGCAATTGCAGGAGAGTACGAGCTCTCCTTTCATTGCCCAGCCTTGCTCTGCCATGGAATTATCCCCCGTCATGCCGAGACTACTAGCAGGGCGACTGCCCAGACAAGCAGTATCGCACCGGCCACTCGGGTTGGAAGGCTGCCGGTGGTCTGTTTTTCGATCAAGGTGAACAGGCCGATCAGCGCCATCCAGAACACGTTCATCGCGCCGACGGCAAACATCACCAGCATCAGCGCCCAGCAGCAGCCGAGGCACCACAGGCCCTGCTTCAGCCCTAGCCGGAAGATGCCACCCGGCTCCGCGCTCCAGTTGGAAAACAGTGTCGAGAACGGGTTCCGGCATTCTGTCAGGCAGGCCTGCTTGAGGCTGCTGAACTGGTAGAGGCCGGCAACCAGCAGCGCGGCCGCCGCGGCAAGGCCGCTCACCGCATCGAGCAATCGAGCGGAGGACGCAAATGCGTGGACGAGCAACGTCAGCACCGCGAAGCCGATAGAGGCGACAAGCCATGTCGAGAGGTAGCCGGCGACCAGGACCAGCGGGTGGGCCACCGGCTCGCCCTTGATGCGGGCGGTGTCGGCGATTTCACAATAGGTACGGATCATCGGCGCCGCCGACGGCAGCATCGTCGCCACGGCCATCAAAAACCACATCACGATCAGCGCCAGAACCGGTGCGCCGCCGGCATCAAGTGGTGCGGGCATCAGGCACATGCCGAAGAAGCGGTCGAGGACATCCGGCAGCGGCAGTTGCGGCAGATATCGCAGGACCACATCGCCTGGTACGCCGGGGAGCCGGCCTTCGGCGCCGCGGATCGCCATGGCGCCGAGAATGAACCAGGCGAGCAGAATGCCGCCGACGATGGCGATGTTGACCGTCAGGCGGGGGCTGCGGGCCAGGCTTGCCGTGGCGCGGCCGGCGCGGTCGAGATGGCTGAAATCGTCCTGCTGGCCGGTCATGACAACCGAATGAGCCTAATCGCCGCGTTGATCAAGCCGCATGGTCTGACCTATATCCATGGGTAGACACCTGCATCGCAAACTGGAAGTCCAATTTGGATCATCGCGAGACAGCACGGATACTGGTAGCCGGCAGCGGCCCTGCCGGACTGATCGCGGCGCTCGGTTTCGCCGAGGCGGGCTTTCCGGTAACCCTGGTCGGACCCGAAGCAGGCGGGCCCGATGGCCGGACCACGGCGCTGATGAACCCTGCTCTCAAGGTTCTCGATCGGCTGGGCGTGCTGGCCGAACTTGCGCCGAAGGCCGCGCCGCTGAAGGTCATGCGCATCGTCGATGCGACCAGCCGGCTGATCCGCAGCCCGGTGGTGACTTTTCGCGCCATAGAGATCGGCGAGGAGCAGTTCGGGCTCAACCTGCCCAACAGTGAGCTGAACCCGACGCTGGCCAAGTCCGTCGCGGCACATTCCGGCATCGAATGGCTGACGTCGATGGTCGAGAGTTGGCGTCTGGACGCCGATCAGGCGCATGCCGTTTTGGCTGATGGCCGCGAAGTCTCGGCCTCGCTCGCGGTCGCTGCCGATGGGCGCCTGTCGCCGGCGCGTGAGGCGGCGGGCATAGTGGCCTCGGTGCGATCCTACCGCCAAGCGGCGCTGGTGCTGAATTTCGGCCATCGCAGCGAGCATGGTTTCACCTCGACCGAGTTCCACACAGAGACCGGGCCGTTCACCCAGGTACCGCTGCCCGGCAACCGCTCCAGCCTCGTCTGGGTGGTGAAACCGGAGACGGCGAAGGACCTCGCCGCACTCGATGACGTGACACTTTCCGAGCGTGTCGAGCAGCAGATGCAGTCGATGCTGGGCCGGGTGTCGGTTGAGCCCGGCCGACAAATTTACCCGCTTTCAGCGGCATCACCGGGGCGCTTCGCGCAAAACCGTGTGGCGCTGGTCGGCGAGGCTGCACATGTGTTCCCGCCGATCGGAGCCCAAGGTCTCAACCTCGGCATCAGGGACGTTGAGGATCTGATTGGAATCGCACGCGAAAATCGCGGCGACCCTGGCGCCGCAAGGGCTTTGGCCGCCTATGATTCCAGGCGCCGTCCCGACGTTCTGGCGCGTTCGGGCGCGGTCAATCTGCTTAACATGTCGTTGCTGTCGGACATGTTGCCGGCGCAGATGGCACGCAGCGCCGGCCTCAATGTGCTCGGCAGTTTCGCGCCGCTGCGCGCCTTTTTCATGCGCGAAGGCTTGAGGCCGGGCAGCGGCTTTGCGGCGCTTACCGGCGGTTCAGGGAAACAGGTCCGGCGGTAAGATGCCGTGGCGGATCATGTAGAGCAGCCCGGTCACCGTCAGCACCGAGAGACAGGTGGTGATCATGACGCTGGCCGAGGCGCGTTGCACCCAGACGCCATATTGCTGGGCGATGACGAAGACGTTGGTTGCAGTCGGTAATGCCGCCAAAAGCACGGCTGAAAAAACCCAGATTTCGGAAAAGTTCCCGATCCAGCTCAGCACGACGTAGCAGAGCGATGGATGCAGGATCAGCTTCAGCGCCGCGATCGACGCCAACTCATGCGGCACGCGGTTGAGGGGCCGGAGCGCAAGCGTCACGCCCATGGCAAACAGGGCGCAAGGGGCGGCCGCCCGAGACAGATATTCGAGCAGGCGATCGACCGGCTGCGGTGGGTGAAAGCCGAGATAGGCGGCGCCGACGCCAAGCGCGGTCGCGATGATGAACGGGTGCAGGACGATTTTCCTGACTACGCCGAGGATGAGCCGCCACGGCGATGTCTTGTCGTCGCCCGACAGCGCCATCATCATCGGCGCGATGGCGAAATGCATGATATTTTCGAAGCAGAAGATCAGCGCAACGGGGACCGCCGCTTGTTCGCCGAAGGCGAGCAGCGCCAGCCCCGGCCCCATATAGCCGATATTGCCGTAGGCCGCGGCCAGCGCCTTGATCGTCGACTGGGCGATCTCGCCGCGCGACGCCGTCGCCGACCATACGAACATGATCGAGAAGATCGTGTAGGTGGAAAATACCGAGCCGAAGATGAAGCGCCATTCCGTCAACTGTTCGAACGGCGTGCGGGCAAGCAATTGGAAGAACAGGGCAGGAAGCGCGACATAGACGATGAAGGTGTTCATCCAGCCAAGCGCTTCCAGCGGCTGCCTGGTCATGCGCGCAACCAGAAAGCCGATGAAAATCAGCCCGAAGAACGGAATAACAAGACCGACAATGTCAGACATTTTTGCCCTGGCCCGAAACCCCGGGACCGGGCTAGCCCGTAGCTTCATCGGGCGTCAAGCGCTTCGGCATTGAACTGACACGCCATCTGCGCCAAATAAAGCCTGATCCCAGACCTAAGTCGGGCTCGATTTTTGGCCACGGCGTGTGTAAATTCAAAGTCTTAGAGCGCTCTTCGCACATTCGAGGGGACGCCGGGCGCTCTAGAGGCTTAGTGGTGAGTATGATGAAAACGGCCAAATTTTCGATCGGACAGGTGGTTCGTCATCGGCTGTTTCCGTTCCGCGGCATCATTTTCGATGTCGATCCGCAATTTGCCAACACCGACGAATGGTACGAAGCCATCCCGGCCGACGTGCGGCCGCGCAAGGACCAGCCGTTCTACCATCTGCTCGCCGAGAATTCGGAAACCGAATACATCGCCTATGTCTCCGAGCAGAACCTGCTCGAGGATCAATCGGGCGAACCGGTCCGGCATCCACAGATCGGCGAGATGTTCGACAAGCGGCCCGACGGACGCTATGAGCCAAAACGCCAGTCGAGACACTGACATCACCTTGCATCGACGTGACGACAACAAAAAAGCGGGGCATGACCCCGCTTTTTGTCGCTCCGGTATCTGTCCCGGCGATTAGTTGGCGGCTTTGGCCTTGGCCTGCTCGTCCTTGAGCTTCTTGGCGAAGTCCTGGTTGTTCTTGACGACGAAATCCTGAAGTTTTTTCTGCCGATCCTCGATGTCCGACTGCTGCAGCGGCGCGCCGTCAAAGGCGCCGCTGAAGCCGGTCAAGGCAACCTTGATGGGATTTGGCTGACTTTGGAAGTTGATCGAGGTCAGCGTGATCGCCTGTCCCTTCTTGAAGGACGCGACGAGCGCGTCGGTCAGCGGCACTTCGGCAACGCAACGGTCGGCGAAGCAAATGACATAATCCAGCTTCGTCGCCTTGCCGGCGTCTATCTGCAGGGCGATGCCGGGGGGCACCAGGCGACCTGGGGGAACCGTGACCTGGAAGACCTTGCGGTTTACCTTGCCCTTCAACTCGATCAGGCTGACGCCGGTGACGAACTGGCCGTTGCCGGCAGTGATGATGTTCTGGACATTGCAGATGTCGACATCTTCCTGCTTGGTGCAGGCCTTGAACCAACCCTGCGGAATCTGTTGCTGTGCCGAAGCGGTGGGAAGTCCGGCGCCCAGAAAGCCGACCACGCCCGCGGCCAGGACCGAAAGGCGGTATGCGTTGCTGTTCAGGCTCGTCATGTCGTGCATTTCCTCTCAAATGATCCCGGGACCGGCTTCTTCGCGCCGTGTGGTCCTGCTACCTGTTGCCGAATTGAGGCAACAGAATGACTTCGGAGCGCGTGTTACACTGCATGAGCAGCCGAATCCAGCCCGCCGCCTGCAATTCTTGGCCTCGCAATTTGGGTCGTGCGATTTGGGTTGATGTATCTGGCCGGAGCGCCGCGGCGCCATGTTAGGGTGCACTCCGAATCATCAAGCCGCCCAGTAAGGAGACGGTCATGGGCCGCATTCTTGTTTGGCTGATCGCCGCAATTTCGTTCTTCGCCTTTGCACCCGGCGTGGCGATGTCGGAACCGAAACATGCCATCGCCATGCAGGGCGAGCCGGCGCTGCCAGCCGACTACCAGCATTTCGACTACGTCAATCCCGATGCGCCGAAGGGCGGCAACATCACTTACTGCGTCGTCGGCAGCTTCGACAATCTGAACCCGTTCATCCTGAAGAGCTTGCGCACCACGGCGCGCGGCATGCAGGACCTCATTTTCGGCAATCTCGTCTTCGAGCCGTTGATGATGCGCAACTACGACGAGGCCTTCAGCCTCTATGGCCTGCTCGCAGACACAGCCGATATGGATCCCGAGCGCAAGTGGATCGAGTTCCATCTCAACCCAAATGCAAAGTGGTCCGATGGCGACCCGGTGACGCCGGATGACGTGCTGTTCACCTACGATGTCTTCACCGACAAGGGCCGCCCGCCCTACAGGGATCGCATGAGCCTGATCGCCAAGCTCGAAAAGACCGGCGATCACAGCGTGCGCTTCACCTTCAACGACAAGGCCAATCGCGAGACCCCCTTGATCATCGCGCTGACGCCGATCATCCCAAAGCACGCCTTCAACAAGGATACCTTCGACAAGACGACGTTGAAGCCGGTGATCGGCAGCGGTCCCTACATCATCGACAAGGTGCAGCCGGGACAGCGCATCGTGTTCAAGCGCAACCCGAATTACTGGGGCAAGGACATCCCTTCCAAGCGCGGCTTCGACAATTACGACCAGATCACCATCGAGTACTTCCTCAACGCCAATGCCAAGACGGAAGCGTTCAAGAAAGGCATCTGCGCCATTTACGATGAGGGCGATCCGGTCAAGCGCGAGCGCGATATCGATTTTCCCGCCTATCATCGCGGCGAGGTGATCGCCGAGACCTTCGACACCGGCATACCGCCCGTGGTGACCGGCTTCCTGTTCAACACGCGACTGGAGAAGTTTTCCAATCCGGAGGTGCGGCGCGCGCTCGGCATGCTCTACGACTTCGAATGGGCCAACAAGAACCTGTTCGGCGGCAAGTACACGCGCACGATGAGCTACTGGCAGAATTCCGAACTTTCCGCGCTCGGCCATTCCGCCAGCGACAGGGAAAAGGCGCTGCTGGCGCCCTACCCCGGCCGCGTGCCGGCCGATGTCATGGACGGCAGCTGGCGCCCGCCGGTGAATGACGGCACCGGCCAGGACCGCAAGGTGCTGAAGCTGGCGTTCGACCTGCTGAAGAGCCAGGGCTACGCCGTTAGGGACGGCGTCCTGCTGGATCCCAAGGGAAACCCGTTCGGTTTCGAGATCCTGACGGCGTCGCAGGACGAGGAACGCTTTGCCGCCATCTATCAGCGCTCGCTGGAAAAGATCGGCATCGCGGTGACCATCCGCAGCCTCGAGGCCGACCAGATCCAGTCGCGCAAGCAGCGTTTCGACTTTGAGGTTCTTGTCGGGTCGAGCGGGTTCAGCAACTCGCTGTCTCCCGGTATGGAGCAGAACCTTCGCTGGGGTTCTTCAGAGGCCAAAAGAGAAGGTTCATTCAATCTGGCCGGCGTCGCCGATCCGGCGGTCGACGCGGCGATCGACGCGATGCTGAGAGCACGGACCAAGGAAGACTATGTCGCCGCCGTGCGCGTGCTCGACCGATTGCTGATCTCCGGCAATTACATGGTGCCGATGCAGTACAACGCGCAGCAATGGCTCGCTTACTGGAATTACCTGGACCATCCCAAAAAGACGCCCATATTCGGTTATCAATGGCCGACCTGGTGGCGCAAGCCGAACTGAGCGTGGCCGAGATCGGTCTCGCTGAAACGTTCGGCTGCAGGAGATCAAGATGAGCGATGACAATTCCATTACCGTCGACGTGGTTTCCGACGTCGTCTGCCCCTGGTGCTTCGTCGGCCAGAAGCGGCTGGATAAAGCGATTGCCGCTGCCGGCGACGTTGAGGTTCATGTGCGCTGGCGGCCGTTCCAGCTCGACCCGACCATCCCGCCCGAGGGCAAGGACCGGCGCGAATACATGCTGGCCAAATTCGGCAGCGACGAGCGCATCCGTCAGATGCATGCCCGCGTAGAGCCGCTCGGCGAAGCCGAAGGCATCAATTTCGCTTTCGACGCCATCAAGGTCGCCGCCAACACGCTGGACGCGCATCGTGTCATCCGCTGGGCCGGTGCCGCCGGTGAAGCCGTGCAGAACCGGCTCGTGCGCCGGCTGTTCCAACTGTATTTCGAGAAAGGCGGCAATATTGGCGACCACGCCGTGCTGATCGATGCCGCCCGCGAGGCCGGCATGGACGCTGCCGTGGTCGAAACGCTCCTGCCGACCGATGCCGACGTCGAGGAGGTGCGCACAGAAATCGCCACGGCATCGCGGATGGGGATCACTGGCGTGCCGTGCTTCCTGCTCGAAGGCAAATACGCCGTCATGGGCGCGCAGGACGCCGACACGCTGACTGATGCCATCCGCCAAGTCGCGGCCGCAAAGGCCAAGGGCGAACTGGAAAAGGCCGGCTAGAGCCTGTTCCATCCCGATGGAAATCGGGATGGGCTCTATCTCCTTGTTTGAGCATGATCTCTGGACAAAACGGTTTCCCGTTTGTCCGAGAAAACCGGCAACCACTTTTCGGGATCATGCTCGGGTTATTTCACCGTCACCTTGGCTTTGCTGAGGAAGAAGCCATGCCCGTTGCTGCCCGTGCAGGTCAGTCCCTTGGTTGACGACTGGCAGGTAAGCGGCCCTTTGCTCCAGCTGTTGCCATAGGCCAGCTTCGCGACATCGCTGCAGCAGCCCTGCTCTCCCGGATTCTTGATCAATGTCGCCGGGCCGTTCGGCCCAAGGATCACGGTGACGCAGCTGGGCTCGACGCGCGAACAGCTCAGTTCCGGACCGCCATCCTGTGGTTCGTAGGTGCTGGTGCCGCCCTTCGGCGTGTAGATGCAGCCGATGTTGCCGGACGGAGCATTGAACTCGATTTGCCCTTCGGCGCTTGCCGGAATGGTCTGGCTGACGGCATGCGCAAGAGGCAGCCAGGCAAAGAGCGTCACCATTGCGGGAACGGCTGCGCGTGCAAGCATTGGGGAGCTTCCTTGTTGGGGACCGGACATGCATCGGTGCCGACAGTGCCCGGCAAGGTTCATTCCAGTGCGCTTGATTGTCAAACGGTGTTGAGCTGCAGCTAAAAAGCGTGGGCCAACTCATGAGCAGTCGCCGTGCAGGAGCGACGATCTTGCGTGCCCAACCATGATGGCCGGTGAAATGATTCGGGCGGCCTGGGGCGATCACGGACGGCAATTTTTCGGGCGATCCGGTTAGCGCGCGGTGGGAAAACCGGCCGACGGGCAGGCCTTTTGGTCACAAAGCCGTGTATGAGCCTTCCCTCAGGGAATATATTCGCACATCTGAGCGTTCTCGCAACACATTGAAACAAAGGACAAATTTGACCCAAAGACGGCGATCTCGCAGTACCAACTGTTGCCTCATGGCAACGGCGGGTGGGCTGCTTCACATTCGCCGGGATAAAATTCATAGAAAATGATCAATTGGTGTTACTATCCGTAACAAAACTAAAAAAGGTTTGGGCGGGATTGTGATTCGGGTCGACAGACCGCGACGTTCAATATCGGCACTTTGGAAACGCGACGCCCCCGCCGGGCCGTCGCCCCTGACGCCAGTATCGTCGATGCGGACCTTCTGGGGACTGATGCGGGCCTACTGGTTCTCGGACCGGTGGAGAGAGGCCTGGGCTCTCACCGTCGTCCTCGCACTCATCATAGCCCTGTCGAGCAAGGCCGACGTCTGGTTTACCGTGTTGGCGGGCGAACTGGCAGCCTCAATCGCTTTTTTCCACGACGCCGCGAATACCACGCCCCTTGAATCAGTGCTTACCAATGCCGGCCTGCTTGTGCTGCTGGTCGTGTTCAAGGACATGGGAATCATAGGCGCCTGCAAATTTGTATCGGCGACATTGCATCGCAAATGGCGCGCCTGGTTGAACGCGCGTTTCAATGCGGCGCTGCTTGATACCAACCATACTCACTACCACGCTCAGAATGGCTCGCCAGATGCGCCAGCGCCCGACAACATCGATCAGCGCGTGCAGGAATCCATCAAAGACATGGCGGGCGGCGCCATCGGGCTTGCCCAAGGTGTCTTCGGCGTCTTCACCTCACTTTATTTTGTCGGCGGCGCTTTGCTGGCGAATTCCGTGGAGGTAAAAGGCCTGGATGCCCTCGGCAGCTATGGCAGCGCCGTCCTCGCTCTCCTGGCGGTTGCCATCTACGTGCCGGTCAATACCTGGATCGCGATCAAACTCGGCGGAATGCTGGAGTGGCTCAATGTCAGGATGCAGAAGGCCGAAGGCACCTATCGCAGCGAGCTGATCACCTTGTTGCGCCGCAGTTTCCATGTGTCGGCGTCGCAAGGCGAAGACGTGCAAAAGACGATACATGGACGGCTCTATCTCGATATCGATACCACCTGGTCGAAGCTCAACATCGTCAACACCCTCTATGCGGGATTCGAATCGGTCTATAATTTCGTCGGGGCCAAAGTTGTCGCCTACGGACCTGGTCTGGTGCCGTTCATCCACAACGGCGTCGACCTCAAGGGCTACATAACCGGTTCCGAGCAGGTCAACGCGCTGATCAGCAAATGTTCCTGGTTCATCCATGTCATGCCGAGTCTCGCCACCTTGCGGGCCAACAGCCAGCGCGTCATCGAGTTGGCGCACGCCATTGAAAACGTCCAACAGCCGCAGGAATTCTACAGCCAGACCGGCCGTTCCGATTTCCACTATGCCAGCCAGAACCCGGTCTTCGGCCTGACCATCCAGAAGCTTGAACTGGCGCATCAGGGTGAAGACGCCACGCCGTTCCTGAGCGCAGCCAATCTGCGCTTTCGGCGCGGCGAGTGGGCATTCCTCAAGGGCGAATCCGGCTGCGGCAAGACTTCGCTGATCAAGGCGATCAACGGCTTGTGGCCTTATGGCCGCGGCACCATCGTCTTCCCTGACGGTGTGAGGAGCTTCTATGCCGCCCAGGAGGTCAAGCTGCAGCAGGTGTCGCTGAAGCAGCTGGTGTGCCTGCCCGGTTCCGAGGACGACTATGGCGATGCGCAGGTCGCGGCAGCCCTGCACAAGGCCGGCCTCGGCGATTTCATCGAACACATGGCCGATGAAAGCCGCGAGGGAAAGATCTGGGACCAGCTGCTGTCCGGCGGCCAGAAGCAGAAGCTGGTTGTGGCCCGCATCGTGCTGCAGCAACCGGGACTGTTGTTCCTCGACGAAGCGACCGGCGCGCTCGATCCGGATGGCAAGATCGCCTTCCACCAGGCCATCAAGGACAACTGTCCCGATGTCACGGTGATCAGCATCATGCATGAGGCGGTGGCGCCACGCTCGGCCTCGGGCGAGGAATTCTACCACAGCGTGGTCGCGATCGCCGACGGCGTCGCCACCAAGAGGCCGCTTGTTCCGAACCTTCCGCGCGAGCTCACCACCATCCTTACGCAGCCGCGGCCGGTCGAGGACAAATGGATGCGTTTTTCACGCCGGCTGAAGCAGAAATAGCAGCCACGCCGAAGCGCGTTCCGCCACTGGCGGCGGGGCACTCGCTCCCTCCCCTTCAATAATCATCACAGTCTCGCGATTGGGCCGGCTCCCGGCTGTTTTCCGCCACCCCCGCGATTGACTCGCCAAGATGCGCTCCTATGTTGCGCCCGCTCGCTGAATTCCAACTCGAACCCGCGAGCAGAAAGGTCACCGCGCCATGCCTGGCGACAGTAGTCGAACGCAACCGCCGTCCGCCTCGATGTGACCTCTAACGGCTCACGTCCCGCCGGACGGCAAGGAGTGAGCCATGAACGAATTTACCCCCGTCGTAGCGGGCGACGATGCCGTCGCTATCGCGCGTATCCTTGCCAATGATCACGTCGCCGATGTCGTCGAGGCCCTGAACCGGGAATCTCGCGATACCGCGATAGAACTGCTTTGCGAAATGCCGTTCGAGCGGCTGGTCGAGATCTTCGACCAGCCTGAACTCGACGGCGCCTCCGATCTGGCCGAGGCGCTGCCGCGCGCCAAGGCGTGCAAGCTCCTGACCGCCATGTCGGTCGACCGCGCCGCCGATATCCTGCGCGAACTGGACGAACCGGCGCGCTCCGAGCTGCTCGGCGGGTTGGTCCCGCCGCTGCGGGCAACGCTGCGACCGGCCTGCGCCGGCTGATCACCGGCGAGCCGGACGATCCGATCCTGTCGGTGGCGCCGGATCGCGCCCCGGTGACGGTGACGCCGCTGACCGATCGCGAGACACTGGCGCAGACGATCTCCAAATATGACCTGCTCGCGGTTCCCGTCGTCGACCACGGCAAGATCCTCGGCATCGTCACCATCGACGACATCATCGACACCATGATCGAGGAGACGACCGAGGACGCGCATCGTTTCGGCGGCATGGAGGCGCTCGACGAGCCCTACATGAAGATGAGCTTTCTCGCGATGATCAAGAAGCGCGGCGGCTGGCTGTGCGCGCTGTTCATCTCGGAGATGCTGACCGCCAACGCCATGCAAAGCTATGAAGGCGAACTGGAGAAGGCGATCGTGCTCACTCTGTTCATTCCGCTGATCATGAGCTCCGGCGGCAATTCCGGTTCGCAGGCGACCTCGCTCGTCATTCGCGCGCTGGCGCTGCGCGAGATCGGCCTTCGTGACTGGTGGCGGGTGGCGTTGCGCGAATTGCCAACCGGCCTGGTACTCGGCGCCATGCTTGGCGTGGTCGGCATCTGCCGCATCGCGCTCTGGCAGTATATGGGCTTCTACGATTATGGGCCGCATTGGCCGCTGATCGCGGCGACCGTGGGGGCAGCCCTTGTCGGTATCGTCACCTTCGGCTCGCTGTCGGGGTCGATGCTGCCGTTCGCGCTGAAACGGATCGGCTTCGATCCGGCGAGCGCCTCGGCGCCGTTCGTCGCCACGCTGGTCGATGTCACCGGCCTGGTGATCTATTTCTCGGTGGCGCTGGTCATCCTGCGCGGCACTTTGTTGTAATAAGCTTCAGGCCTCCCATCGCGGTGGCAACAGCGGCTGCCATGGGGGGTTCTTCAAGATCGAGCGCGCGGGCGTCAATCGACCCGCACGCCGTTCTTCACGCGGTAGGTGGGCTTGTACATGGTGACCAGTTCCTCCGCTGCCGTCGGGTGGACGGCCATGGTGCGGTCGAAATCATCCTTGGTGACGCCGCCCTTCAGCGGAATGCCGAGCAACTGCGCCATCTCGCCGGCGTCCGGCCCGAGGATGTGCGCGCCGAGCACTTTTCGCGTGGCGCCATCGACCACCAGCTTCGTCAGCATCTTTTCGTCGCGGCCCGACAGCGTGTGCCGCATCGGCCGGAATGTGGCGCGGTAGATTTCGATATCGGAGTAGCGCTTGACGGCATCGTCCTCGGACAGCCCGACGGTGCCGATCTCCGGCTGTGAGAAGACGGCGGTCGGAATGGTGTCGTGGTCGGGCGCGGTCGGATTGCCCTTGAATGCGGTCTCGATGAAGCACATGGCTTCGTGGATCGCCACAGGCGTCAACTGCACGCGGTTGGTGACGTCGCCGATCGCCCAGATGTTGTCGATGTTGGTGCGGGAATATTCGTCGACAACGATGGCGCCGGTTTTGCCGAGTTCGATGCCGACGCCTTCCAGGCCCATATTCTCAGTGTTGGGGAGGCGGCCGATGGCGAGCATGACCTGGTCGACTGTCAGCACCTTGCCGCCGGTGACCAACGCATCCAGCCTGCCGTCCGGCCGCTTGCGGACCCATTCCGACACGGCGTGGCAGAGGATCTTGATCCCCTTCTTTTCCATGGTTTCGTGCAGCATGCGCCGCAGGTCCATGTCGAAGCGCGACAGTATCTCCTTGCCGCGATAGACCAGCGTGGTGTCGACGCCCAAGCCATGGAAGATATTGGCGAATTCGACGGCGATGTAGCCGCCGCCCTCGATCATGATCGCCTTCGGCAGTTGCTTGAGGTCGAAAACCTCATTGGAAAAGATGCAATGCTCGTGACCGGGCAGCGCCGGGTGCGGCGCCGGCCGGCCGCCGGTGGCGATCAGGATCTGGTCGGCGGTGACGGTGCGGTCATCGCCCAGGAGATGCACGACATGCGGGTCGACCAGCATGGCGCGCGAGTGGAACGTCTCGCCGCCGGCGCCTTTCACGTTCTTTTCGTAGATCGCTTCCAGACGGGCGATCTCGCGGTCCTTGTTGGCGACCAGCGTCGGCCAGTCGAAGCTCGCCTCCGGCACCGTCCAGCCATAGCCGGCGGCGTCGGCAAAATGCTCGGGAAATTGCGAGGCATAGACATAGAGTTTTTTCGGCACGCAGCCACGGATGACGCAGGTGCCGCCATAGCGGTATTCCTCGGCGATGCCGACACGCTTGCCGAGCGCTGCCGCCACGCGCGCCGCCCTCACCCCGCCGGAGCCGCCGCCGATGACGAAGAGATCGTAGTCGTAACCGGCCATGCTGCTGTTCCTTGCCTCAAGAAATGTTTGAGACAGGTAGGCCGCATGAAGCCAAAAGAAAAGCCCGGTTTCCACCGGGCTTTCTGGTCCAGCGGCAAGGATGCCGGTGGCGAAATCAGACGTCTTAGTTCTTCGGCGCTTCCGGCTGGTCACCGTCTGCGGGCGCATCGCCGTCGGCAGGTGCAGCGCCATCGGCGGGGGCAGTTGCGTTATCCGGCGCAGGCGCGGCCGGAGCAGCGGCCTTCGCGGCGGCTGCCAGCGTTTCGCCGACCTGCTGGGCGAGATCGCGCGCCAGGCCGTTCTGCCAGATGTCGGCGGCCTTGACCAGTTCGCGCGTCACGTTGGGGCCGTTGTCGAGCAGCTTCTTGCCGGCATCGGAATTGTAGAAGGCGGCGATGTCGGTGAGATCCTTCTCGGAGAACACCTTGGCATAGGCGAGCGCTGCTTCCTTCTCCAGATCGGCACGGCGCGAGGCCAGCGCCAGTGCCTTTTCGCTGACGGTCTTGCCGATCAGCTCCTGCATATCAGGGTTCTTCTGGATAAGCTGCTGCTCGAGCGAGGCCGCCGCTTGCGGCAGGATGTTGTCGAACGAGTCGGTCGCGTGGATTGCCGTGACCGCCGCCCGTGCCGCCTTCAGATGCGATTCCGTGATCTCCTGCGAGAACGCCGGGGAAGAGAAGGCGAAAACGGCCGAAGCCGCCAGAACGGCGCAAAGATTGCGAACCCGGTTATGCAACATCATGATCGGTAGAACTCCCTGGTTTTCGGGCGGCATGGACGGTTTGGATGCCGTCGCCGCCGGCGATGATGGCCGCTGACGCCAGCCCGATGAAAAGACCATGCTCGACCACACCAGGAATGGCATGGAGAGCATTCGAAAGCGCTCTTGTATCCGGAATGCGGCCAAAAGATGCATCGAGGATAAAATGGCCGCCGTCTGTAACAAAAGGCTGGCCCCCCGTCATCCTCAATGTAACCGGGCCGGAAAGGCCGAGACTTTTGGCCGCTGCCGCGACCGCGATTTCGGTGGCGCGCAAGCCAAATTGGTTGACTTCGATCGGCAAGGGAAACCGGCCAAGGGTCTCGACCATCTTCGAGCGATCGGCAATGACGATCATGCGCTGAGATGCCGCCGCGACGATCTTCTCGCGCAGCAGCGCGCCGCCGCCGCCCTTGATCAGCGTCAGCGCCGCGTCGATCTCGTCGGCGCCGTCGACGGTAAGGTCGAGCTCGGGCGTTTCCTCAAGCGTCGACAGCGGCACGCCAAGTTCGCGGCAAAGGGCTGCGGTGCGCTCCGACGTCGGCACGCCGATGACGGACAAGCCGGTGGCGATCTTTTCGGCCAGCAGCCGCACGAATTCGTCGGCCGTCGTCCCGGTGCCGATG
The DNA here is from genome assembly GCF_040323255.1 of Mesorhizobium sp. M0052. NCBI lineage: Bacteria > Pseudomonadati > Pseudomonadota > Alphaproteobacteria > Hyphomicrobiales > Phyllobacteriaceae > Mesorhizobium > Mesorhizobium sp. M0052. Next base: position 136,716 of record NZ_JAMYUS010000005.1, on the reverse strand, counting down.
CCGATGCGCATGCCGTCGCTGACATGGGCAAGGGCTGCCCGCGCGGCCTCGACTTTCAACTGCCTCGCGTCCATGCTCGCCCCGGGGTTTGGCTTGGTTCTGATTTTTCTGAATGCGCGCTCCTAGCACTTTTGCCCGCAGGGTCAAAGACTTTGGCTCGCACCGGCTTGCCTGAAAGAAGCGCAGCCGCTATCGCCTGCCTGCAATGCATCAGCCACAGGACAGGCCATGACCCAACCGATCATCGTGTTCGACCTCGACGGGACGCTGATCGACACGGCGCCGGATCTGCTCGACAGCCTCAACCACAGCCTTGCCGCCAGCGAGCTTGCCGCTGTCGACGAGGCCGGCTTCCGGCGTTTTGTCGGCCAGGGCGGACGGGTGATGATCGAGCGCGCGCATACCGCGCAGCAGAAATCGCTGGCGGTGGAGGAGCACGACAGGCTGCTGAAGGTGTTCCTCGACCACTACACACTCAACATCCCCGGCAAGTCGCGCCCCTACCCCGGTGTCGTCGAAGCCATCGCCCGCTTCGAGAAGGCCGGCTATCTGCTCGCCATCTGCACCAACAAATATGAGGCGAATTCGAAAGCGCTGATCGAGGCGCTCGGCCTGACAAAGCATTTCGCCGCGATCGCCGGCCAGGACACGTTCGCCTTCCGCAAGCCCGACCCGCGCCATCTCACCGAAACCATCAGGCTCGCCGGCGGTGACCCGCACCATGCGCTGATGGTCGGCGATTCGCAGACCGACATCGACACGGCCAAGGCCGCCGGCATTCCGGTGGTCGCCGTCGATTTCGGCTACACCGACCGCCATGTCAGAGAATTCGAGCCGTCGGCGGTGATTTCGCATTTCGACGCGCTGACGCTCGACCTGGCGGAACGGCTGATTGCAGCTGCGGCCGGCTGAGCGAAACGGGCGATTGCGCGGCAGCGTCCGCCCTCGGCCTATTTCAGGCGTAGAAGGCGGGCGCATCGCCTTGACTTCACAACCCTGCCTCCCTTATATCGCGGCTCGCTTGGCCTTCGGGCAACGAGCGGGCGATTAGCTCAGCGGGAGAGCACACCCTTCACACGGGTGGGGTCGCAGGTTCAATCCCTGCATCGCCCACCATTTTCTTTCCCGGAACAGCACACTCCAAGCCAGCACTCCTAGCAGCTGCAACTCGCCCCTTCCCCACCAAAATTCTTCTGCGCAAAGTTCAACGCGCTTGAGTAGCTCGTATAGCTCTGGAACTGGCAGACATCAGAGCCGTTCCGCACCTTCATCTGCTCGAGATCCCAGAACGAGACCTCGATGTGATCGTTGGCGCAATAGACCGTGTATTTTTCAGGCTCCAGCGCGCTGGCTTTCTGCAGCGGCATGGAGACGGCTGGAATGGAAAGCGCGGAAAGTGCAAGCATGACGGCGTGACGCGTGCGCATTGAAAACCCCTGGAGTGAAATTGCCCGTATTGTCGCCGCTATATCTGAGCGGCGCATCACGGCTTTTTGACGAACCGCTTTTTTCGGCTGCCGGCTTTTCGGCGCCGCTACATGCTGATCCAGATCTCCAGCGTGTGGGCGCCGATGACCGGTACCGCACGCGCAGTCACCGTCTGGCCGGCGGCGGTCAGGTCGGCGGCCAGCAGTTCCGCGGCGCGGCGGTCGGCGTCGTTGTATGGATTGTAGCGAACCTCGTTCTTGCCGGCTGCCGCCTCCACTCGTTCCTCGCCAGGGTTTGGAATGCCCCAGCCCAAAGCGCGCATTTTTGCGGAAAGCGCCTGGGCGTCCTCGCGCGTCATGCCGGCGAACTGGACGTAAACCGTTTGCGTGCTGGGCTGGATGCCGAGTCGATCCTTCAGTGTGTTGAGCGCGTCGCGATCCTGGTCGCCAATGATCGCCTGGCCCTCGGCTGCCGACATTGCGAGATCGGCAATCGCCCGGCGCGCACCGGCGAACACAAGCTGCGAATCCGGGTCCTGGCGGTTCCACAAGTCAGAGGGAACCCCGAGCAACGCGTCAAGCACGTTGAGGCGCCCGGCAGGGCTCATTCCGGTCATGCTTCGCAGGCCGGCCATCTCGACAAGAGCCGCCACGATCTTGCGCCGTTCGGGCACCGGCAGATCCTGATTGCCGAGGACCGCGGTCAATTCGCCGAGCAGTGCATCATTTGCCTTGTCGAGCAGCTTGACGCGCCCCGCCAGTTCGTCGGCGACTGTTCCATTCGGGCCAGGGTTCTTTACCGAATCCGTCCATTCGATGAGAGTGCCAAAATTCAGGCTCGTTGCCTTTTCCAGCTCGGCAACCGAGAGCTGGTAATTCTCGGGCTTGAACGCGCCTGTGGCGTCGGCCGGAATGAGATACGCATCGATGACGAGCTCCGGCTCCTTCACCTCACCCTTCTCGGCAGCCGGCACGGAAGAGACGGCGAGCTTCCAGTAGGCGTACGGCGCCGGTACGCCGTCGACCGGCTGGTCGGCGGGCCGGAAGACGGGACCGCTGAAGATGGTCACCTGATTGGCCAGCGGATTGTGCTGCGTGCGCACCCAGTTTTCGAGCGGCGCCCACATATCGTCGTAGAAGGCCGGCGACTGCGGCATCGTGTTGGGCAGGACATCGGCATACCGCGCCAGTTTGAGCGCCGCCGTTGCCGGATCGCTTGTGAATTCCTCACCCCAGGCGATGTCGCTGGCGTTGGCCAATTGCGCCGGCAGCCAGCGGGGGTTGGGACCAGCAGGGTACCAGCTGCCGTCGGGCTGTTCGCTGGGCTTCAGGCGGTCATCAATGCTCAATCCGCCGCCGGTGACTTGCAAGGGCATCCTTTGCGACCGGTCCAGATTGACCGCTGAATAGATGGCCATGCGGTGGCTTCGGCCCATGACCAGCGAGTAGTTGATATAATCCAGCGGCCTCGCCAAGGCATCGCTTGCCAGATCGCCGGTCAGCCTGGGCAGGGCTATGTTGGCCTGAATGAACTCGACTTTATAACCCGTGAGAATGTTGGGCAGCTTGTCGGTCAACTTGCCAAGCAGCGGTTCAAGTGCGCTCTGCAGCGGCGCCGGCAACTCGCGGAGACTGATCTCGCTGCTTTTGATCCGGCCGGCCAGTTCGACAAGCACCGCCTGCTTCAAATCGGGTGTCAGCTTTTCGAGGGACACATCGCCGCCTTTGAGCTGGTCGATTACAAGCCCGATGGCAGACCGCAAGGTGGCCTGCGTGTCTTGCTGCTCACGCAGTCTTTTGGCAGCGTCCTCGGCATTCTTCAAGGCAGCGTCGCGCGCGGCCTCTGCTCGTACGCGTTCGCTTTTTGTGTCCGCGAGCGCAGCGCTTAGGTGCTTATTGAGTTCCACGACGTCGTTCGCCGCGGACTCGGCCTTGGCACGCGCGATGACGGCATCATTCCTCTGGTTAAATGCGAAATTCCTCTGGTTAAATGCGAAATAGGTAGTTCCAGCGAGGATCGCAGCCAGCATGGCGAACAGCGCGATCAATATGTTCTTGCTGCGATCACGCTGCTTCTGGCTGTCCGTCTCCGCCTTGGCGCTCGCCTCGACGAATTCGGCAATGTCTGGCCCCTGTGGAAGCTCGGCGGCCTCCTTCAGCGCTTCGCCGCGCAGGAGATAGCCGGGGTAGCCGGTGTTCTTCCACTGCCGTGCCTGGGCGGCGACGCGGATGCGAAAGCGCTCGGTGAGTTCGTCCGAACTCAGTTCGTCGTCGGAAGCGGATTGCTCGTTGGACCCAGAGGCCGTGGGGCCGGCTTTGGCCGGCCCGACAATGGCATCCGTTGCAACCGACCCCGGATCGTCCGCCGCGACAGCGACCGTTTCAAGGCCGCCGCCACCTGCGAAAGACGCGAGCCGCACCGGGCTGACGTCGGCTGAGGTGATGTCTGGCCGCGTGACTAGTTCGGCGGACCAATAATCGAGTATGCGCTGCGCCGCGCGCCGGTCGGATTCCCGCGCGATGGTGCTGCCGGCGCGCCGTGCCTTGGCCAGGAAGTCGCGGATGGCCTGCGCATCGGGGGCCGTGTTGTCGATGCTGGCTTCCGTCGTCTCGGCGCCGGCCTTGTCGCTGCGGCTCATCGATGGGTCGACGGCTTCATTGCTGCTGGCGATGCGCATCAGCTCGAGATGTGCGATCCGGATGTCGCTCAGCGAAATAAAATCGGCCGGAGTTTCGGTCTCCGTGCCTGTCGCAAGTTCATCGCTCATGGCCCCAGGTCCTCAATGATCTTGTGCAAAGGCGTGCTGACGCGGACGATCGAGGCGCATTCCGTTTTCAGCGCCAGATCGACCTGGACGAAGCGTTGCTGGGCCTCGTCCCGATAGGCTTCGAAGGCAAGGATGAAGGCGGTATCGACGGTCTCGCGCGATAGCTGGTCGTTGACGTCGGTGGAGTAGTCGACGAGCGTCTCCCGCCACGCTCCAGTGGGGTCGAGGTCGGCAAGAACCTTGACCTTCACTTCCAGGTTTCGCCACAGCGGCGAAAACTGGAACGGCAGCGACTTGTCCGCCGCAGCGCCCCCTTCTATCGGCTCGATCATGTCGGTAAGGCTGGCCAGCTTGTTGTCGATGTCCTGCCATAGCTTGTGCTCGACGACGCGCGCATAGATGGTCGAGGACAGCACCATGATCGCGTCATGCGCGGCCTTGATCAAGGGCACGGACGGCTCTTCTGCAGGAAGTTTGCCGGCTATCGTATCTAGACCGGTGGCCAAAAGTCCGAAGGGCAGGTTCTTTGCCGTGACGAAAATCTGCTGGTTGAGCCGCGACGGCACGACGCGTAGCACGGTGCGCACGTCAAACAGCGCGTCGTAGGCGTCCGGAGACTTGTTATCGATGGCAGCCTGCAACTTGATCGCAGCCGCCTTGAGGTCGTCGAGCCAGGCCTGCTCGATATCGTGAAGCGCCGGCCCCGCCGGCAGCTCCATGACCGACTCTCCGATAGAGACACAGAAGAGCTTCAATATTTTGAGGAAATTGCGCATGACGCGGACCTGCTCCAGGTCGGCCCCCATGTCGCGGGCGGCGACCAGCAGGTTCTGGAAGCTGCCGATGCCGTATTGAAAACTCTGCAGATGGTCATGCAGGTCCTTGTAGGTCTTGAGGACATCGATCTGGCTGGTGACATTGGTGAGGCCGTTGTCGGCGGCAAGCGTGGCCTGAATGTCCTTGGACTGCTGGTTGACGGCGTTGAAGCCTGCGAGCGCGGTGTTGACCCGATCGTCGGTCGTCAGGCCGGGCAACTCGGCCGTCGGTTTCTGGCCCGCGGCGAGTTCGTCCAGATAGGCCTTGAACCGGGCCGCGCACTGCGGATTTTGCGCCACGACGGCAGTCATAAGCGCCTGCGACAGTTTATTGGTCAACGCATAGTCAAGGATGTTGAACCAGACTGTAAGCGCCGCCCCCTGGAGGTTGATGGCGCCAGCGACGATTCCAGCGTCCTTGGTTACCTGCAACCAATCGGGAGGCAATGGGTAGAGATCAGCCAGTTGAAGCCTGAGGTCGAAATAGGCGCTGATCTCTGAACTCCCTGGTGTTTGGTGTGTGGCGTTATAAACCGTCACATCCGAAAAAATTTACATGCCGTAGTCCCAAATCGCCGCGCATCGAGCTGCGCCATCGGTCTGCATAGCTCACCATCTACACAGGCTTTGCCGCGAGGTCTTGGATGATGGTGTCGATCGCGATGCCTTCGTTGCGATAGTATGTGCTTTTGGTAGGCGCGTTGGGCTCGGTGAGCCAGCCTCCGCTGTGATGCAGCGCAATCAGGTTCCAGTCGGTGTCGAAGACCGGCGAGCCCGACGAACCCGGCAGTGTGTCGGTGAGATACTGGACGCGGCCGCCGCCGACGAAGGCTACGACATTGGCGACGAACGAAATCTGTTTCTGCGCACCGCCGGGATGCTGGATGATGTTGACATGATCGCCGGCCTTGACGGTCATGGGTTTCAATTCCAACTCGCCCCATTTGGAGGCATCGCCCTTGATGCGGACGGCGGACCAATCATTGTCCTTGGAGGTACGAAGAGGCACGGCGGTGTCGATGTCGAACTGATCGAGCGGCGCGTCGAGCCCGGCAACGGTGCGCTGATAGTTGAACTGGACCACCGTGCCGGCCAATGAGGCATCGTCAGGCAACACATGGTTGTTGGTGATCAGGATCCCGCCGGTGGTCATGAAGCCGGTGCCGGAGCTGCCATCCGCACGCTTGATGCGCACCACCGATCTTGCCCTGACAAGGCCGAGTTCGAGATAGCTGATCGGCACCAGCGTGCTCTTGTCGCCGAGTATCTTTTCGAGCTGGCCTGGTACGCCGCTCCACTTGGCAGTGGCGGGCCCTTCGACCGGTGGTGGCGGGGCATGCTGCTTTGCCTGCAGCAATGCCTCGTCGCCGGGATTCTCATCAAGCGCAAAGGCGACGAGGTCATCGGCCTTGGTTTCCTGTTTTGCGCGCTGGACAATCGCAAACCAGTTGTTGATAGCCTTGTTGTCAAAGGCGATTTGCGACGTGGCCAACCCAACCCCTTTGGCGACACGCACGCCATCGCCGATCATCGGATAGAGATTGGCGAGGATCCGGTTGAGGCTGGTCAGCTCCGTTTGCGTCCACTGGGTCATTGGACGCTCCCCTAGCCGTTCTTCTTCCGCTTGCGTGATCCCGCCCGCATGGCAATTTCGGTGCCGCGAACCGTTTCGTACTGGTCGGCATCGACCAGCGACTGGTCGAAGCTGACGCCGGTCATTTCGGAGATTTCGGTCAGCGGGTACATGGCGCCGATGAACTCGTCGGAGACGGCAAACTCAAGCTGCGTGTCCGACAGATCCTGTTCGAGCACGAAGCCGTAGCTGGCGATGCCGTCACTGACGCGGGCGACCACCACCTTCCAGAAGCGGCGCGGCACTAGCGCGCGAAGACTGGTGCCTTTGGGACCCTTGCCGGCAAAGGTCCGGTCGTCTTCGGCGAGGACCGGCCCGGCGAAGACGCAAAGCCGCTCGCTCGCCGCCTCCGACAGGACGTGGTTCTCAAGATCGCCCCAGTTCTTCTCGCCGCTGTCGGAGCGGTTGTAGCCTTCGACCTGGGGCGAGCAGTTGGTGACATGGAAGGAGCAGACATTGCCCCTGAGCAGCAGCTCGAAGGTGCTGCCCCAGGCCACGTCATCGCGCCTGACGATATGGCCCTTGTCGAAGGCGCCCTGATCCTGGGTGTAGAAGACATCGGGGATCTGATACTTGTCGTCGAGCCGCAGATCCGGGAACCAGCGCTCGCTGAACAGGCCGCCACGCGAATAGTTGCGGCCCTTTTCCGGCTCGCGCAGATTGCTCTCCTCGGTGACGTTGGAGGCGGTGAACAGCGCCAGCCGCCGCTTGGCGTGCATCTTGAGCGAAAAATTCTGGTAGTCGAGTTGCGTGCCGCCGGCCTTGAGCGGCGCCAGCACGGAGAGGTCGGTGGCCTCAGGCATCGGCACAACGACCGGCGCGAGTTTAGTGCCGCCAGAGAGAAATTTCTCGTCGTAGCCCTTATAGCCGGCATAGTCCGCGACCGTTTTGGGAACGAATGCGCCGCCTGGAGGGGTCGACTTGGCCGCTTCGAGCTCGACCGTTTCCGTGACCGCTTCATGGGCAGGCGTTGCGCCGAGCGAGACGGTGATGCGCAACGGCACTTCGAAGGTGACGCTGCCGCCCGGCGAAACGACGACGCCTCCGGATGGAGGCGTCTGGGTGGCGACGCCCGGGATCTGCTGGACGCCGCCGACTTCAACCAGGTTTACGCCCTCGGCCGGCGACCCGCTGTCCGCCTTGTTCCACCATGCGCCCCAATCGTTTGGGCCGCCGCTGGCGGCGCCGGCGAAATTGAGGCCGAGGTCGACGACACGCTGGTCCTTGGCCAGCGCGCCGGTCGGCACGGCGTAGTTACGCTCGAGATAGCGGCCGGCGAAATGCAGCGCCACGACCTCGCCGGTGGCGAGGTTGATCATGGCGGTACCGGAGTTGCCGCCAGTGGTCGAGCAATCATGTGTCGCCGCGCTGACGATCTTGCCGAAACTCTCCGTATCGAAGCCGCCCTGCAGCATGCCCGGTTGCAGGCGCTTGACCTGGAAACGATTGCGCATGAGCTCGTTCTGGACATCGACCGCGTTGCGATTGTCGAACGCGGGATAGCCGATGGCGACGACTTCCTGGCGCAGCATATCGCGCGCGTCGGCGACCGCGAGCGACAGCGGCGTGATGTTGTCGGGCAGGCCTTCGACTTCGAGGATCGCCATGTCCCAATAGGGATGGATCATCCGGACATTGCGGATCTTGAAGACGTTTCCCGCCGCCGAATCGCGCTTGAAGTCGATGCCGGCGGCGCGGCCGTTGATGAATTGCAGATTGCAGTCGCCAAGGCCGTCCGCAAATATCTGCGCCACATGACGATTGGTCATCAACAGGTTGCGGCCGACGACGAAGCCCGTGCCGCCGTAAGGGATATTGGTGTTCCACAACAGTTCGATACGCCCGATCGCCGGCAGGGCGGCTTCGATGCGCTGCTTCAATGCGGCCTCGCTGGTAAGCTTCGTCCACAGCGAATGGCCAGGTGTCGGAGCGCCGTCGAAAGTCAGCGTCGTAAAGGTGCCATCCTTGATGTCATAGACCGGCCGCAACTCCGGGATGATTATGGCTTCCAGATCGGAAAGCTGCTCGGGCGCGACTTCGGCGCCCCGCGCGAGGCTCTCCATGCCAGCGCGCGCCGATTCAAACGCCGCCTCCGTCTTGCCGGCTTCCGCAGGCGCAAGGGATTCCAGAGCGCCGCCTGCCATCGTCTCCACGTTGCCGAGGACCGATTCAGTCCCCTCGCCCCCGGTGACGAGATCGAGATATTGACGGATTCGCTGCTCTCTGCTGACCGGCATAGTCGCCCCCAAAGGTTCTGTCGAAGTAAATAACTGTATTGCCCCATTTTAGACTGGTGCATTTCTGATTGGCAGGCAAGGAAACAAATCAACTCGCGTCGAAGATGACCGGAGTGCAACGTCGGCATGTCTTTGCCGCAGTCGCTCGCGCGATGTATGACGCTCGCATTATTTCAGCGATGCCGTATGTGATCTCCGTCACAGACGCTCACGCTGTTTGCGCCCACCTATCGCAACGGGTGGAAGGGCCATTGCGGCCGCTCGGTTTTACAGAAATTTTATCACCTATCCATTTTTATCAGTTGGCGCCTGCACGCGCGGCTCCTCTCGCCGCGCGTGCAGGCGGCTTTCCGCCCGGCACGAGCCAGGCACTGGGCGCGACCACTGCGCCAAGCCTTTACAAGGCGTAATCGCAAGGGATGAACGCCGGCCTTTGACGCGGTGCACTCTTGCCTTAGACTTCGGCCCTTAAACTTCGCCGATTGCGGCAATTGGGAATTTGGAACATGGCTTTTGGCGGCCCAAACGACAGAAACGATCTGCCGCGCCTGGCACGCATCGATCCAAAGCTGTTCGATATCCTGTTCAGCGGCTGCAAGGTCGAGCGCTACGCCGCCGGCCAGCATCTGTTCGTCCAGGAAGATGCCGCCGACCGGATCTACGGGGTGATGAGCGGCACGGTGGAAATCTCGATCTATTCGCCTGGCGGGCAGAAGCTGGTGGCCAATATCGAGCTGTCGCGCAGCCTCGTCGGCGAGATCGGCGCGCTTGACGGGCGGCCACGCACCGCCACCGCCATCTGCCTGACCGCTTGCGAGCTGGTTTCGCTCAGCAGGACACAACTCTTTGATCGCATTGAGAGAAATCCACCGCTGGCACGCGCGATGATCGAACTTCTGTGCGCCCGGCTGCGCTGGGTCAGCGGCGAACTCGGCGACCAGGCCTTCTTCGGCATCGAGGCGAGGCTCGCCAAACGCCTGGTCTTCCTGGCCAAGGTGATGGCCGACAGCGCCGGCTGGATTCCGATCTCGCAATCGGAACTCGGAGAGTTCCTCGGCGCCACGCGCGAGTCCGTCAACAAGACGCTCAACGACTGGCGCAACCGCTCGTTCATTGCCATCAAACGCGGCGGCCTGCGCATCACCGACACCGGGGCGCTGCGCCATATCGCCGAATCGCAGGACGACGACTGACGCCGAATCAGAGCCGCGAAATCAGATATCGCAACGCCGAGCGGCTGGGCATGAAGAAATACCCACCCCCCTTGGTGGTGACGAATTGCGGCATGTCACGGAGCGTCGTGACCTTTTCCCATGACGGAATGGTGAACCTGCCATCGCCGCCGCGCGAACCAATCGTCGGGTCCTTTTCAGCGACGAGGCCCTGGAACGTGGCCGACGAAACCCAGGTCTGCTGAATGAATTCGTACTGGCGCTCTATGTCGGCGTTGAGGCACATGAACAGGAGCCCCTTTTCGACCTTGCCATTCTTGCCGTCCTGCTTCTGATAGGTGCGGCCGACCCGCAGGATACGATGGCGCTTGCCGATATTGATCTGCGTATCGCGGTCCTCACCCAGCGAGTCGCGTGGGTTGGAACGGCGAATGTGGGCACCAAGCGGGCAGCGATGGCCTTGCGGATCCTCGGCGCCAGCGGCGAAGTTGTTGTCGATGACGCGTCCCGGATGATCCGGGTTGCGCACCAGCGAGCTACCGTTCTGCCAGCGGCCGAGCATCTTGGCGGCAATCCAGTCTTGCGTGATGGCTTGGTTGCCGAGTTGGCTCGCGACCAAGGCTGCAGCCTTTTTGCAGTAGTTGTTGAAGACGTCGACGTGCTGCTCGAACTGGCGAATAACCAGGAATGAACCGTTGCGCCCGAAATCGCGCGGCGGTGGCGGCAGGCCCGGAATCAGCCGGCTACGGCGCACCTGCGAAAGGATTCCGGTCCGATCGCGTGATGCGCTTACCGAGGGCGAGGCTGGATAGAACCCATGCTCATCACGATAGCCGAACAGAAACTCGCCGGGCGCGACCAGATGCATGGGCGCGGCGCCCCTGCTGGCGCGGGTCGTGCCCCGGACAATCGGCTGCGAAATCCCGTCCGCGAAACCGAAATGCTCGTAGGCTGGCCCACGTTCCGACCGATCGTCACGCTTTGCCCCGTCGGACGATTTCGTCTTCGTGTCGGTCGGACCCCGGTTTACGGCGAGCGGCAGTTCGGCGACGACCTTCATGCCTGCACCGGTCGTCTTTCGTCTCACTGTGGCAATCTCGGTCTTCAACCGTCCCGGGTCTTCGGCATAGCAGACGATGACCAGGTCCACAGGGTTCTCCAACGACCCCCACTCCCATTCGTCCGGGCCGTCGCGGCCTCGGTCGTCCAGTATGCGCCCACGCTCGGGATTGCCCATGCCATGGCGAAAGGCGATCGGAAATGTTTCCAGTGGATCGCCCTCCACACCCTCGTCGAGCCCAAACTGCCGCAGGCCACCGGGACCAAAGGCGACTATCATAGCGCGCCCGGCGGGCCTGCCTTCGCCGAAACTCGTCTGCTCGACAACGAAATCGAGCCAGGCTCTGCGCTTGGGCGCCGGCAACTTGTCCGGCACCCGGATCGCAAGCATATGCGAATAAGCGAGCGGGCCGAGCGGGCCGAAGAAGATGGACTGGATCTCGCCGGTTTCCAGCTGCTGTTCGAGAGGCGCCGGAAAGGCAGAGCTGATATTGGCCAGCAGCGAAGTGGTCTTTTGAACGGTGGTTGTTTCGCTCGCCGGGCGCCGTAGCGAACCGAACAAGCTCAGCCAGTCGCGCGCCTCATTGCCGACGGCGGAAGCAATGCCGCGCCTGACCCGGGAATTGATCCGGATGCGCTCTGTGTTGATTTGGGGATAGGCGGAGTACCAGAACAGGGTCGGCACCTGCTGGCGCCGCGCCCAGCGCTTGAAACGATCGCCGTCGCGCGCGCCGTCCAGGAACAGCCATCGTGTGCGTGGATAGCCCACGGTGTTGCTCCACACGCCGGTCAGGCCAGCGGACGCCTTGGCGATGAAGTCCTCAAGATAGCTTTCCCAGCTGCCGCCGTAGTTGGAGAAGAACATCAATCGGGTGGAGCCGGGCAGCAATATCCAGCGGGCGAAATGGATGGTGTTGATGGTGTTGAGGAACCCTGGCTTGAACACCTTCTGGGCAGCTATCGAGATCAGGTAGAAGGAAAACCTGAGCGCCAGCCGCCGCAGGATGCCGGCCTTCATCGTCGAAATCGCAGTCAGATGGTTTTGTGCCGCGCGGCCCTCCTTGACGAGTATCGCGTTCAATTCAGATATGCCGATCGATGTGCTTTCCGGCCGATCCCTGTCCTCGCGGCGTCGCAGCGCCAGCAAGCACGAAAACGCCAGCAGCGCCGCTGCCACCAACACTCCAAGTCCCGACAACAGAAGTGAGGTGATTGCTACGGCTATGGCGGTGAAGGAGATTTCCTGGGAACTGATGTCGATAGATCTGCCGAACACCACACCGTAGGTCATGTACCAGCAAGCAGCCCAGATGATCGCCACCGTGACGAAGACCGGTGGTACCAGCAACGTCGTCATCAGGGCACGGCCCCAATGACCCGGCGGCTTTTCCAGCAGGCTCTCGGCCGGCTCGAACGCCCAGGCAAACGTCCCTAATGACTGGACATGCTGGCGAACTTCAGCGAGCACGGCAGGAGCGTTGCCGGCGCCTTTGCGTGGCCGCTCGACGATGTCGCGCACGGCTTCGAAAAGCTGCTGCTCGGCCTTGATACGCTGGACCGAGTGCCCCGGCGTGCCCGAAAACACCAGTCCGGCATTGCTGCCGAAGGACGGCGATATGTCGACATTGTGCTTGCGCAGGAAATCGTTCAATGCGCCGCCATCGCGCAGATCGCAGACATCCTTGAAGATCGGCCGCAGCCGGTGCCCGATGGCGTGCGTGACCGCATCGATGACATCGTCGATGCTGCCGTCACCGGAAATCTCGAGAACCAGAGCTCCTTTTTCCTGACCGGAATCAGCGCCGATCTCGCCGGTGCCGACCACGGTCAGGCTGGTGAAGTGGACGGTGCCGGCAATGTCGAGCGCGGTGCGGATATCTTCGACGGCCGGGTTGCCGAGGCTGGCAACCTCGTCGCGGACAGCATCCAGCGACGCGGATCGGGTGACCGGGCAGACCACCGTCACCATAGACTGCGTTACGGTGCGGCAGAGTTCTGCCCGTTCGAAATCGACCTTGAGGGTTTCGGGATAGGCGCCGATGCGGGTCATCCGCCCGGCCTTGCCGGGCATGCGGCGCACGCCCTGCTTCTGGAACAGGGCGCGCAGGCTTTCGCCGATCTGGTTCCTGGCGATCTCGGCGCCGATGCACTGATGAATGCCGTGGCCGAACACCATGTAGTCGCGATGCGGGCGCGATGTGTCGAACTGGTCCGGGTTCTGCACGGCGTCGGCATCGAACATCGCCGACAGCGTCGCCGGCATCACCACCGTGCCGGCCTTCACCAGGCGCTCGCGGCGCGTACCCTTGCCGATGATCGCGTCGCGCGCCGTGTAGCGCCAGGGGCCGACCCAGATCGGCTTGAAGCGCATGGCTTCAAGGACGGCCCTGTCGAGCTTGGCGGTATCGTTTTCGGCCAATGCGGCATCGATAGCCTGCCGTGCGTCCGGCCGCGACAGGATCACGTCGAGGCAATTTCCGGCGGCCAGCACATTGGTCGGGACGAAGCCGGCGATCATGCCCAGCATGATCGAATTGAGGTCGTCCCGCGACAGGCGGCCCTGATCCATCTGGACAACCAGCCTCGCCAGCGGTTGCTCGGCCTTCAAGCCCCGGTCCCTGGCCGACTGGATGGAGCGATCGATGACTTTGAGAAGACGGTTGCCCGCCACCACTGCGAGTTCGCGCATGACGGGGCTCGCCGTCGGGTCCGAAAAGAACAGCGCACTCAGCGCGATCGCCCAGTCGGCGAATTCGGATTCATCGTCGATCTCGACGCCGAAATAATCTCGACAGATGTGCACCGGGACGATCTTCATCAACTTGGAGATCGCATCGAAGCCGGGGCTAGCGCGCGTCATGATCTCTTGCGAATGACGCGCCGCGATCGGCCTGACGGCGGCTTCGACCTCGGCCGGCGGGAATGCACTCAGCACCGACGATTTCATGCGCCGGTAGTCGGCGCCGTCCTGCATGCCGAGGATGAAGTTGGATCCCCGGGCAAGCTCGGTCATTTCCGGGCCGTATGGGGTCTGGAATTCGTCGCCGCGCTCCAATATGTCGCGGACATCGGCGTTCTTGGTGACCACGAGAACACCGAAGAGCTTGCCGGTCGGCCGGAAACGCCGCAACAAGGAAAGCGCCCAGCGGGGGTCTTCGGCCAGAGACCCGACGATGCGCGCAATCAGCCCTGTCTTCCGGATCCGGCCGAGATCGAAGGGCGGCATTTCCGACAGCGGGCGCTGGTTTTTCTGGGCCGCGCGAATAGCGTCGAAATACTTCAGTTCGGTCATGCGCGTTCAAGCCCCCCGGCTATCCACGTTATTGCGATGCCGGCCGTTCAACGCCTAGGTTTGCATCGGTTGCACGTATGTGAATCTTTTCACAGTTGGTCCATGTTCCAGCCAGCATTGACGCCATGTTCATTTGGCCAGTCGGAAATTGGCGACGAGGAACTCGTTCGCGGCCTTGTCGGTGAAAGGTATCCAGCGCACACGCTGTTCTGAAAAATCGGGATGCCGGGTGGCGAAAATGGCCATCTCGCGCCGCGCCTGTTCCGGCCGGCCGCTTCGCATCAGCGCGCCGATCTTCAGGAACCTGGAATAAAAATAGCCGGGAGACAGGTTGAGCGAGCGATCGGCAGCAGCGATCGCCGCCGGCCAGTTCTCGACCAAACAGTAGGCCGCCGTCAGTTCCCCCAGATTGTGGAAGCGGTAGAGGTCGAACGGGCTCAATCGCTCGGTATCGAGAAAGAACGGTATCGCGGTGGCGGCATTGCCGAGCAGCAGCTGGGCGCTGCCCATGGCCGAGCGCGCGAAGGCAAAGCTCGGATTGATGTGGACCGCTTCCTCGAGATGGTCGACGGCCGACCGCGGTTCGCCGCGCATGATGTCGACGGCGCCGAGATGGGCGTGCGGGCGCGCATCCAGGCTGTCCACCAGCAACGCCTTGCGGGCAAACTGCTCGACCTTGTTCAAATCGTCGCTGTCGCCGAAACGCAGCCATGCCCGCCAGAAATACCACCACGCCAGTTCGTTGAGCACGGCGCTCGAATTGGCGTCTTCGCGGTAGGCCTTCTGGAAGAACTCGAGTGCGGTTTCGGTGTCGCCGCGGGTGCGCCGGTTCATGTGCCAGCGGCCGCGTCGCACCAGTTGCCAGGTCTCCAGGCTTTCCCAGGGAACCTGGAAGGTGCGTGCCTGTTCCGCCCGGTCGACCTCCTTGTCGAGGATCGAAACGATCTCAGCGCCGATCTGGTCGCGCAGGTTGAAGATGTCGACCAGATCGCGATCGAAGCGCTGCGACCACACCAGCCGCCCGTTGGACGCGTCGGCCAGCGAGGTGTTGAGGCGGATTTGGCCACCATTGCGCATCAGCGTGCCGCTGACGATGTAGCGCGCGCCGAGCGCGTTGCCGATCACCCGCGTGCCCAGCGTGTCGTCGCGGAACTGGAAGCTGGAGCCCTTGGCGATGACCGAGAGCCATCTGGTGTTGGAAAGACCATAGATGATGTCCTCGGCGATGCCGTCGGCCATGTAGCCGATGTCATGCTCGCCGCCATCGGCGTGGAAGGGCAGGACGGCGATCGCCGGCGGCCCCTTGGACGACAGCTTCTGCTGCGCATTGGCCTGGGGAATGGCGGCGAACGACGCCGCCGGCGAGGATCCGTTGCCACTGCGGCCGGCGATCAGAACGCGCACCGGCAAGGCGATGTTCTTCAGCATGAATTCGCCGAGATCGGTGAATTCGGCCGCCGTCTTGTCCTTCACATGGTGCCAGGTCGTCTCCGAAACGGCGAGACCGTCGCCCGGCGCGAATTCCTGGATTCTCGCGGCGATGTTGACGTCGTCGCCGTAGAGGCGTCCACCACGCACGATGACGTCGCCGGTGTTGATGCCGGCCCGAAACGGCATGCGCATGTCGTCGGCAACCTCGGCGTTGAGGGCGACGATGCGGCCCTGGAAATCAAAGGCCGCGCGCAACGCCTCGATCGGATTGCCGAACTCGGCCATGATGCTGTCGCCGGCGTCGCCGAACGTGCGGCCGCCAAATGTGCCACAGCTGTCGGCGATGATGTCGCGCCGTTCCTCGAATGCCGCGACAGCAGACTCGTCGTCGATGCCCATCAGCCGGGAGAACCCGACGGCATCGATAGAAATGATTGTCGCCAGCTGACGGGTGTAGTTCCGTACAGCCATGTTCGAGCCCCCGCTCCCTTTCTGGTTCTGGTCCAGCACAGGCGACGACCCGTTCCTGAAACACTTCGCCGCGCGCTGAGAGATGAAGATTCCGGCGGGGTTGGCGCGCCATGCCACCCCGCCAGGACCAGAAGTCTAGCAGGGTCTTGGGCAAAGCTCTACCACCATCGGGTTGTCCAGCGCGGGCCGTGGCAGCACTCATGGTTGGCCGGCGGTTGGCGCAAATATTGGCGTGCCGTCGCTCTGAGCGCGGCGATCTAGGGCTTCACGGAAGCTGCGCGATGTCAGCTCTCGGAACAAACTGTGCTGCCTGCGAGTTTCCGGTGCGGTTCATACCAACGTGAAATGAGGGTAATCATGCGAAATCTTGTTCTGGCGACCGGTGTCGTCGTTCTTCTGGCCGGCTCGACGGCCTTTGCCGCGGATGACAGCCCACTGCCGCCGACGAATGCCCAGAAACTGTCGGCAATCATCGCCAAGGTCGAGCAGCGCGACGGCTTTCGCTATGTTAAGGAGGTCGACTGGGACAAGGACGGCTACACCGTCACCTATTACACCGCCGACAAGGCGAAAGTCGAAATCACCTTCGATCCCGTGACCGCCGAACCGAAATAGCGCCGATACCGCACCGCTTCGGCAATTCCGTCCGCCACGTTTTTTGCCTACGATGGTGGCAGTTGTCGGACAACGGGGCGACCATGCTTTCTTCCAATCGAATTGCCAACTCGCTTGCGCTTGTCGTCGCACTGGCTGGCGCGGCGGTCTGCCTTGGTCCAGCGCGTGCCGACGGGCCGTCCTTCGATTGCCGCAAAGCCAGCCTGCCGGTGGAAAAGGCGATCTGTGCCGACCCGCAACTGTCGGCAATTGATGCCTTGGTGGCCGAGGCCTTTACGGGTTTCGAGCCAGCCTTTGGCGGCGACAAGCGCAAGATCGCCCGTGCGCTCATCGACGACAGGAACGCCTGTGGGCAGGATGCCGCCTGCATCGTCAGCGCCCAGAACAACGCGCTGCAGACCTACGGCAATGCGCCGTCCTGGGTGCAGGATTACAACATCGCCCTGATCGGCAAGAAGGCGCTCGACACCGCGGCCCGCCATCCGGGCAGCCCCGACCAGCCCCTGCCCTCGTCGATCGGCCAATGCGCCTTGACCCACATCACCGCGCTGACGACGCGGCTCGGCGACGACCCGCTGGAAACGGCCGGCCCTGAAGCCGGCAGCCTGGCGCGGTTCAGCAATGGCGGCGCCGGGGTTTCCTACGAGCGGGAGCCTGGCCTTGCCAGTTCGAAAGCCGGCGATCCTGTCGTCATGTGCCTGATATCGATCCCGAGGGATTGTCCGCAGGGCGACGAGCGCGGGCGGGTCTATTACGGCGTCGACCTCACGATAAAAGGCACATGGGTTTTGCCGGATTCGCAACATCTATGCGGCGGCGCCTGAAGATTTGCCGCAAAGCACTGCTGGATGCACTCTTGCGCCGATCCGCCTTTGATGGCTGAGTGCGCGTAACAGTTGCAGGGCACGGGGGTGCATGGCCATGGTTAAGCATGTTTTGAAGCGCATCCTGATGATGCTTGCCGGCTATTTCGTTTCGGTGCTGATCGGATTGTTCGCGGTCGTGGCGATATATTGCGCACTCGCCGTATTGCCCAACGCGCCGGACTATTTCGGCGCCATGCAATTTTCGCCCATTGTCGTGCTGCTTTGGCCGCCGCTCGGCATGGTCGTCTATTTCCTGACGATCGTGCTGACCGGCCTGCAGACGCTGATCTTCGCGCTGCTCGCCGAATTCTTTGCCCTGCGCAATTTCCTGGTGCACATGCTGTTTGGCGCCGCTGCCGCTGCAGCCGGCTTTTTCCTGGTCTGGCCGGCCGCGGAAGAGGATGCCGGACGCTGGGCCGATATCGGCATCATCGCCGCCGCCGGCCTCGTAGCCGGTCTGGTCTATTGGCTGATCGCGGGCCGCGACGCCGGCTTCCGGCGTCCGCTCATCCAGCGCTGATCGCAGGAAACGGGCGACCGTCCATCGGCCAAAAATCTAATAAAACCAGAGAGACAAAGTGAGTTCCTCGTTCGTTGAACGAGGAACTCCGCTGGTTCAGCTCGTCGGCGAGCGCACCGCTTCAGTCGCTTCCAGCGCCTGCATCAGCCGCGTGTCGCGGTCGTAGACGTCGTTGAAATATTCGACTTTGCCGGACAGATCCGGCCAGGCAGTGAAGTAGGAGACATAGACGGGAATCGTGCGTGTCACGTCTTCGCTGGCATGGCCGTGCTTGAGCTTTTCGGCGATGTCGTCGACCGAGACGCCGAGCACCGCCGCCGCCATCCCACGTGGATCCTGAAGGCGAATACAGCCATGGCTGAGCGCCCGCATATCGCGCTGGAAGAAGGATTTTTGCGGCGTGTCGTGCATGTAGATGGCGTGCTTGTTGGGGAACAGGATCTTCAGTTCGCCCAGCGCATTGGCTTCGCTCGGCTGCTGGCGCACGCTGTAGGGAATGTTGGCGCCGTAGGCGCCCCAATTGACCGAGGAAGAGGGAACCCGCCTGCCGCGCGAATCGGTCACCTCGTAGCCGGCACGGTCGAGATAGCCCGGATCGCCACGCAGCCTTGGCAGCATCTCGTTGACGATGATCGACTGCGGCACGCCCCAATAGGGATGGAAATCGACCTGCTTGATCTCCTTGAAGAAGAAGGCGGTCTGGTTGGTGGTCCGGCCGATGACGACGCGGGTCTTCAGCTTCTCCTCGCCATTGTCGATATAGCTGGCGGTGAAGGCGGGCTGGTTGATAAAGACCCGCGGGCTGCCGAGATCGGACGGCATCCAGCGCAATTCTTCCAGCGCGACCTGCACCTTCTGCAGCCTGTCTGCCTTGGATGCGCCGGCGAGCGAGGCGACGGTGCGCGGGCCGATGACCCCATCGCCCTTCATGCCGGCCTTCACCTGCACGGCCTTGATGATCGGAACCAGTTCGGGAACATAGACATCGCTGGTGCCGAGACGAGACAGGATCTCGCCATAGGCGCCGCCCATCTCGTCGTCGAGATTGCGCGCGATCAGCGTCAGCAGCTTCGGCAGTTCGGCGCTGGTCTCGCCGGGCTTCAGCAACAGCTTGGGATCGACGACGATTTCGTTTTCGGCGCTCGCCTGCAGCGATTCAAGTTCGACGCGCAGCGCCTGATATTCCGCGTTCTGCGGGTGCCGCGATTCGAGGTAGGTGCGCACTTCCTGGGTGTGGGCCAGCGTCTTGAGCGCGCCTTCCATGTCGACCGGCTTCGGCGGAAATTCATAGTAGCCGGTGATGCGATTGGGATCGACGCGCCCGCTCTGGGCGTCACGGGCATAGCGCAGCACGCGCGCCGACAGCGCCATCTCGAAGCGCACGAGTTCCTTCAGATGGGCATCGGCATCGACTGCCGATGCGTTGGCTGCCGGCACCTCGACCGTGTAGTCGGCCGACGTGAGACCATAGCTTGCGGCCTCGCCAAGCACCCTCACCGCGTCCTGGGCGCGGGCATTGGGATTGCCATCATTCACCCAGATGAAATCAGGATTGGCAGAGTAATAGGCAATCAGTGCCTTGGCGATATCGGGCTCGGCATAGAGTTCATAGTCGCTGAGGCCTGCAACGGCTTCACGGAAGGCAGTGCTGGTTGCCGACGGCACAAAGGCGGCGTCTTCAGCTGTTGCCACCTGGGGAGGTGCTGCCACCAATGCGGCAAAGTCGACGCGCACCAGCCGGTCGGCCTTGTAGGTGTAGTAGGACGGACTGCTGATTCTGGTGCCGCCACCGCCCGATACGGCGGGCTTCGGCTTGCGCTTTGGCGGCGGCGGGAATTCGCCTTGCGGCCTGTGCTTGACGCCACCGCCGAACAGCATGTCGAACAGGCCTTGCGCGCTTGCCTGCGGCACACCGAAGGCCAGTGCTGCCGCCACTGCAAGCGGCATCACGGTGGCTTTATTTCCGAGGAATTTCATTAATCACCCGCTCCGGCTGCAAGCCGGCTCCCGTTCCGCGCCGCTAGACGATCTTGCCAACCGCATGGCGGATGTAAGGCGCTACTATACCGATTCATACCGATTTCGTTAAGCTTCCATAAATTTCCGCAGGCCTGTTGCAGAACGGTTTCACAACATCGTGACGTCTAGAGCGGCGTTGCCGCTCCAGACCGGTCAAAGCGGCTGCTGCTTCAGGCGTTGGCGCCACCGTCGATGGTGAGCGCGGCGCCGGTGACGAAGCGCCCTTCCGGACCGGCGAGCCAGGCAACCATGCCGGCGATCTCGTCAGCCTTGCCGAAGCGGGGCGTCGCCATCTTCCGCCGCTGGTGTTCGGCATGCGGGCCTTGGGCCGGGTTCATGTCGGTGTCGGTCGAACCGGGATGAACGACGTTGGCGGTGATGCCGCGCGGACCGAGGTCTCGCGCCAGCGCCTTGGTCAGGCCGACCAGCGCAGCCTTGCTTGTCGAATAGGCGCTGAGGCTGGTGTCGGTGACGCGCTCGGCCAGATTGCTGCCGATCGAAATGATGCGGCCGCCCTCGCCCATGTGAGCCGCTGCCGCCTTCGAGGCCACGAACGGCGCTCTCAGATTGACCTCAATGGTCTCGTCAAAGTCGGCCAGCGACATCTGTTCGATGGGCGCCGCGCGCCAGATGCCGGCGCTGTTGACCAGGATGTCGAGCCGGCCGAAGGCATTCACCGCCTCGGTGACCGAATTTTCGATGGCGGCAGCGTCGCGATTGTCGGCTTGGATGGCGATCGCGCGACCACCTGCCGCTATAATCTCGGCGACGACAGCTTGGGCCGGCGCCGCACTGTTGACATAGGTGATGGCGACGTCGGCGCCATCGGCCGCGAGCCGCTTGGCAATCGCAGCACCAATGCCGCGGCTGCCGCCGGTGACGAGTGCTGCCTTGCCGTTCAATCCGTTCGCTGACATGTCATGCTCCTTTATATAACGATCGATACATAAATCTGGCAACCTTGCCTCGCGACGTCAAGTGAATTATGTATCGGTCAACACAGAAAAGATCGTCATGCCGGAAAGAGGCCGTCCCCGCACCTTCGATCGAACCGCCGCCTTGCGGCAGGCGATGGAGCTGTTCTGGGCCAAAGGCTATGAGGGCACCTCGATCGCCGACCTGACCGCGGCGATGGGGATCAGCTCGCCCAGCCTCTATGCCGCCTTCGGCAGCAAGGAGGCGCTGTTTCTGGAAGCGACCGAGTATTACACCCGCAACGAAGGCACCGAGATCTGGAGCGCGCTGGACGAAGCGCCGACGGCATGCCAGGCGATCGAGAATTTCCTGCGCCAGACGGCAAAAGCGTACTCTCAGGACGACCGCCCGCAGGGCTGTCTCATCGCGCTGGGCGCACTGCACCAGGATTCAAGCAGCGGCGCGATCTGCGATGATTTGCGCCGCCGCCGCGCCGAAAACCACACCCTCTTGCTGAGACGGCTGGAACGCGGTGTGGCGGAAGGCGAATTGCCGGCGGGCTTCGACAGCAACGCGGCGGCGACCTTCTATGCGACGGTCCAGCACGGCATGTCGATCCAGGCCCGCGACGGCGCCTCGTGCGACGCGCTGATGGCCACAGTGGCCGGAGCGATGGCGGCGTGGCAGGGGCTGGTCGGAACAGCGTGACAAAGCGCGGAGCTTGTGCTGGAAATCCAGTCGGCGGCGAAATGCGCCGGGAGGGATCATCCGTGAAAAAAGGGTATCGCGAGTTGCTCGACGAGGCCAATGCCGAGATCGAGGTGGTCTCGCCCGAGGAAGCGGCCGGGCTGCTCGACGACGAGGACACCATCTTCGTCGACCTGCGCGATCCACGCGAGATCGAGCGGGACGGCCAGATCCCCGGCGCCAAACATGTCACTCGCGGCATGCTGGAATTCTGGATCGATCCCGAAAGCCCCTACCACAAGCCGTTCTTTGCCTCGGGCAAGAGCTTCGTCTTCTTTTGCGCCGGCGGCTGGCGCTCGGCGCTGGCCACCAAGACGGCGCAGGATATGGGGCTGTCGCCGGTCAAGCACATCCTTGGCGGCTATACCGCCTGGAAGGCGGCCGGATTGCCCGTCGAGCCGGGCGGCAAGAAGAAGGGCTAGCTCACCGCTCCGGCGTTGTCGGTGTCGGACAATACACCGATTGAATCAATGCAGTATCGGCTCGCGCTCGTTTTTGACAAAGGTCACAGCGCGTTCGATGACACCTTTGTCGGCGAGAATGCGACGGTGGCCGAGCCCATCGGCCCAGTGCAGCCGCACATGGCTGCCGGCGCCGGCGTAGCGCCTGGCATGGTCGGCCGGAACTTCGCGGTCGTCCGGCGCGTGGATGACCAGAGTCGGCACCGGCGCTTCGGCCAGCTGGCGATCGCCGGTGAATTCGTGCAGCGGCCGGCCCGACAACCTTTTCACCTGATCGGCCATGGAAACTTGCGAACGCGGGCCGACGTTGAGCATGCGGCTGAAGTCGGCGAAGATCGCCGGCAGGGAACTTGGCGCGGCCACCAGCACCAGCCGCTCGGTCGCCACTGGGTGGATACCCCTGATCGAACCGGCAATGGCATTGGCGGCGACGGCGCCACCGAAGGAATGGCCGACGATCGCCTTGAACGGACCGAACCATTCGCTGGCGACCCTGACCGCCTCGACCGCATTGACCATATTGAGATGACGGCCCAGCGACTGGCCATGGCCCGGCAGGTCGAGCGAGGCGACCCGGTAGCCCGCATCGCGAAAGCCTTCGATCAGCGCCCGCATATATTCCGTGCGCGAACGCCAGCCATGGACCACCAGCACCGTGCCGGCGGACGCCCTGCCCGGCTCGGGCCGGAATTCGTGCACCATGACGCAGCCGGCCTTGGTCGTCAGCCGATGATGGCGCGCCTCGGCCATGAAGCCGGCGGCGCGGTCGACCGCACGCCGCTCGCCGTCGCTGAGCGCCTTCACGCTCGGCGTGCGGCAGAACAGTTCGAAGGCCGCGCGCCCGCTCAGACGCGGCGCCACAAGCTCGGCCGCGCCGAACACGCCCCGGATGACCTTCAGTCCAAATGATGCCATAGTGGCGATCCATCCATTCCGTTCAAGCATGAACATAATAGTTCAAACATGAACATTAAACAAGAGCTGCCCTGGGACAACCCGCGCTTTCGCAACTGGGTCGCGGTGGCGCGCGCCTGCCATGTGCTGGAGCGTGCGCTGGCGGTAAAGCTGGCGCCGCTGGATCTCAAGCCGGCGCAGCTCGACGTGCTGATGAACCTCTATCGCCATCCCGGCATGTCGCAGCACGATCTCGCCCGCAAGCTGCTGGTCGGCCGCTCCAACATCACCATGCTGTTGCCGCAGCTCGAGGCGCGCGGCCTGCTGCGCCGCGAAGGCGATGAGAAGGACAAGCGCGTGCTGCGGCTGACGCTTACCGAGGCCGGCACGGAGCTTTTGATGAAGGCGCTGAAGGTGCATATGGCGCTGATCGAAAAGGCGATGAGCCAGTCGACAGCGGAACAGTGCGATATGATCGGCGAACAGATGCGCAAGATCTATGACGTGCTGAAGGATACCTGAGCCGTTCGATCCACGCGCCTCCCACCTCACCACATCGTCTTCTTCGCCCGCTCCGGCCATTCCTTGTCGTAAGTACCGGCATCGATATTCTTGCGGCTGGTGACTTCCAGGATTGTTCCGGGTGTCGGCAGCGATTTCGGGTCGACGTGCTTTGCCGGGTTCCACAGCTCCGAGCGAACGATGGCGCGGGCGCACTGGAAATAGACCGAATCGACATCGACCACGGTGACCGAGCGCGCCGGCTTGCCTTCGACGGCGAAGGAGGCGCAAAGCGCGGCGTCGGTGGTGATGCGGGCGCGGCCGTTGACGCGCAGCGTCGTGCCCGAACCCGGCACAAGAAACAGCAGCGCGACGCGAGGATCGCGGATGATGTTCTTAAGCGAATCGGCGCGGTTGTTGCCGCGCCTGTCCGGCATCATCAGCGTTTTCGGGTCATGCATGCGCACAAAGCCGGCGAGATCGCCGCGCGGCGAACAGTCCAGCCCTTCCGGCCCGCTCGTCGCCAGGGCGACAAAAGGCGAGGCTTCGATGAAGGCGGCATATTCGGGAATGACGTGGTCGAGTTCCTTGACCGTCGACGCTTCGCCGGGCAGGCCGTAGAGGGCTTCGAGCTGTTCGACCGTGGTGATGTCAGACATTTTCCCGTCTCCGAACCGTTGCCAGCGTTACCCCCAGTCAATGACGTTTTGCCGACAGTGCCGAACTAGCGGTCGCGGCTCAGTCCCTTCTCCTGGAGCTCGGCGAGATAGGCATTCCAGCGCGCGTCCTTTTCGTGGCCAAGCGTGTGCAGGTAATTCCAGGTGAAGATGCCGGTGTCGTGGAAATCGTCGAAGGTGATGCGCACGGCGTAGTTGCCGACCGGCTCGATCTTCAGGATAGCAACGTTACGCTTGCCGGGAACCGTCACCCGCTGGTCCGGCGAATGGCCCTGCACCTCGGCCGAGGGTGAAGCGACGCGCAGCAGTTCGGCCGGCAGTTCGAACGGCCGATGATCGGGAAAGGTGACGGACAGCAGTTTTCTGTCCTTCGAGACCCTGAGTTCCTTCGGCGCCGTCATTGTTCTGCATCCCGTCAATCCGCCCTTCCCTACGCTGCTTCGCGCGAGCGGAAAAGGCCATTTGGACCCGGCCGACACCGGATGTCGGCCAGGGAATGTCACCAAAGATCGAGAGCGGCTATCTTGAATGGCGGGTTGGATCGTATCACATAGCCGTATATAACGGCGCCACTCGCAGCCACGGGAATGCTTGAACGCATGGACATGATCGATCCCTTCGGTCGCACGATCAGCTACTTGCGCGTGTCGGTCACCGACCGCTGCGATTTCCGCTGCACCTATTGCATGGCCGAGGACATGGCGTTCCTGCCCAAGAAGGACCTGCTGTCACTCGAGGAACTCGACCGGCTCTGCACCGTCTTCATCGAAAAGGGCGTGCGCAAACTGCGCCTCACCGGCGGCGAGCCGCTGGTGCGCAAGAACATCATGCATCTGGTGCGCCAGTTGTCGCGGCACTTGAAGAGCGGCGCGCTGGA
Source organism: Mesorhizobium sp. M0052 (assembly GCF_040323255.1). Lineage (NCBI taxonomy): Bacteria > Pseudomonadati > Pseudomonadota > Alphaproteobacteria > Hyphomicrobiales > Phyllobacteriaceae > Mesorhizobium > Mesorhizobium sp. M0052. Next base: position 111,319 of record NZ_JAMYUS010000005.1, on the reverse strand, counting down.
AGAGTTGACGCTGACCACCAATGGCTCGCAGCTGTCGCGCTTTGCCGCTGAGCTTGCCGATTGCGGTGTCGAGCGCATCAATGTCTCGCTCGACACGCTCGATGCCGACAAGTTCCACGCCATCACCCGCTGGGGCCATCTCGGCAAGGTCATGCAAGGCATCGATGCCGCGCAGGCGGCGGGGCTGAAGGTGAAGCTCAACGCCGTTGCGCTGAAGGACTTCAACGACGCCGAACTGCCGGAGATGATGCGCTGGGCACATGGCCGCGGCATGGACTTGACCGTCATCGAAACCATGCCGATGGGCGAGATCGACGCCGACCGGACCGACCAGTATCTGCCGCTATCGCTGCTGCGCGCTTCGCTCGAGCGCCAGTTCACGCTGAGCGACATCCCCTACAAGACCGGCGGTCCGGCCCGCTACGTCCATGTCGCAGAGACCGGCGGCAGGCTGGGCTTCATCACGCCGATGACGCATAATTTCTGCGAAAGCTGCAACCGCGTGCGGCTGACCTGCACCGGCACGCTCTATATGTGCCTGGGTCAGGAGGATGCCGCCGACCTGCGCGCGCCGTTGCGTGCCTCGGAAGGCAACGAGCTGGTCGCTGCTGCCATCGACGAAGCGATCGGCCGCAAGCCGAAAGGCCATGATTTCATCATCGACCGCCGCACCAGCCGCCCGTCGGTGTCGAGACATATGAGCGTCACCGGCGGCTGATTTTCTCCGCGATTGGTGCAGAATGCTTCCGTTGGAAGCGAGGGGGATTTCCATGCAGCGTGTTTGCCAAACCGGGCTGTCAGCGCTGGTCGTGGCCCTATCATTGGCGACCACAGTGGCGCTCGCAAAGCCGTTCACCTACATCAATGCGCGCTATGGCACGGTGTGCACGTTCCCGAGCCAGATTTTCAGCAAGCCGATGCCTGAGTCCCTCAATGGCGACGGTCGAAAATGGGCTAGCCCCGATGGTGCGAGCTTGTCCTGTTACGGCGGATACAAGCTGACGGAAGATACGCCCGACAATCTGGTTGAAAAGGAAAAAGCCGACCCTGACTCTGGGGAAAAGGTCACTTACAGCAAAACCGGTAAGAACTGGGCAGTGGTCTCAGGCACCAAAGGCGACAAGATCTTCTATACCCGAATCGTCTTCGAAAAAGAGGATGCAATCCATACAGTCTGGATCGAATATCCCGCCTCGCTCAAGGCCAAGTACGACCCACTGGTCGGCGCTATCGGCGACAGCCTGCATGGGGCTGAGCAACACTGGGAATAAATCGCTCTCGACGCTGCAAACCCGATTTACCGCCATCGCGTTCCGCCCTAAATTTCGGCCTATAGCGGCTCGTCGCTCGGTTTGGGGGAATACGACATGCGCACATTCTTACTTTCTCTTGCAATGCTTGGGTTTGCCGCCGCGCCGGCAGCAGCACAGTCCATCAGTGGCAGCTACACCGTTGCGGGCACCAATTTCGACGGCTCGAAATATGGCGGCGAAGCCACCATCACACTGACCAGCGAGACCACCTGCACCATCCATTGGGAGACGGGCGGATCATCGTCGGACGGCATCTGCATGCGCAACGACGATGCCTTCTCCGCCGGCTATGTCATGGGCAAGGAAATCGGTCTCGTCGTCTACAAGGTAGAAGATGACGGCTCGCTGCACGGCCTGTGGACCATCGCCGGCAAGAACGGCAGCGGCACCGAGGTGCTGACGCCGAAATGAGCCTGCCGGTCATCGGCCAGCCCTCTCAGGGATTTCTATGGGTCACGGGTGAAAATCCGTGGCCTATTTCTTTGACGTTGCTGTCTTGCCGCCGGCTGCTACAGGCTTGAGCGGTTCACCGTTTCGCCGAAACGTCGAACCGCTTTATTCTTTGTTTTCACGCAATTCCGGACGGAAAACCGTTTCACACTTTTCCTGGAATTGCTCTTGCAAAACCGGTAACGCCCTTGCCTCTTTCCCCAAACATTCGCGGCGCGCTGTGCATGATGGTGGCCATGATCGGCTTCACCCTCAACGACGCCATCACCAAGTTCTCGTCGGAATCGATGAACATGGCGCAGGTCATGCTGGTGCGCGGCGCCTTTGCGTCGCTGCTCGTCGGCCTGCTCGCCTGGCAGCAAGGCGCGCTCGCACGGCCGGGCTCGATGCTGCAGCCGCTGGTGGCGCTTCGCGTGGTCGCCGAGGCCGGCGCCACCGTCGCCTTCCTTGTCGCATTGGCGCATCTGCCGATCGCCAATGTCTCGGCGGTGCTGCAGGCGCTGCCGCTGGCGGTGACGATGGGGGCGGCACTCGTATTCAGCGAAGCGGTCGGCTGGCGGCGCTGGCTGGCGATCGCGGTCGGCTTTGGCGGCGTGCTGATCATCGTGCGGCCAGGCTTCGAAGGCTTCAGCATCTATTCGCTGTACGCACTCGTCAGCGTCGCCTGTTGCGCAGTACGTGACCTCGCCACCAAGCGCATCCCGAGGGCTATCCCGACCTTGCTGGTGTCGACGGCAACGGCAATCGCCATGACCATCGTTGGCGCCGTGCTGCTGTCGCCGATGGGTGGCTGGACGCCGATGTCCGGCAAAGGCACGGCACTTTTGGCATTGGCGGCGGTGCTGGTGCTGATCGGCTACCAGTTCATCATCATGGCAATGCGGGCCGGCGACATCTCCTTCATTGCGCCATTCCGCTACACCGCCCTCTTTTGGTCGATGCTGCTTGGCCTCATCATCTTCGGCGATGTCCCCGACCTGCCGATGATCGTTGGCTCCGCCATCATCATCGGCTCCGGCCTCTACGCGCTCTATCGCGAACGGGTCGTCGGCCGGCAGAAGCCGGCGGCCGAAAGCGCTGGACCCGACATGGCGCCGGACGGCATATAGGTTGGCCATGAGCCAAGACATTGCAGGAATTATCCTGGCCGGAGGCCTGTCACGGCGCATGGGCGGCGGCGACAAGACTTTGCTAGCGCTTGGCGAGCGTCCGCTTCTCGACCATGTCGTTGCCCGCCTGGCGCCGCAGGTCGGATCGCTGGCGCTCAGCGCCAATAGTGACCCGGCGCGCTTCGCCGCGGCCGGTCTTCCGGTTCTCGCCGATGCGGTGGAAGGCTATGCCGGACCGCTGGCCGGAATTCTCACCGGCCTCGAATGGGCGGCAGCGAATACCGCTTTCAAGGCATTGGCGACGGCCGCCGGCGACACGCCGTTCCTGCCGGTGGACCTGGTCGAGAGGCTGGCTGCGGCTGTTGACGAGCGACCAGGCTCCATCGCTGTTGCCAGTTCCGGCGGCAGGCGGCATCCGACCTTTGCGCTGTGGCCGCTCGGGCTGCGTGAGGCCTTGCGCCATTTCCTGATCGACGAGGACAACAGGCGCGTCTCCGCCTTCATCGAGCGGCACGACTGTGTCGAAGTGGAATTTCCGTTGCTGACCCACGGCAGTGACGAGATCGACCCGTTCTTCAACATCAACACACCGCACGACCTTGCGGTGGCCGAGCGTCTGTTGCAGAGCATCGGCCCATGAACATCTTCGGCATCACCGGCTGGAAGAATTCCGGCAAGACCACACTGACCGAGAAGCTGGTCACAGAGCTCGTCCGGCGCGGCTGGACGGTGTCGACGGTCAAACACGCCCATCATGAGTTCGACATCGACAAGCCTGGCGCCGACAGCTTTCGCCACCGCCAGGCGGGCGCCACCGAGGTCGCGGTGGTGTCGGGCAAACGCTGGGCGCTGATGCATGAATTGCGCGGTGAGGAGGAGCCGACGCTGGAGGCGGTCCTGTCGCGGCTGGCCCTATGCGACATCGTGCTGGTCGAAGGCTACAAGCGCGAGGCGCACAAAAAGATCGAGACCCGGCGCCTCGATGCCAAGGACCGTTCGCCGCTGTCGGCGAACGACGGACATATCGTGGCGATCGCCGCAGACTTCGCGGTTGCCGGCGAAAGCCTGCCTGTGTTCGATCTCGACGACACGGGAGGGATAGCCGACTTCATCGAGCGCATGACCGGCCTCAAACCTTGAGGCCTCTGCCCGAGCCCGGTTCAGCCGCCCTCTTCAGCCGTTGCATTGTCTGAGCGCGTCGCGCCGAACGGCCTCATGCGACGCGCTTCAGGTTGTTTTATTTATGCATGTCGTTGTCCCAAAACCGCTGCACACTTTTGGGCGACATGCATTAACCCGGCGTCAGCATTGGCTGGACCCGCAAATCCCGCAAGCAACGGTTTTACAGTTGCTTTTCTCCCGAAAACAGTGGGAGTATCGCGCCAGCGGGCGGTCAAAAGCACCGCCCCACAGAGCCGTTCCGGAACGACGGCCGGGAGCCATAAAGAGAGGACTATCATGCGTATTGCACTGCGTATCGCGCTCGCCGCATCGGCTGCGCTGCTGACGCTCGGCGTCGCCCAGGCTCAGGAAACGACCCTGAGAATCGGCACCGAAGGCGCCTACCCTCCATTCAACAACCTGACCTCCGACGGCCAGCTCGTGGGCTTCGACATCGACATCGCCAAGGCGCTCTGCGACGAGATGAAGGTCAAGTGCACCTTCGTCGCCCAGGATTGGGACGGCATCATTCCGGCCCTGCAGGCCGGCAAGTTCGACGCCATCGTCGCCTCGATGTCGATCACGCCGGAGCGCGCCGAGAAGGTCGACTTCACCCACAAATACTACAACACGCCGTCGGCGATCGCGGTACCCAAGGATTCGACCCTCAAGGGCGTGACCAAGGAAGACCTGGCCGGCAAGACCATCGGCGTCGCAACCACCACGACGCATTTCAATTATGCCTCGAAAACCTATACGGACAGCACGGTCAAGGGCTATCCGAGCAGCCCCGAAGAGCAGGCTGATCTCGCCAATGGCCGTCTCGACGCGATCGAGGACGATATCGTCGTGTTGCAACAGTTCCTGGATTCGCCTGATGGCGCCTGCTGCAAGATTCTCGGCCAGCCTTCGCCGCAGCCGGTCGATATCTTTGGACCGGGCGCCGGCATCGCCGTGCGCAAGGGCGAGACGGATCTGGTCAACAAGTTGAACAGCGCCATCGACGCAATCCGCGCCAACGGAAAGTACAAGGAAATCAACGACAAGTACTTCAAGTTCGACGTCTTCGGCGCCGAGTCCTGATCGTCTGAAACAAGGCGGCAGGGGAAATTTCCTGCTGCCGCCTTGGCCTGACAGAAGTGGAGACAAGACCCGTCAATGCCAAGCCAGAACATATGGATACTTCTCACTTGGGGACCCGATGGCTGGATTGACGATATTGCCTATGGCGCACTGGTCACCATTGCGCTCGCGCTGGCGACACTGCCGATCGGCCTGACGATCGGCTTTTTCGTCGCCTGGGCAAAACAATCCGAAGAGCCGTCGCTTCGCGTGGCTGCCAACATCTACACCACGGTGTTTCGCGGACTGCCGGAACTGGTGACGCTTTTCCTGTTCTTCTTCGGCATGCCGATCCTCTTGCAGTATGTCATCCGTCTGTTCAGGCCGGAAGCGACGGTCGATGTCGACAGCTTCCTCGCCGGCATGATCGTGCTGTCGCTGATCTTTTCGTCGTATTCCAGCGAAGTCTTCCTGTCGGCCTTTCGCGCCATTCCGAAGGGCCAGTATGAGGGCGGCTATGCGATCGGGCTGTCGAAATGGCAGACGATGCGCAAGGTGATCCTGCCGCAGCTGCTGCGCATCGCCTTCCCCGGCCTTGAGAATTGCTGGCTGAGCCTGCTCAAGGACACGGCCCTGGTGTCGGTCGTCAATCTGGCTGAAACCTTGCGCAACGCCGGCGTGGCGGCCCGTGTCACCAAACATTCCTTCCTGTTCTACAGCGTCGCGGCGATGGTGTTCCTTATCCTTGCCATCCTGTCGTCGATCGCCACCGGCTTCATCCTGCGTTCGCTCGGGAGGAGGGAGGCACGATGAGCGTCGTGACGCGCGCCGCCGTCGGCATCGAGAAGCCACCACCACGGGCGCGAGGCTGGCCGCGGGCCCGTATCGTCGGCTACGCGCTGGTCGGCTTCTGGATCCTGTTCGGCATCGGCATCGCCGTCTATCTGGTTTACGCTTGGAATGGCGAATTCTTCGCCAGATACGCGCCGGCCTATCTGCAGGGCTTGGGAACCACGCTTGCGCTGGTGGCCATCTCGATGGTGCTCGGCGCGCTTTTTTCGCTGCCCGTCACCTATGCCCGCATGTCGAAGAACCGCTATCTGTCCGTCCTGGCCTATTGCTACGTCTACTTCTTCCGCGGCACGCCGCTGCTGGTCCAGGTCTATCTCGTCTATTACGGCCTGGGCTCATTCCGGGTGCAGCTCGAATCCGTCGGGCTGTGGTGGTTCTTCCGCGACGCCTTCAATTGCGGTGTGTTCGCCTTCGCGCTCAACACCGCCGCCTACCAGGCCGAAATCCTGCGCGGCGCCATCGAGAGTGTTCCGAGGGGCCAATGGGAGGGCGCTGCTTCGCTCGGCCTGCACAAGCTGCAGACGCTGCGCAAGGTCATCCTGCCGCAAGCGTTTATCGTGGCGCTCCGACCCTACGGCAACGAGCTCGTCTTGATGATCAAGGCCTCTGCCATCGTTGCCATCATCACCGTCTATGATTTGATGGGCAACGCGAAGCTCGCCTACGCCAAGTCCTTCGACTTCCAGGCCTATGTCTGGGTCGCCATCGTCTATCTGGTGATGGTCGAGATCCTGCGCCACGGCGTCGAATGGATCGAGCGACGGATCACCATTCATCTGATCCGCTGAGCGGTCGGCTGTACCAGTCGATCGGCTCATGCGCGTCTTGACGAATTGTGTGCAGTGCCTAGAGCTTGCGCTGACAATTTCGCTTTCATCTGAAGGGCAAACCCATGGCATCTGTGGCATTTCTCGGTCTTGGCGTGATGGGCTATCCCATGGCCGGGCACCTCAGGAACAAAGGTGGCCATGAGGTCACCGTCTACAACCGCACCGCAGCGAAAGCCGAGCAATGGGTTGCCCAGCATGGCGGCAAGCTTGCTTTGACGCCGGCAGAGGCCGCAGAGGGCCAGGATTTCGTCTTCTCCTGCGTCGGCAATGACGACGATCTGCGCTCGGTGACGACCGGGGCCGATGGCGCCTTCGCCGCGATAAAAAAAGGCTCCGTTTTCATCGACAACACCACCGCCTCGGCCGAAGTCGCGCGCGAACTGGCCGACGCCGCTGAAAAGGCCGGCTTTTCCTTCCTCGACGCGCCGGTTTCCGGCGGGCAGGCGGGCGCCGAGAACGGCGTGCTGACGGTGATGGTCGGCGGCGAGCAGGCTGCCTTCGACAAGGCCAGGCCGGTCATCGACGCCTTTGCCCGGATGGTCGGGCTGATGGGTCCGTCGGGCGCCGGCCAGCTCACGAAAATGATCAATCAGATCACCATTGCCGGGCTGGTTCAGGGACTGGCCGAAGGCATCCATTTCGGCAAGAAGGCCGGGCTCGACATCGAGAAGGTCATCGAGGTGATTTCCAAGGGCGCTGCCGGGTCCTGGCAGATGGAGAACCGCCACAAGACGATGAATGCCGGTAAATATGATTTCGGCTTTGCCGTCGACTGGATGCGCAAGGATCTCGGCATCTGCCTCGATGAAGCCGACCGCAATGGCGCGAGACTGCCGGTGACCGCCCTTGTCGACCAGTTCTACAAGGATGTGCAGGCGATGGGCGGCAAGCGCTGGGACACCTCGTCCCTGCTGGCGCGCCTGGAAAAATAGGCGTTCGCAATGGCCGAGCTTTCGCCCCAATCGAGCGCCGATGAGATCGTCGCCCATTTGCGCTCGATCGGCTCGGAGGACAATCGCCGCGGTATGCTGCGCTACGGCATCAAGATCGAGCGCGCGCTCGGCATCTCGCATGGCATGCAGCGGCAGATCGCCAAAAAGATCAAGCGCAACCACGAGCGTGCTTTCGAGCTTTGGCAGACCGGCATCATGGAGGCGCAGTTCATCGCTTCCGTCACGGCCGACCCGAAGCGCTTCTCAGCCGCGGATGCACGACAATGGGCCGCGTCCTTCGATTCCTGGGATATCGTCGACGGCGTCTCCGATCTCTTCGTCGACACGGACGCCTGGAAGGAGCTGATTGAAGAGTTCGCGGCGGACGAGCGCGAGTTCGTTCGACGCACGGCCTTTGCGATGATGGCGTGGTCCGTCGTGCACCGGAAGCAGGAGCCGGTGGCGACTTTCCTCGGCTTCCTGCCGATCATCGAAGCGCATGCCGCCGACAGCCGCAATTTCGTGAAGAAGGCGGCAAACTGGGCGCTTCGTTCGATCGGCAAGCGATCGTTGGAGATGCACGGTGCTGCCCTTGCCGTGGCCGAACGGCTGGCCCAGTAGACCGACAAGACGGCTCGCTGGATTGGCAAGGACGCCGTACGGGAACTCACCAATGCCAAGATCATCGAGCGGATCGCCCCCAGAAAAGGCTGACCTGGCCAACGTCCGGTTCACCGAGGTGACGCGGCAGACGCGCGCCGATTTCGAAGGCCTCTTCGAAGCGCAAGGGCGTCCGAAGTATTGCTGGTGCATGGCCTGGCGGCCCCTGCCCGGCCGCCGCGAGCATGTTCAGCACGCCGAGTTGAAACGGGCCATGATGGCGCTTGTCGAGGCCGGCACGCCGGTCGGAATCTTGGCCCAGATTGACGGCAAGACCGTCGGCTGGTGCTCGGTCGCGCCGCGCCAGACATATCGGAAGCTGACGTCGCAATAGGACGATGACGAGACCGGCATCTGGTCGATCGTCTGCTTCTATGTGCCAAGGGCGCTGCGCGGCGGCGGGCTGGCGGCCGCGCTGCTTGACGCTGCCATAGATCACGCCTTTGCCAAGGGCGCCGGCGTGATCGAGGCCTACCCGGTCGGCGAGGCATCGCCGAGCTACCGTTTCATGGGGTTTCGCGACATGTTCATCGCTCGCGGGTTCCATGAGGTCGGCATGGCCGGCTCTCGCAGACATGTGATGCGGCTCGAGCGTTGACGCGATCGGCCGCGGCGTCTTTACTCCTGCACAAAGGAAGCGGCCGATGAGCAGTCCTCTCAAATCGACCTTGGCGCTTGCAGCCGCGTTGTTGGTGTTCACCGCTACCAACGCCTCAGGCCAAACCGCGCACATCTTCTGGAAAGATCTGCGTCCTGCGACGCAGGCGGTGGCCGAAGATGCCGGCCTGCCGATGATTGCGGCAAAACTGCCCGATCGTGGCGAGACATTGTCGCTCAACCTGCAAGACAAGATAGTACAATTAGCCGGCTACGCATTGCCGGTCGACCGTGATGGCGATCTCGTCTACCAATTCCTGCTGGTGCCGTGGACAGGCGCTTGCAGCCACATGCCGACGCCGCCGCCCAACCAGATCGTGCTGGTGACGCCGGCCCGTCCCTACAAGATGTCGCAGTCCTATGAGTCGGTTGCCGTGACCGGCGCCTTGCGGCCCGGCTTGGAGAAGAGCCAGTTGTTCATTCTCGACGGCGTCAGCATCATCCAGTCCGGCTACACCGTACGCAAAGCCGATGTGGTGGCAGTCGACACGGTGCCGGACACGATCACGCTGCCGGTCAACTCGCCCTGGAGTTTCCTCAACAAAAAGAAAGACTAAGCGCCGCCTGCTGTGCAGCGTCACCGCCCAGTCACGGACAACCGCGCTCAGGCCGCGTTGGCGCCGGATTCCTTGTCCAGCAGCATGTAGTCGAGCGGCATTTCGGTCGTGTACTTGATCTGCTCCATGGCGAAGGACGACGATACGTCGCGGATCTCGATCTTGGCGATCAGCCGCTTGTAGAAGGCGTCATACGCGGCGATGTCGGGCACCACGACGCGCAGGAGATAGTCGACGTCGCCGCTCATGCGGTAGAATTCGACCACTTCGGGAAATTCCTGGATGACTTCCGAGAAACGCCGCAGCCATTCATGGCTGTGCGAATTGGTGCGGATCGACACGAAGGCGGTGACGCGCACATTGACCTTTTCGTGGTCGAGGATGGCGACGCGCCGCTTGATGACGCCCTCTTCCTCCAGCTTCTGGATGCGGCGCCAGCACGGCGTCGTCGACAGGCCGACTTTCTTGGCGACATCGGCAACCGCGAGCGTCGCGTCCTCCTGCAGGAGGCGGAGAATTTTTCTGTCGAGGCGATCCATTAAGGTGCTCCTGGTGCAGGCCGCGTTCCCTCGGGCGCGACGCGCTTTGGGAATAGATTGGCTATACTCCCTCTTATTTCGACCTTTCACAAGAAAGAAATTCTGCCGGATGGCACAAAAGCGAGTGATATCTTGCTTAAAGTCTAATCTATGCGATAGCGGATTTCCGATCTCAGAAACGGCAGCAAATCCATTTCAAACCATGGATTCTGCTTCAGCCATCCTGAGTTGCGCCATGACGGGTGTGGCAGCGGCAGCACTTTCAGGCTGGCCGGCGCATCCCAGATGGTGCGCCAGTCCTTCACGGTTTCGGTCAGCGACGGCCGGCGCGTGGCGCCCATATGCCAGGATTGCGCGTAGGAGCCGATTGTCAAGACGAGGTCGATCTGCGGCATCAGCGCCATCAGCGGCGCGCGCCAGGCCAGCGCGCATTCTCGGCGCGGCGGCAGGTCGCCGCCCTTTGCGTCCTGGCCGGGGAAGCAGAACCCCATCGGCACGATGGCGAATTTTTCCGTGTCGTAGAATTCCTCGCTGGTTACGCCCAGCCAGCTTCGCAAGCGGTCGCCGGACGCGTCGGTGAACGGCATGCCGGACGAATGCACCTTTGTGCCTGGCGCCTGGCCGGCGAGCAGGATGCGGGCGCTGGATGATGGCAGCAGCACCGGGCGCGGCTCGTGCGGCAGTGGCCTGCCGACTGGAGTGTCGACGCAGATGCGGCAGGCGCGGACCTTTGCCGTCAGGCGTTCGAGTTCCGCCTCCATCAGGCGGAAGCGCTCGGGCGACTGGAGACGGCACTGTACCAGCGCAGCACGTTTGTGCACTCGTCCGGCACTTTGATGCGCGCCGGTTTCATGAAATCCATGGCGATCATGCCGGTGATATCGGCGATCGAATAGGCGTCGCCGGCGGCGAATTCGCGGTTTGCCAGTTCGGGGTCGAGCAGTTTCAGGAATTCAACCGCTTTCGCCTTGTTGGCCTCGCCCCATTCGGGGATCTGCGGAATTTCCCATTCCTTCATCGCCGGATGGATGTGGCGAAAAGCCTGGGCGACGCAGCTGAGCAGATTGAACTCCATGCGCCTTTGCCACATCTCGACCTTGGCCTTGCCGAGCGCGCCTTGCCCGAACAGCGCCGGTTCGGGATGCAGTTCCTCGAAATAGCGGCAGATGGCGACGGATTCGGTGAGAATGGTGCCGTCGTCGAGCTCGAGCACCGGCAGCCGCTGCAGCGGGTTGCGCGACCTGACCGGTTCCTGCTTGTGCCCCATCGCACCCATGTCGACCGGCACCAGCGGCACTGCGATGCCCTTCTCGGCGAGGAAAACCCGTACTCGCCGCGGGTTGGGGGCGCGGCCGCCGTCGAACAGTTTCATGCTTATCCTCCCGATCTGGTCCTTCAACTATAGTGCTCGTCACCAGAAGCGAAACATCTCTCGCAAGGCATCACCGACCGAAGCCAGCGTGCCGTGCTTTCTTTCGAGCGGGCCGTCGTGGTGGCTTTCGCGCCACTCTTGCGGCGCATCGAAAGTGCCGGCCCAGATGCCAACCTTGCCGGCGCGGGCAATGGCCTGCTCGGCGTCGAAATCGCCATAGGCAATGGCCCAGCCGGCCTCAACCTGGGCCCGGTTGAGATCCTTGCCACCGGCCTTACAATCGCCGAGCAGGCGGCCGTAGCGGTCGCGCTGCCAGCCGCTGCAGGTCACCGGATTGCCTGATATCAGCCGCACCAGCGCCTGGCGTGCCAGCCTGCCGCAAGCGTAGTCTGCGCCATCCCTACGGCAGATCTGCTGGTATTCCGGAGCGTCGATGCCGCGCATGCGGATACGTTCGGTGCCAAGGGTGAGTGAATCGCCATCGTTGACGATCGCCGCCCCTTGCGCCTTGCGCGTCTCGAAACGGTCGAGGCGTGCGGCGAGCAGGATCAGCAGGCCGAGCAGAATGACCGTCAGCGCGTAATCCAGCAGCTTGCGCCACAGGCTTCGCGGCGGCGGCGGATGGTATCGCCGGCGCGGCCTTGGCGACCACGAACGGCTCATATGGCAAACAGTCTCTTAATCATTCGAACGTAGCTTAACGAATTGAGATCGCTGCGCGCATAAATCGAAGTTTCCATGCCTCTGCTACGCTCGAACACAGCGGATAAATTCATTGTGGACCGCCGGAAACCGCACCGCAACAGCGATGTGGCGCGCGCGGTGCGCAAGACGCGCGACCGTCTTTCGCAGCAGGTCGGCAATCTCGACTTCGACCGCGAGCTGCTGAAGCTGCATGCCGGGACCATGGTGCGCGGCGCAGCCATCATCCCACTGCTGGTGTTGGCGTTCGCGGCGGCCGGGCTGCTGGCCGGTGTGGACAAACAGATCAGCGTCTGGGCGCTGTTCACCCTGATCTGCTATTCGATCGTCGCCTTCATGGCGCGCCGCGTCGAGCGCACCGAAGCCGCCGAGCTCAATCCTGTTCGCACCCGCAGGGAATTCCTGATCGGACATTCGCTGTGCGGCCTCGGCTGGGCGTGGTTCGCATGGCTCGGCTGCGCCACCTGCCAGATCGACCAGTTCCAGGCCGCCAAGGCGGTGGTGCTGCTGCTGGCCATGGCGGCGACCGCTATCATGGCGTCGTCCTTGCGTGGCTCTCTGCTTGCCACCTTCGTCGTTCCGGTGGCGGTCTATGCCTATGCTGAAACGAAATTTTGGGTGCCGGTCGGGACGATCATGGTCGCCCTGCTGGTCGCGGCATTGCCGTTCTTTGCCTATATCGCGCGCCATCTCAACCGCTCGTCGCTGATACTTCTGTCCTTCCGCTCCGAAAAGGACGCGCTGCTCGCCGAGGTGGAGACAGCGAAATCGATGTCGGACGAAGCTCGTCGGCGGGCCGAAGACGCCAATCTGGCGAAGTCGCGCTTCCTTGCTTCTATGAGCCATGAGCTGAGGACGCCCCTCAACGCCATTCTCGGTTTTTCCGAGGTGATGGCCAATGAGGTGCTCGGGCCGATGAGCAACCCGACCTATCGCGACTACGCCCGCGACGTGCACGATTCCGGCCAGCATCTGCTCGACCTGATCAACGAAATCCTCGATCTGTCGCGCATCGAGGCCGGCCGCTATCAGCTCAACGAAGAGCCGGTGATGCTGCTCAACATCGCCGAAGATTGCTGCCACATGATGGAATTGAAGGCGCGCAACAAGGACATCCGCATCGTCCAGGATTTCGAAAGTGCCCTGCCGCGGCTGTTCGCCGACGAGCGCGCGGTGCGGCAGATCACGCTCAACCTCCTGTCCAATGCCATCAAATTCACCGCCACCGGCGGCGAAGTTCGCGTGCGCGTCGGCTGGACGGCGGGCGGCGGCCAGTACATTTCGGTCAAGGACAATGGGCCGGGCATACCGGAAGACGAAATCCCGATCGTGCTGTCGGCCTTCGGCCAGGGCTCGATCGCCATCAAGAGCGCCGAACAGGGCACCGGGCTCGGACTGCCGATTGTGCAGGGCCTGCTCGCCATGCATGGCGGCGAATTCGAACTTCAGTCGAAATTGCGCGAAGGCACCGAGGCAATCGCCATCTTCCCGCTCGCCCGAGTGATGGAGGAACTGCCGGCGCTGCCGACAAAGGCGGTCGCGGCGGCTCGCCGACGCTGACAGCTTGTTCTAGGCTTTGACCGCCGCCGCCATGCCCGAACTGGTAAGCGCCGCCGCCTTGACCAGACCGGCGGCAAGGGCGGCCCCTACCCCTTCGCCATGGCTGATGCCGAGATCGAACAGCGGCCTGAGGCCGAGCCGCTCGGCGGCAAGCCTTTGGCCGGGCTCCGGTGACAGACTGGCCAGCAGGCAATGGTCGAGCGCACCTGGGTTGGCGGCATGCAGCACGGCAGCGGCGGCGGTCGCGGCGAAGCCGTCGAGCAGCACCGGGATTTTTTGCATCCGGGCGGCGAGGATGGCGCCGGCAATGGCCGCAAACTCGCGGCCCCCGACCCGGCGCAGTGCTTCCAACGGGTCCTTCAGAGCCGCACCATGGAAGGCGACGGCTGCATCGGCTGCATCAGCCTTGCGCGCCTGCATGGCCGCGTCGGCACCGGAGCCGGGGCCGACCCAGTCGGCTCCGCTGCCGCCGAACAGGGCCACGCACAAGGCCGCCGCAACGGTGGAGTTGCCGACGCCGAGATCGCCGAGGCAAATCAGATCGGCGCCACCGGCGATGGCTTCCATCCCGAAGGCCATGGTGGCGGCGCAGCCGCGTTCGTCGAGGGCGGCGTCCTCGGTGATGTCGGCGGTCGCAATGTGCAGCGCCAGATCGAACACCTTGAGGCCAAGATTGTTGGCGACGCAGATCTGGTTGATTGCCGCACCGCCGGCAGCGCACAGCTCAACGGCGTTTGCGGTCGCAGCGACAGGGCGCGGCGAGATGCCGTGGCGGGTCACGCCATGGTTGCCGGCGAAGATCGCCATCAGGGGCCGGTTCACCGCCGGCGGGGCGCGCCCGCTCCAGGCAGCAAGCCAGGCGGCGATGTCCTCGATGCGGCCAAGCGAGGCTTTCGGCTTGTCGGCCTTGGAAAACACGGTGCGCACCCTGTTTTGCGCGACTGTATCGGCAGCCGGCAGGCTCGCCAGCAGATTGCGAAAATCGTCGAAGGGCAGCGCGCTGGTCATGTCGGTCCTGATCATCCCCTGTGGTTGATCAGCGGCATAACCGCCTTGCCCGGCCGGCACAACTCCCCTCGACATTGGCGCGAAAGCGGTTGCCCGCGCCGCATTCCGAAGGGCTTGCATTGGCTTTGCCGTTGCACCATGTGGAGATGGAACGAGGGATTCCGGACGGAACCTGCAAGAGAAAGTCATGACGGCCATCGAATCCCCGTGCATCCTGGTCTGTTCGATCGACATGAAAACCGGCTTCTGCTTCGGCTGTGGCCGCACGCGTGATGAAATCGGCGCCTGGATGGGCATGACGCCGGAGCTACGCCGCAGCGTCATGGCCGAGTTGCCGGCCCGATTGGAAACGGTCGAGCGCCGGCCGCGCCGGGAAACACGCCGCAGCCGCATGGCGCGCGAGCGCGGCGTCCTCTCTTGAAACGGCAGGTCCAATGAACCGACTGTTCTGGATGGTGATGGCGGCAATCGGCCTCGGGCTGGTGCTGCTTATGATCAACAACGACGCCGGCAGCACGTTCGGCATCGAGAATTACGATTTCAGCCGTCTGGTCTGGCTGGGGGCGATCGGCTTGCTCGTCAGCGCCGGCCTTGTCCGGTCCGGCAGGCCGCTCGGCGTCATGGCCCGCAATCTCGGCACGTGGGCCCTGATCGTGCTGGCGCTCGTCGCCGGCTACCAGTACCGCTACGAGTTGCAGGATTTCGCCAGCCGGGTGACGGCGGGCCTCGTTCCCGGCAGCCCGCTGGCGCTCGGCGTCGAGGACGGCCATGCCACCGTGACCCTGGACAAGGCCGACAGCGGCCATTTCGAGGCCCGCATCACGATCAACGGCGCGCCGATCCGCACCGTCGTCGATACCGGCGCGACCAGTACAGTGCTCACCGCCGAAGACGCGGAGGCGGCCGGCTTCAATCCGGCAGCGCTGAGCTTCACCGTCCCGGTCTCGACCGCCAATGGCATGGCACGCGCCGCTTCGGTGCGCACCGACGAACTGGCGATCGGCGGCATCGTGCGCAAGAACATGCAGGTGATGGTCGCCGCGCCCGGCGCGCTCAGCCAGAGCCTGCTCGGCATGAACTTCATCGGTTCCCTGTCGGGTTTCGACGTGCGCGGCGACCGGATGATTCTGCGCGACTGAACTGCCTAAGCGGCCTTTTCAACACGGTCGAAATCGACGGCAGCGAACGCTGCCTTCAGCACATCCGGTCCGGCGCCGGGTTTCGTCGCGTCGGTGGACAGTATCTGCCGGAAGCGGCGCGCGCCCGGCAGGCCGTGGAACAGCCCGACCATGTGGCGGGTGACGTGGCCGAGCCGCCCGCCCTGCTCGATATGCCGCGCGGCGTAGTCGGCCATCGTGTCGATCAGCGCGGCAAAATCGTAGGCGCCGGCCTTGTCGCCGTAGAATGCCGCGTCGACGCCGGCCAGGATGCCTGGCGTGTGGTAGGCGGCGCGGCCAAGCATGGCGCCATCGACATGATCGAGGTGGCGAGCCGCCTCTTCGAGCGATTGAACGCCGCCATTGATGCCAATGAATTTGTTCGATTTTCTAGCCTTGAGGCGATAGACCCTGTCATAGTCGAGCGGCGGGATGTCGCGATTTTCCTTCGGGCTCAGACCCTCCAGCCAAGCCTTGCGCGCATGCACCCACAGCGCGTCGGCGCCGGCCGCGAAAACGCCGTCGGCCAGCGCGTCGAGCGCGGGCTCCGGATCCTGCTCGTCGACGCCGATGCGGCATTTGACCGTCACCGGGATTTTCACCGCCGCCTTCATCGCCGCCACACAATTGGCGACGAGGTCAGGCACTTTCATCAGGCAGGCGCCGAACGTGCCGGACTGGACGCGGTCGGACGGACAGCCGACATTGAGATTGATCTCGTCGTAACCGAAGCCCTCGCCGATGCGCGCCGCCTCAGCCAGCTTTTGCGCATCGGAGCCACCGAGTTGCAGTGCCACCGGATGTTCGGTCTCGTCAAAACCAAGCAGCCGCTCGCGCGTACCATGGATGACGGCGTCCGCCACCACCATTTCGGTGTAGAGCAGCGCACGCCGCGTCAACTGGCGGTGGAAGAACCGGCAATGCCGGTCGGTCCAATCCATCATAGGCGCAACGGAAATCCTATGGTCTTGATTTATCACGCTTTTTCTCGTATTTTCAGGGCCTTAAAACGTGCACACGTTCGCCGTTTGTACGACACGATATCCGTCAGTTTTCGCATTTTGTACCCCTCCCTGTGCACACAGCGTGCACGAAAAAGAGACCACCCATGGCATCCATCAACAAGTTGGCTTCCGGCAAGTGGCGTGTGCAGGTTCGCTGCAAGGGCCACTACCTCAGCACCAGCTTCTCGTTCCGCAAGGACGCCGAGATGTGGGCGCGCCGAATTGAGCGAGAAATCGACCTGGGTCAGAAGCCTGCTCCCAAGCACAAGGACGGGATCAAAACGGTCTCCGACCTGATCGACCTGCATATCGCCGATATGACGGAAGTTGGCAAGTTGATCGGGCGTTCGAAGGCATTCAGCCTGGACCTGCTACGAGCCAGGCTCGGAAGGCTCAACATCGCGGATCTCAGTCGCGAACAGGTCATAAAGTTCGGCAAGGAACGAGCCGAGGAAGGCGCCGGACCTGTCACCGTTGGAATAGACATCGGATACATCCGGACATTGCTGGTGCACGGCGCGGCTGTGCATGGACTGCCTTATTCAGCGGAGCCGGTGGAACTTGGTCGTGTCGCCCTCGCCCGCTTGGGTCTTGTTGGCAAGGGCAACGAACGCGATCGGCGACCGACACTTGGCGAGATAGAGGCCCTGATCCGGTACTTCAG
Organism: Mesorhizobium sp. M0052; assembly: GCF_040323255.1. Classification (NCBI taxonomy): domain Bacteria; kingdom Pseudomonadati; phylum Pseudomonadota; class Alphaproteobacteria; order Hyphomicrobiales; family Phyllobacteriaceae; genus Mesorhizobium; species Mesorhizobium sp. M0052. Next base: position 93,730 of record NZ_JAMYUS010000005.1, on the reverse strand, counting down.
AGAAAACAACTTCCAGATTATCCCCGTCGACAAGATCATCCGCTTTGCGATCGCCACCGCCATGCGGCTCGGGGAAATCTGCAACGCCACGTGGGAGGACCTGAACGACCGCAACAACACCCTGCTGATACGAGATCGCAAGGACCCACGCCACAAAAAGGGCAATCACATGCGTATCCCGCTCCTCGATGTGAGTGGTTACGACGCCCGCGCGATCCTCGAAGAGCAGCGTTTCTCCACTGAGGGAAAGGGACGCATCTTCCCCTACAATGGGAAGTCGGCCGGAACCGCCTTCCGACGTGCCTGTCATGAACTTGAGATCGAGGATCTGCACTTTCACGACCTGCGTCACGAAGGCACAAGCCGCCTGTTCGAAGCTGGCTTCACCATCGAGCAGGTCGCCATGGTCACCGGGCACAAGGATTGGAAGATGCTCCGCCGGTATACCCACTTGAGGCCGGAGCAACTTCATGTGATCGCGGCGAGGCTTCAACAAACACCGCCACATGCGGAGTTGCGGCAAGCAATCGGTTAATACCACATTGCCAGACATCCGCCGTTGCTGGGAGGACAACGACGAATCCAGGATGGATTGAGCGATGTTGTCACGGGTCGCAAGGATTGGAAGATGTTGCGTTGACATACGCATCTCAGCCGGAAACCCTGCACACGGTCAAGAGCTGCGAGGGCAGCCTAGCCGACCGCCAATAAATTGGCGCTTCCAAAGGAAACCGCAGGCGGCTCCGTGGAAAACGCAGCGATGATCGCCTCGAGCGAGACATTCAATACGCTGGAAAAGGTCCGGCCCTTCTGCCAAATCGCAACGTAGTGATAGAGCGCGGACGGCTCCACTGGCCTTATTCCCAAGTGAAACGCCGCGTACTCACGCGCAATGATCTCATTGGTTATCGAAATGCCTAGGCCAGCCGAGACGTATCCGGCTTCGTGACCGTTGCAATCGAATTCTACCAGTATGTCCGGCTCAACGCCGGCGAAGCGTAAGGCATTGAAGTTCATTTGATGGGCGGCGAACTGGGGATCGATGTCAACGATCGTTTCGCCTGCCAGGTCGTGAGCATCGATACAGGTCTGTTTTGAAAAACGGTGGTCGGGATGAAAGATGCATACGTTTCGTGCCGACCCAAGCGGCGCCCACTCAAACAGATTTGGATCCAAGGGCAGCCTCGAGATTCCGAGTTCGGCACGCCCTGACAGGATGTGCTCGCCGATCTGCTCGTAGCTTCCCGAAAGTGACCGGACATTCGAGGCGGTCTTTGAGTGGATGATCGCCACGACCTTGGGCAAGGTCACGAAACCGAAAACAGAAGGCGCGGCAATCGCAATCCTCTGCTTTTCCTCGTTCTTCATAGCGAAGATCGACGCTTCCAGCCGATCCAGCGACGTCAGGGCAAGTTCCACGTTTCGCAGGAGTTCCCAGGCTTCCTGCAAGGGGACGATGCGGTTGGCTGATCTCTTGAAGAGTGTGATGCCGAGCGTGGTCTCGAGTTGCTTCACATGTTGACTGACGGCCGGCTGGCTTATCCCGAGCGCTGCCGCCGCTCGCCTTGTCGAACCGGCCCGCAACACCTCTCGGAAGACCTTCAGTTGACGGAGCTTCAGGTCGCTCTGCAGCAACTCCATTCCCTGCGCTCCTTTCCCTGATAACGCCACCCGGGAAGGAGATAACGCCAACCTGGGAAGCAACGAACCTCCTCAGTATATAACGGTGCGTTATAGATAAAATAATAAAAATTATAGATTGAGTGCGCAATTTCAAGCGATAGAATGAACTAATATCTCAAATTAACTCCAAATTACCAATATAACAATTCGCAACCTTGGGTTATACGTCTGAGTCCGCGCGACAAAGGGCCGGCGTATCCTGCGGTATTGCGAGTCGAGGAAAGCGCCCCATGGGTGGTTTTACTACTCAGTTTGTTGTCGCACTCACCGTGACCATAAGCCTGGCTCTTGTCAGCGGCTGCCTGGGTACGGCATTCGGGCTGTTTCTGGCCATTTCGAAGGGCACGGCACAGCCGCGCCTCAACAGCGTCGTGACGGCCTACACGACGGTTGTCCGTGGTGTGCCAGAACTTCTCATTATCCTGCTCATCTACTTCGGCGGAACGACCCTTGCCAGCAAGATCGCCGGCCGGTACGTGGAGGTGAACGCATTCACCGCAGGCGTTATCGCGCTCTCGGTCGTCTTCAGCGGCTATGCGACCGAAGTGTTTCGCGGCGCGATTGCGGCGGTACCCGCGGGTCAAACCGAAGCGGCAAAGTCGCTTGGGCTGAACGCCTGGCAGCGCTGGGTGTTCATCATCGGACCGCAGATGCTGCGGCTGGCGCTGCCGGCCTATGGCAATCTCTGGATCTCGCTCTTCAAGGATACCGCGCTGGTCTCCATCGTCGGTCTGACCGACATCATGCGCGTTGCGTATGTGGGGGCCGGATCCTTGCGCGCACCATTGACCTTTTACCTTGCCGCCGCCGCTCTCTACCTCTCGCTGACCACCGTCACGCTGCTGTCGATCCGGCTGGCTGAGCGACGTTATCCGGCCCTCGGCCGGTAGGAGGGAGCGACCATGAACCTCGGCCTGATGTTTGACGCACTGGTTGTCCTGCCTTCCGGTGTTGGTCTCACATTGACCCTGACGGTCTTGTCACTGACTGCCGGATTTCTTCTGTCCGTGCCGCTGGCCTTCATCCGCGCGTTCGGACGTCCCGGCCTCTCGCTCTCGGTGCTGGCATACACCTATGTCATACGCGGCACGCCGATGCTGGTTCAACTCTTCCTGCTCTATTATGGCCTCGCTCAGATCGAGGCGGTGCGAGCCAGCATCTTCTGGGTCATCCTGCGCGATCCTTTCTGGTGCGCCCTTTTGACATTCTCGCTGAACAGCGCGGCACACACCACCGAGATCCTGTGCCGGGGTCTCCAGTCCGTACCTAAGGGTGTCACCGAGGCGGCCACGTCTCTCGGCTTGAAACGCTTGCAGATCGCTCGCCTGGTCACCTTCCCGATCGCTTTCAGGATTTCGCTTCCGGCTTATGGGAACGAGATCGTCGGGATGATCAAGGGTTCGTCCCTGGCGAGCACCGTTACGCTGCTCGAAATCACCGGCATGGCGAGACAGATGGTTTCGACGACGTTCGCGCCCTACGAGATCTTCATCGTCGCCGGAGCGATCTATCTATCGCTGACATCGATTTCCGTAAAGGCGATCCAATTCCTGGAACGGCGGCTGTCGACGGACGGCCATCCGGTGCGTCGACGAAAGGCGCGATTGCGCCCCGCCCTACCTGACCCAGAGATCACGACGCCCCTGCCCTGACCTGCGGGTTTTTGGCAGCCCTTCCTATCCAAACCAACGAAGAGGTGCATCATGCGCATACCCCTGGCTATTGCTGTTTCTATCGCATCCCTGATGTCGGCATTCCCGGCGAGCGCCGAAAGCGAGCGCGTCATTTCGATCGCCTCCGAAGGCGCCTCGCCGCCTTGGGACAGCACCGACGCGAACGGTCAACTCTACGGTTACGATATCGATGTTGGACAGGAGCTGTGCCGTCGCATCGAGATCAAATGTACCTTTGTCCCGCAGGATTGGGACGGGATCATCCCGGCACTGCTTGTCGGCAAGTTCGACGTCATCATGTCCGGCATGGCGATCACGGAAAAGCGCAAGCAGAAGATCGCATTCTCCGTTCCCTACGCCACCGGCTTCAACCAGTTCGTTGTGCGCAAGAACCTGGGTCTCGATCCTGGCGACATCAAGCAGAAGGTCAACCTCTCGACTATCGGGGACAAGGAGAAGGCGACCATTGAACGCCTCAGATCGACACTCGCCGGCAAGGCGATCGGGGCCCTGCGCTCGTCAAATTCGGAAGCGGTCGTGAAGGAAATGCTGGGCGATGTCGTGACCATCCGCAGTTATGACAGCCAGGACAACATGAAGCTCGATCTTGCCGCGGGTCGCATCGACGGCGGTCTCGCCGACTACTTCACCTGGCGGGATTTCCTGGAGACGCCTTCCGGTTCGGATGTGGTGTTTTTCGGCCCTGAACTGAATGGCGGGCTCTGGGGGCCGGGCGTCGGCGCAGGTCTGCGCAAAGACGATACGGAGTTGCTCGCCAGGTTCAACGCGGCCATCGACGCGGCCACCAAGGATGGGACGATCAAGGCGCTGAGCCTGAAATGGTTCAAAAGCGATATCTCGCCTGCAGTCGCGCAATAGGCAGCAACCGACTTCGACATTGACGTGGCGCCGGCCGGAATGCCAGCGCCCTCCCCTCCTTCAAGGCGAGCCCCATGAAAGACCAGTTCTGCGCGGTCGTTACCGGCCAATCCCTGATCAAGCACGATATCCGTGACATCAAAGACGAACGCTTCATCGCGGTTACGGACTTCCTGCGACAAGGCGACGTCGTCTTCACCAACTTCGAGTCGACGATCCTGGGCAAGCACGGCGGGTGGCCGACCAAGGGCAAATACTTCGGATATTCCAGGGCTGAAGTGCTCGACGCATTGCAGGCGAACGGTTTCAACGCGCTTGCGCTCGCAAACAACCACGCCTTCGATCTCGGCGTTGGCGGCATCCTGTCGACGCTGGAGGAGGTGGAAGCGCGGGGCTTCCTCCATGCCGGCATCGGGGCCGACGAGACGGATGCGAGGAAACCGGGCCGCCGCCAGCTGGGCGCGCGCGAGGTCGCACTTCTTGCGATGGATGCAGGCCCTGGCCCGACCAACATGTATGCCGAAGACCGTACGGCCTTCCGGCCGGCTCGGCCGGGCGTCAATCGCCTGAGCACCGTTCGCAAGATGGGGGTGCCGGACGGACATTTCAGCAGACTGGCAAGGCTGGGCGCCCATTTGCAAAGCTCCCCGTTTGAACTGGCCAACTATGCGCAACCGGAGGACCCGGTAGAGGTGGCAGCCGGCAAGGAGATCAATTTCTACGGCACCGTGTTCACGCAAGCCGCCGATTTCGGCCGCCTCATCGAAGTCGACCAGCAGAGCGCAGCCATCCATCTGTCCGCCATCCGGCACGCCGCGGCACAAGGCGATTTCGTCATTGCCTATCTGCACCACCATCATTGGGAACCAGGTTGGCAGAACGTGCCGCGCTGGGTGCAGGTCTTTGCCAGGATGTGCATCGACGCCGGCGCCAACCTGTTCGTCAGCCACGGTGCTCCGGTGCTGCAGGCAGTGGAAATCTACAATGGCTCGCCGATCTTCTACGGCCTCGGAAATTTCCTTTTCCACGTCCACCCGAAGGAAACCGAATGGGATCCACCGGAAGTCTGGCAAAGCATCGTCGCGGCCTGCCGCTATGATGGGAGCGGAAACCTCGCAGGAATAGACCTCCTGCCCGTCGTGATCGGCGCGAAAGCTCAGTCTCTCGGATCAGCAACGGGCAGATTGGTACCCGTCGCCGTCGCTGGAAGCGCGGCGCGAGACATCCTCGAGGGATTCGCGACCCGATCGCGGGCGTTCGGCGTCGAAATCGAAGTGTCCCCGACTTGCGGCCGCATCGCCCTGCCCGCTGCACGAAAATTCGGCTGACGGCCCGACCGACCGCTCACACCGTCTTGCATTCCGCCGGCGGGGACTCGCCGCCCGTCTCGCTATCTGCCTTTGTGTCTAGCTGGGCCAGTTCTTCTCCTAACGCCGCGATCAGGGACGAGACGCGACCGCGCACACGCGGCGGAAGTTTCACTAGCCCTTCAATCAGTCGCCGACCCTCCGCGCTGGCAATGAAATCCAGGCGCTCATCGACCGGCAGGGGCCGCGCCTCGACGCGGGTTTCATCGTTTCCCGGCAGGCCTTCAAAGAAGCGGCCGACAGGAACGCCGAGCGAACTGGCGATCTCGTAGAGCATCGACGCGCTCACGCGATTGCGCGCGTTCTCGTATTTCTGCAGCTGCTGGAAACTGATGCCGATGGATCGGGCAAGCTGGGCTTGCGATACGTCCGATTGGACGCGAACCGTCGCAATCTGCCTGCCGACATGCTGATCGGCGGGATGCGGGTCGCTTTCGATCTTCGGCTTCGGCCCCGTCCGAAGGAGGACTGAGCGTTGCGGTTTCAACAAGGCCTTTCGATCCTCCATTAGTCAGCCGGACAGAGAGTCTGTCGCCACGCGCCGGGCTCTCCGCACCGATGTGATCTGCAGGTCGACTCGCCATTTTATATACCTTATGGGGTGCAAAATGACCCTATTGGTGGCAAAGAAAATCTGCCTGCCGATTGTGGCCTCATGGTCAGTCCACGACAGATTCGAGCCGCACGAGCTTTGCTTGGTTGGTCGCAGCAGGAGCTTGCGGACAAGGCAATCGTGTCGCTGAACGCTCTGACCCGGTTGGAAAACGGCAAGGTAGATTCCCGGATCAGCACTTTGCAGGCCATTGAGGCGGCCCTGATAAAGGCGGGTGTCGAATTCTTATCCGCTGGTCAAAAGGGTGAAGGTGTTCGGCTCTTAGATCCTCAGGCTTGAATGTCCCGTTGGCGGAAGGACAGGTTCTCGCAGCTGCAACCGCCACAACTACCCTCCGGCGGGTGACGAGAGGCAAAGTCGTGGTATTGTCGGAATCAGCCATGATCCGAGTTTCCTGAAGCTTGGTTGTGGTCAGGCTGGGATGACTCCCCGACGCACGTCCTCAGCCGAGTCCAAATGTGAGCCCCTGCTCCTATGAAACTTTGGAAGCAGAAAAACTATGTGAGCGATTTCATATCACATGAGCCATAAGTGATCAACTTGAAATTAGATGATATGAAAGAAATTATGGGCGCCCAGATCAGAGGAGCGCGAGGATTAATACGTTGGAGTGCCGAAGATTTGGCCGATGCGGCGAGCGTGGGAGTAGCCACAGTTAGGCGCGCAGAAGCTGCGGATGGCGTCCCTCCAATCACAATAGCAAATCGGAATGCGATCCGTGGTGCCCTGGAAAGGGCGGGCATCGAGTTCATTTCGGAAAACGGCGGTGGCGCTGGCGTGCGCTTGGCCAAACGGCAATAGCGAACAACGCGCAGCTTCGAGCGATCGTCTAAATCTCATCGCCGACGTCCCGCTTGCTTTTTGCACTAGGTGCGGCCATCCGCACAGGTGACATTGAACGACTGAAAAGGGGCCGAAAGGGGACTGTCAGCTTCTAAGCACGAATTTTCACAAGCGGACTTTCATGCCGCAATGGAATCGACCTGACAGGGCGCAATCCAAGCCCTAGCCAGGGAACAGGAATGCCGAGGCAGGATCGAAGAAAATGCGTTGACCCGGTGCGATGGCGCTGTCCGCTTCCTCTGCATCGGAGGTTGGCCTGACGTCGATATCTTCTCCGGCCGCCGTGCGCGCCACGATGCGCCGGCGGTCGCCGAAGAAGGCGGTATCGACGATCTCGACGCCGAGTGCTGCGCTCGCTGGCCCGGGCGTCAGGCGGAAGGCTTCGGGGCGTACCATCAGGCGCACCTTTTGACCTTGACCAAAGGATGTTGTCGTCTTTACGCCGGTCACGATCGAGCCGTCGGCCAGGCGGACCGTCGACGCGCTACCTGCGGTTAGCAGATGCTCGGCCGGCAGGAAATTCGAGTTGCCGATGAAGCCGGCGACAAACTCGCTCGCCGGCCGGAGGTAAAGATCCTCACCGGTGCCGATCTGTTCGATACGGCCTTCCCTGAACAGAGCGATGCGATCCGAAAGATGCAGCGCCTCCTCCTGGTCATGCGTGACATAGAGGATCGTGACGCCTGTCTCGCGGTGGATGCGGCGGATCTCGGCCTGGATCTCCTGGCGCAACTTCTTGTCGAGTGCCGACAGCGGTTCGTCCATCAAGAGGATCGGTGGGTCGTAGGCCAGCGCGCGTGCAAGCGCCACGCGCTGCTGCTGGCCGCCAGACAGCGCGCCCGGATGGCGGTCGGCGAAGTTTTCGAGGCGCACCAGCGCCAGCATGTCGGCAACCTTGCGCTTGACCTCACCGTCGGGCCGGCGGCGCACGCGCAGCGGAAAGGCGACGTTCTCGGCGACGCTCAGATGCGGAAAAAGGGTGTAGCGCTGGAACACCATACCGATGTTGCGCTTGTGCGACGGCACCGAAAGCAGCGATCTGTCCTCCAGGAGCACATCGCCCGAGCTCGGATCCTGGAAACCGGCGATGGCGTACAGCGTGGTCGACTTGCCGGAGCCCGACGGGCCGAGGAACGTCAGGAACTCGCCCTTGGGCACATCGACGGTGACGTCGTGGACGGCGACGAAGGCACCGAACGTCTTTCTTACTGCGCGTATGGACAGGAAGGGAGGGATCATCTGGTCAATTTTCTGCGAAGGAGTGCGGTCACGATCATCAGGCACAAGGTCAAGCCGACAAGCAGGCTGGAGGCGGCGGCGACGACCGGGCTGAGGTCGGCGCGCAGGCTGCCCCAGATTTTCACCGGCAAGGTTTGCAAGCTCGGGCTCGCCATGAAGATCGCCACCACGACCTCGTCCCATGAGGCCAGGAAAGAGAAGATCGCCGCCGAGAAGATGCCGATCCTGATCGACGGCAAGGTGATCCTAAGCCTCGCCTGCAGCGGGCTGGCGCCGCAGACGATGGCCGCGTCCTCGATGGATTTGTCAAAACCCTCGAGCGCGGCCGTGATCGGAATGATGGCGAAAGGCAGCGCCAAGATGGTGTGGGCGATGACGAAGCCGACCGTGGTGCCGGCAAGGCCGATGCGCAGGAAGAAGGCGTAGATGGCGATGGCGAAAACGACCACCGGCAGCACCATCGGCGTCAACAGCAAGCCGCGCAGGACCTGGCGTCCGCGAAACTCACCCCTGACCAGGCTGAAGGAGGCGAACAGGCCGATGATGACGGCGAGGATAGCGGCCATGGCGGCAATTCGGGCACTGGTCAGAGCGGCATCGATCCAGGTCGGGTCGCCCAGCAATTGCTGATACCATTTCAGCGTCCAGCCGGGTGGCGGAAAGGCCAGCCAGCGCGACGAGCCGAATGACAGGAGCACGATGAAGACCACCGGCAGCAGCAGGAAAGCCGTGACGGCCGCCGTGAAGCCGCCAAGCACCATCCGCAGCCATCCGAGCCGTTCATAGTCGAGCAGCATGTCAGGTCCCTCCCCCGGCGCGCCTGGCCCCAACCAGGCGAAACTGGATCGCGTAGAGCGCCATGGTGACGGCAAGCAGGACAAAGGCGGCCGCACTGCCGAGCCCCCAGTTGAGCAGCGACTGCACCGTCTGGGCGATCATCTCGGCCAGCATCATGTTCGATGTGCCACCGAGCAGGGCCGGGGTGACGAAGTAGCCAAGCGACATGACGAAGACCATCAGGCCGCCAGCAGCGACGCCGGGAAGCGACAGCGGCAAGAGGATGCGGCGGAAGGCCTCGAACGCGCTTGCGCCGCAAAGGGCTGCCGCGCGCAGCGTCATCGGGTCTATCGACCTCAGTGTGCCGACCAGCGGCAGGATCATGAAGGGCAGCATGATGTAGACCATGCCGATGGTGACGCCGGCCAGATTGTTGATGAGCGGCAGCGGTTCGTGAATGATGCCCAGGCCCATCAGTGCCCGGTTAATGACACCGGTGCGCTGCAGCAGCACCATCCACGCATAGGTGCGGGTAAGAAGGTTCGTCCACATAGACAGGATGATGATGCCGAAGACGATCGAGCCCAGGGCGGGCGGCATGATCGCCAGCATCCAGGCGACGGGGAACGCCACCAGGATGGTGACGGCGGTTACGACCGATGCAACCAGAAAGGTGTTGAGGAACACCCGCACATAGGTGCCGCTGCCGAACAGCGCCGCGTAGTTCTGTAAGCCCGGTTCGGGATCGGTGACGCTGCGCAGCAGCAGGGCGACCACCGGCACGATAAAGAACAGCCCGACCAGGAGCAGGGCCGGCAAGGCGCTGCCACTGCCGGTCGGCAGGCCGACGATCGAGCCGCGTCTAGGAGAATTTCCTTGCATCGAGCGGTCCTGTCTCGAAACGGGGCGCGCAAGCCGCGCCCCGTCGGTCTGCAACGGCGTTACTTGGTCTGCCAGGCATACCAGCGCGTCGCGATCTCGTCGCGATGCTCGGCCCAGTAGTTCATGTCCAGGTTGATCTGGCCCTCGACATGGGCATCTGGCAGGGCCTTGACGGAATCGGCCGGCATCTCCGCCTTGGCCTTGGTGTTGATGGGCGCATAGCCGCTTGCTTCGGCGAATTTCGCTTGGCCGGTCGGGCTGGTGGCGGCGGCAAGGAACTTCATCGCGCTGGCCTTGTTCTTGGTACCCTTCGGCACGACGAGCACGTCGGCGGCGGTGAGGTTCTGGTTCCAGGAGACGCCGACATCGGTGCCGTCCTGCTGAAGGGCGAAGACGCGCCCGTTCCACAATTGCCCGAAGGCGGCCTCGCCGGAGGCGATCAACTGCTGCGACTCGGCGCCGCCGCCCCACCAGACGATGTCGGACTTGATGGTGTCGAGCTTCTTGAAGGCACGGTCGAGGTCGAGCGGATAGAGCTTGTCCGCCGGCACGCCGTCGGCCAGCAGAGCGATCTCGATCACGCCCGGCGCCGACCATTTGTAGAAGGTCCGCTTGCCGGGAAACTTCTTGGTGTCGAACATGTCGGCCCAGCCGGCCGGTTCGCCCGGGACGGCGCCCTTGTTCCAGGCGAGCACGAAGGAATAGTAGAAGCTGCCGACGGCATGCTCATTGCTGAAGCGCGGGTCGAGATCGGTCTTGGGCACGACCGCATAGTCGATCGGCTCGAGCAGTCCGTCCTTGGCGGCCTTGATGGCGAAATCCATCTCCACGTCGACGACATCCCAGGTGACGTTGCCGGCGTCGACCATGGCCTTGAGCTTGCCGTAGTCGGTCGGTCCATCCTGCAAAACCTTGATGCCGGAGCTGGCCTCGAAGGGGGCGGCCCAGGACTTGGTCTGCGCCTCCTGCGTGGTGCCGCCCCAGCTGGTGAACGCCATCTCATCGGCCTTGGCGGCTGTCGCCGCGAGCAGTCCGGCCAGCAGGCCGGTCAAAATCAATTTCATTCTCATTCTCCTCTGTTGGTCTGCTCTTGTTTTTCTCAGTGCACCTGCGTCCTTCGCAACTCAGCGCATGACGAAGGGATCGGGGATCGGCTCGTCCGAGGTGTTGATCCATACGGATTTCGAGCGCGTGTAGTCTCTGATGGCGTCGAGACCGCCTTCGCGGCCGAGGCCCGACAGGCCGTAGCCGCCGAAGGGAACGAGCGGCGATACGGCGCGATAGGTGTTGACCCAGACAACGCCGGCATGGATGTCGCGCGCCATGCGATGCGCCTTGCCGAGATTGCTGGTGAACACGCCGGAAGCCAGGCCGAACGGCGTGTCATTGGCGAGTGCCAGCGCTTGCGCTTCGCTGTCGAAGGCAAGCACGCTGAGCACCGGTCCGAACAATTCCTCCCGCACGCAGGGCAGATCGCTGCCGCCGGCATCGATGATGGTCGGTGCGTAGTAGAAGCCGCTGCCGACTGGCCGTGTTCCACCGGTGACCAGCATGCCGCCCGCGGTGAGGCTTTCCGCGACAACCTTCTCGATCCAGTCGCGCTGCCGCAGCGTGGCGAGCGGACCCATTTCGGTCGCCGGATCCTGCGGATCGCCGATGCGAATCGCCTCGGCCTTGCGCTTCAGGCGAGCGAGGAATTCATCCTTCACCGAAAGTTCAACCAGCAGCCGCGAGCCGGCGACGCAGCTCTGGCCGGTCGCCGCGAAAATGCCGGCGACCACCGCATTGGCGGCACTGTCGAGGTCGGCGTCGGCAAAGACGACGACCGGGCTTTTGCCACCGAGTTCGAGCGTGGTGTAGGCAAGGTTTTCCGCCGTGTTCCTGACGACGGCGCGCGCCGTCGACGGACCGCCGGTGAAGGCGACGCGCGAAACCAGCGGATGGCTGGTCAGGCGCCGGCCGCAATCATGGCCAAAGCCGGTGAGGATGTTGACGACACCGGCTGGAAAGCCGGCCTCATGAACCAATTCGGCAAAGGCAAGCAGCGGCGCCGGCCCATCTTCGGAGGCCTTGAGCACGATGGTGCAGCCGGCGGCGAGCGCCGGGCCGAGCTTGACGGCCGAGAGGAAGAGCTGCGAATTCCACGGCACCACCGCGGCAACGACGCCGATCGGTTCGCGGCGTATGGTGACGTCGAGATCCGCCTTGTCAACAGGCACATGCGCGCCTTCGTGCTTGTCGGCAAGCCCGCCATAATAGCGGTAGTAATCGCCGACATAGGCGATCTGGGCGCGGGTTTCGCGGATGATCTTGCCGGTGTCGCGCGTCTCGAGTTCTGCAAGGCGCCCGGCATTGGCGGCGACGAGGTCGCCGAGCTTGACCAGCAGTTTTCCACGCGCTGTCGCAGTCATCCTTCGCCATAGGTCTGAGCGCAGCGCGCGGTGCGCCGCCTCGACGGCACGGTCGACATCGGCTTCGCTCGCCGCCGGCATCCTGGCCCAGGCCGTCCCGGCCGATGGGTCGACGCTGTCGAACGTGGCGGACGGCTCGTCGAAGCGGCCGTCGATGAAGTTCCTGAAAACAGCGTCGGTCATGGGCTCGCGATCAGAGGAAGGCCGGCATCACCCGGTCGATGAACAATTGCAGCGATTTCATCTTGCGCTGGTGCGAAAGGCCGCTGTCGATCCAGATCGAATACTGGTCGTAGCCGAGCGCCTCATAAGCCTTCAAACGGGCGATGACCTCATCAGCCTCGCCAATCACCAGGTTCTGCCTGATCTTGTCCGGCGCGTATTGCGGCATGGCCGCGATCTCATCCGCCGTCAGCGGCTCCAATATGCCTTGATGCACCGGCTTCTTGTTCTGGAACCAGGCGCCGAACTGGCAGTAGAAAGTCGACAGGTCCTGGGTGAGGCGATCGGCATCGGTCGCGTCTTCGGCGACGAAGGTGTGCATCAAAAGCATGATTTCCGGTCGTTCGATCTCGGGATGCGCGGTGCAGGCGCCGTTGAAGCGCTGCATCAGGCTGGTCACCTCGTGATCGCCGGAAGCCAGCGGCGTCACCTGGACCTTGCAGCCATTGGCGACGGCGAAATCATGCGAATTCGGGTCGCGGGCCGCCACCCAGATGGGCGGGTAGGGTTTCTGCAGCGGCTTGGGCGAGGAGGTGGTGGCCGGGAATTGCCAGAACTCGCCGGAGAGTTCGAAGTCGCCGTCCCAGAGGCCGCGGATCGCCGGTATGATCTCGCGCATGCGCTGGCCGGCCCCCCAGGCGTCGAGGCCTGGAAAGATGCGCTGATATTCATAGCTGTAGGCGCCGCGCGCGATGCCGATGTCGAGCCGGCCGCCGCTGATTACGTCGGCCATCGCGGCTTCGCCGGCAAGCTTGATCGGGTGCCAGAAGGGCGCGATCACGGTTCCGGTACCGAGGCGGATGCGGCTGGTCTTGGCGGCGAGATAGGCGATGTCGATGAAGGGGTTCGGCGAGATGGTGAATTCCATGCCGTGATGCTCGCCGATCCAGGCGGTCTCGAACCCTGCCTGCTCGGCCAGCAGGACCAGTTCTTCTAGCTCGGTCACAAGCTCGGAATGCGGCTTGGCCAGGTCCGATCGTTCCATGTGCACGAAGAGCGAGAATTTCATCGCTGGTCACCTGTATTGACGGCGGAAGCGCCGGCGCTGGCGAGCGGCCGGACCTCGCCTTCGACATTGTTGCCGACATAGACACCGAATGCATCCACCGAGCATTCCCTGACATAGCGCGCGAGCATCGAGCGGATGGCCGGATCGGCGATCTTCAATCCTTCGATCGCGTCGATCTCGATCAGCCGGATGCCGCGATCGCTGGAAGCGGGCACGTCGAACGTGCCGCGATAGTAGACATGCGTGCGTGAAACAGTTCCGGCATCGTCCCAGACGGCGAAAAGGAAGCCGAGCTGAGCCTCAATGGCCTTTGCCACAAGCAACCCTCGGAGGCTATTGCCATCGCCCGCCGAGCCCAATCCCCGGCCACGCGGCAGTTCAAAACCGTCCGCGGTTTCCACGAACAGGATCCGGCCGCCATTTTCGAGGATGGCGCCAACATCGGTGCCGGGTTGGGTTGCGGCGAGCGCGTCCTGGCTGAGGCCGGGTGCGACATAGGCGCCGCGGCAATAGCCGAGCGGCTGCGAGGAATTGTGCTGGAAATCGCGGACGCGCCCAATGAGGATCGAATGATCGCCGGCCTCGACCAGTCGCTCCATGTCACAGTCGAAGGACGCGACGGAGCCGTCCAGCACAGGGCTGCCGGTCCGTCCCGGCCGCCAGGCAACGGCGGCGAACTTGTCGGCCACTTTCGAGGCGAAGATGCCGGACGCTGCCTTTTGACCCTCGTTGAGAACGTTGATGGCGAAGCTCTTCGATGTCGCGAAGACGGGATGGCCAAGCGCCTTGTGTGCGATGCAGACCAGCACCAGCGGCGGATCGAGCGAGACCGAGGTGAAGGAGTTGGCGGTGAAGCCGCGCGGCTCGCCTTCGGGGCCGATCGTGGTGACGATGGTGACGCCGGTGAGGAAGGAGCCAAGCGCACGGCGGAATTCGCCGCTGTCGAACCCGGTATTCGCTTGCGCAGGGCCGTCTTGTTCGGTCGCTTCGTCCTCGGTGAGGAAGTCAACGATGCAGCGCGTGGTGAGGTCCGGTGCCGCGACCGCCATCATGTGCTTCTCACCCGGCAGTACCGTGCAGCGGCCATGCGGCGCCAGGCGTGCCATCGCGGCTGACATTGCCGGTGAAGAGTTCCTGTCCTCGGAGCCGGTCATGAACAGGGCCGGCACGGCCAGCGTCGGCAGGCGATCAGCATGATCGCCGTCGGCACGAGTGAACAGGCGATAGGTGCGGGCATAGCCTTCCGGGTCGACCGCGCTCAGTGCGGATGCCGTCTTCTGCGCTGCCGCTTCCAACTCGACCGGCACCGGATCGCCGAACCAGCGGGCGATGGTCCGTGCCGTGCCGGCCGTATCGCTGCGGCCGTTGAGCGCCACCGCGCGCTGGCGAACGGCTTCGGCCAGTTCAGGTGTACGCCGGAACACGGCATTCAGTGAAACGATGCGGCGGACGCGCTCCGGTGCGCGCAGCGCGAGTTCCTGAGCAACGAGTGCACCCATCGAGTGGCCGACGACGGATACCTTGTCGAGGCCGAGATGGTCGAGGAGGCGAATGGCTTGGTCGGCATAATCGGCCAGTTCCGGATCTTGCGGTGGCAGCGGCGACTGACCATGGCCGAGCATGTCGATGGCGATCGCGTCGAAGCGGCCAGCCATGCGCTCGAGCTGCGGCTGCCAGATCGCAGCGTTCATGCCGACACCATGGATGAACAGCACTGGGGCACCGACACCGGCCCGGATGAAGCCGGTGCCGTCGGGCGCCGTGCCCTGTCGAGCCCATGCGGAAGCATCAGCCATGCACGTCCCCAAGCTCCTTGAGGTCCTGATAGCGGTCGCCGATGCGGTGATGCGGGCGACCGCCGATCGAAGCGCCAAGCGCGACCACCAGTTCGTCCGGCGCCGGCGCATCGCCGATCTGGAAATGCACGGTCAGGTAATGCGAGCGCCGTCCCTCGTCATTCTTATCCATTAGCGGGATCATGATCGGCGTGTTTGGCCCGCCGCGCAGATTGGTGAAGGCAAGATAGGTCTTGGCGCCGACGGCACGCCGATAATGATTGCCGAAATGGAGTGTGTGGATCAGCGCCGACGCATGCTCGATCTCGCCCGACGTACCGCAGATGGCGGCCTTGCCATAGCCCTCGATAGCCTCGCCGGAACCGGCGACGGCAACGATCTCGCGGGTCAGGATCTCCCCCAGCACCGGCGCACAGGCTCGGATTTGGGGCGACAGATCGTCGGTGAAGCCGCGACCGGCCCAGGGATTGGTCAGCACCGCGGCGACGCCGATAAGGCGCAGCGGCCGGGGGGTGGCCTTGCCGCCTTCGATCAGCGTGTTCTCGGTATAAGTCACGATCTTACGGATGGCGGTCTGCATTGGATTTCCTCGGGTAGGTGATGCCTCGGAACGTCCAATCCCGCTGTCATCTTATGGTATACCATGATATGGAGCGCCAAGTACCTTGTCAACCGGGCGTCGAATCTGTTTTGGTAGGGCGCAGGAGGCATACATGCCAGACGACAACCTTCGCATCGACCGCAGCGCCAAGACCTTGAGGACGCTGGCGCTGGAGCGCATGCGCGAAGCGATCATGGATTTCCATTTCCAGCCTGGCGAAAGGCTCGTCGAACGGCCGCTTTGCGACCAGCTCGGCGTCAGCCGTTCCGTCGTGCGTGAGGTTCTGCGGCAGCTGGAGGCAGAGGGGCTCGTGCAGATGATCCCTGGGCATGGGCCGGCCGTCGCCAGGCCGGACCTCGGCCGTACCGACGAGATCTACGAGCTTCGGGCTCTGCTTGAAGGCATCGCGGCCCGAGCCTGTGCCCTGTCGGCCACCGGCGAGCAGTTGGCAAGGCTCGAAGGGGCGCTGGCGGATTTGTTCGATGCGTGGGCGTCGGCGACGCCGCCTGCGGTGATGCGGGCGACGACCAAATTCTACGAGGCGCTGTTCGAGGCCGCCGACAAGCGTGTCGCCTGGGAAATCGTCTCCGGGCTGAATGTCCGCATCAACCAGCTTCGTTCGATGACCATCGTCTCGACCAACCGGCGCGAAGCAGCGATCACCGAGATGAATGAGATCATGGATGCGATAAGGGCGCGCAAGCCCGATGAAGCGGAAGCGGCGGCACGGCGACATGTCGAATCGGCGTGGCAGATCGCTCGAGATAAACTTCGCCTGGTCTAGGTCCGCGTGAGCCTAGCCTATCCAACCCTTCGAAGCGCCTTGCAGAAAATGTCTGCTTCCCGGCAACGAAAATGCAACTTTACGACTGAGATGACCCGCAAAGCGGTCCGGCAGCTTCGGAGCCGTATCCGGACGGTCTGCTTCTAGGAAGCGCTCGTCGGTAAGCTGCCGTTCGAGTTCACGGTCATCGAGCGAAGTTTGCCTTGTCAACTGACGAATACGCTGCTTTGACGACCAAGTTTAGCGGGCGCTCTTACCGGCCGGCCCCTTGACGGCTGGAACAGGGCCGGTAGCGGATCGGCAGCTTGCGGAGCCACGCAGCCGAAGAGCGGTCATTCCATGACGTTGTTTACAGCTCCAGGAGGAGTGTCACTCCTCCTGGAATAACAACCTGCCATTCGTCGACGCCTCCTTCCAACCTGGGGAGAACCGCCGGAAATCAGGCTGTCAGATTGCACACCGTCGCGTGGAGTCATTCATCGCGCCAGTATGGGTGGGAACAGCTGAATTGGCGCGAGCCAACCAGACGGCGTTTGGTCTCCGATATCGGTCCTCGGACGGGCAGATCATTCGCGGTCATGTTGGGTACGACGCTGTAACCCTGATCAACAAGCTGCAGTTTCAGCTCCGCCAGGTGGCGCCTGAATCCATTTTCGATGTAGCTGCGCGGATACCGCCATCCGTTCCTGCATGCTCGCACGAGAATGTCGGAATACAGTTCAGAGCTGGCAGCTTTCACCGCTTCTTCGGAAGTCAGTTTGCTGTTGGTTTGGGTACCTTCGGACAAGCATCGCCCCACCGACACCAAAAGCACCAGTATTACGGTCAAGACAGACAACTTTGTCATGGAGCCCTCCGTGTTCTGAATCGACCAGGCCTGCCAAGCAACCTGCCCTGCCGATCTGCAGAGACTAGGATGCTGACCCGTCGCATGGAATCGTGCAAATGCAGTGTTTTCGATATCGCATCTGTAGTATTTCATCCTGATGTAAGGCCATCGGGTTCTGGCCACAGGTCGGCAGCAAGGAAAATGGAACGATGCTTCGCGCCGTAGGCAATCCTCTCGCCGGCTTATCGGATCGGGAGTTGATGGTCGCGGCAAAGTTTGCGGAGGGCATGACTTATCGCGAAATCGGCGAAACACTTTTCATAGCGCCTACCACCGTTCGGACCCATCTTTCGGCCATTTATCGGAAGCTCGATGTTCGTAGTAAAGTGGCGCTTGCTGGGTTACTTGCCGATCACCGCCAGCAGGACCGCAGCCATGCACCACCCGGAAGTCTTTCGACCGATGAGCCGGGTCCGCCGGTCCTCGCAGTTCTCCCGTTCGACAATTTAAGCGGAGAAGAACGCTGGACTCGTATCGCTGATGGTTTGTCGGCGGACCTCATAGTTGATCTCTCTCGCTACCGGGACCTTGCGGTGATCGCCCGCCAAACAATGCTTTCCTACAAGGGACGGCATGTTGACGTGCGAGCTCTCGGACGAGAGTTGAATGCCGACTATGTGATCGAGGGAAGTTTTCAAGTGGACGGGCAGCGGGTGCGCATCCGCGTCCAACTCGTCGACGCCCACACAGGGGTCGATGTCTGGACGATGCGTTACGATCGTTCCGCGAACAACCTGTTTGCGATGCTGGACAGCGTGACCGAAAACGTCATCAATGTCCTTGCAACTTGCCACGGTCAGCTCGCCAATCTGCGACGCGATGCGGCTCGTCGGAAGGCTCCAGCAAGTTTGCAGGCCTATGACTGCTATCTGCTTGGGCTTGAGCAGAAGCACCTTTTCACCCGTGAGTCGAACAAGGAGGCGATACGGCTACTGGCGCGTGCGATCGAACTCGACCCGGGTCTAGCAAGAGCTTGGACCGCGCTGGCACTTGCGCATGCTGTGGAAGCTATCAACGGGTTTACCGACAACCTTTCCGGCTCGATCGAGAGCTGGAGCCAATGTGTCAAGCAAGCGCTGGCGCTCGATCCGTCCGACATTTACGCCCGCATAATGCTTGCCGATCTTCGGGCATTGCAGGGCGATGTCGAAGCTGCTGTCGAAGAACATGACCGAGTGTTGGTGGCTGCTCCAAATGACGCGGACTCACTTGCCTTTCTTGCGGGTAGCCTTGCTCTTGTTGGCAGCGACCCGAAGCGTGGCTACGAACTGGCCAAGCGAGCGGTCCGGCTAAATCCTTATGTTCCCTGGTATCATGGAATGCTCGCTCGATGCAGCTACGTTCTTGGCTTTTACCGTGAATCACTGGTCGCGCTACGTCAATCTGCGCCAGATTCGCCCGCCACCCTTCTGTTTCTGGCAATGGCTCATGCGATGCTCAATGAAACTCCTCAGGTCGCCAGGATCAATTCGCGACTGAAGGACGAGTTCCCGAATTTCACGGCTGAGGTGTTCATCAGAACCTATCCGGTTACCAATCCTGTCGCCATTGCTACAATCAGAGAAGGCGCCCGTCGTGCGGGTTTGGCCTAGCTTCTTCACTCTGGTCACCTCAGAGGCGCATTGCTCCTCGGGCAGCATTGGGGCCGAATGCGGACTGGCGGCTTTAACTGAGCAGCAATCAACAACGGACGATTGCACCATAGCTTTTGAGGCCAGCCAAATGGCTTTGTCGTCCTGGGCGGGTTGCATAAGGCTGCACTCCAAACATGGCTTTCAAGGAAGCTGGACGATTCCCTCAAGCGCCGCGTAGACCGAGATTCGAAGCCAACGGTCCATGCTTCGCGCGAGGCCGGGGTCGCCGATGAGGAAAAGGCCGCCCCTCTCTTTCTCACGCTCGATGCTGGAGCGGCCCTCCAGGATGGCTCCCAGCGAAACAACGCCGGTCTCGACGTAAAGATCGACGTCCCGGCCGGGGTCGAGCGCGCATAGCTCGGGCAAGTCTGAGCCTGGCTCGACCACAAACCAGTAATGGGGACACCTCGGTGGGGGATCGTCGCGGAAATGGAAGCGGATGACGGCGCGCCGCCGCGGCAGTTCAGCGAGGTCAATCTTTCGCCGCACGGCCCACATGAGGGTCGAAACATCCACGTCGGCGAGCGCGATCTCCGCCTCGATGTTGCATTGCGCCCATTCCGCCAGCGCGTTCATCGCCGGCTCGAGCCTTATCGACTTTTCGGTACGGAAATAGCTGATGGTGCCCGTCGCCTCGTCCTCGACGCGCTCGACCAGGCCCAACGCTTCCATTTCCTTGAGCCGCCTCGACAAGAGGGCGGACGAGACGTTGCCCACCCCCTTGCGAATGTCATTAAAGCGGGTCGAGCCGTTCCAGAGCTCGGTCAGGATTTGAATTGTCCAGCGTGGCTCCAGGAACTCGCAGGCGTGCGAGATCGGGCAGACCAGTCCGTAAGGCCGTCGCGTCATGACTGACCGCTCCTTTGCCGCAGGTTAGGCCTTTCGGAGGTCTGAGGCCAGTTCACAATCTGAAGCGGAACGCTTCCGAAGCTGCCCTGGCGCCTTCTCGCCTTCTGCCGTCACGTGATCGCCATTCGCATTCCCGATCAACGGAGGTTCACCATGACTTGGCGTAACATGACGCAAACGACAATAGGCCAGACCGCACGGCGCTTGCCGGGCACTTTTCTTGACCCTCCGCTCGAACGCCTGCTGGCCCTTGTCCGTGAGTGGAGGACCCGCCGCAACATAGAGCGCGGGCTCGGTCACCTGTCCAACTTCCTTCTGCGGGACGTTGGCTTGACCGAAGCGGACGTCGAAGCGGCCTGCGCCGACAGCTTCGATAGGTCCGCCTCTCGCGCGCTCCAGAGTGCAGCGCAGAACCGCACGGGAAATTGGTGAGAAGGGAGAGCCCCGGGAGCGGAAGCCGTTTTGACGGCGGCAATTGATCAGCCGAACTCAGGGCCATCCCCAGTAGCGCCTTGGTTTCAGAGATCTAGCGCGCCGAAGCGATTCGAATGCATACTTCCAAGTGGTCGGCCGGCTCTTCGGATTCATCGTGAGGAACGTCTGCTGTTGGAAGAAACCCACCGAAGCTTTGACAACCGAGTTGAGGCGCTGAGCGCACGCTCGTGCGGTATAGTAGGTCCGATAGCGAGCTACGAGCACGGCACGATCCGCAACTATCGAAGCCCGGCAATGCGCAGCCCCTCTACATAGAGAGCCCGGTGCTTGTCGTGAACGATCGGATGAAACTTGTCTACCCATTGAAGGGATAGGGACGGTTGAAGGCGCTTGGCCTGCGAAAGCGCATGAACCGCGATGTCCATTTCACCGGCCATCCCAGCGGCCGCCGCGTACGTCCGCCATGCAGACCCAAAATGGGGCCGGAGTTCAACCGCGCGACATTCGCATTCGACCGCGTCTGCATATCGTCCAGCCATGAAATGACATAAGCCAAGGATGGAGAAATTCGCAGCATATGTGTGATCGCGAGGACTTAGCCTACCCGCGATTTCAAGATGGTCGAGCCCCTCGGCGGGCATGCCCCCATATCCGTAAGTTGAGCCCAGGATCGAATGCGCAAAGGCGAAGCTCGGGTTTAGCTCGATCGCTTCATTTAGTTCTCTCACAGCAGAGTCGAAGCCGCGCGAAATCATGTGGACAAACCCTGCCGCTAAATGCGTCCACGGGTCCTCGGGGTCGCCTTGGATTGCCCGCTGCGCGAGGGCGCGAGAGGTGGGCAGAATGTCTGCTGCGTTGGCCCATCCTGACAAAACGCGGGCCGCGTGAGCCCACGCCAACAGGCTGTTGGCGCGGGGATAGTCAGGATCGAGGTCCGTAGCCTGCTTCAGAAATCCCTGTGCAATCTCGATTTCCGTAGCCGAACTCCAGGTCCAGACATATGGCATCGCCTTCATGACGAATCCCCAAGCGTCAAGATTGGTGGGGGACCTGCTCTGAAAGCGTTGCTGTTCCGCCGTGTAGAGCCGCGGCTCGATCGTAGCGATGACACTTTCGGCAATCTGATCCTGAAGCGCGAAGAATTCCGTCAATTCCACATCGTATCGTTCAGCCCACACTTGTACCCCGGTCGATGTGTCACTGACTTGCGCGCTTATCCTGAGTCGATGACCTGAGCGCCTTACACTTCCGTCCAGCACATACCGCACACCAAGCTCTCGACCGACTTGTTTTAAGTCGACCGCTTTTCCCTTGTAGGTGAACAAAGAGTTCCGGGCGGACACGAAGAGCCAACGAAGACGCGACAGCCGAGTAATAATGTCTTCGGCAAGGCCGTCGGCGAAGTATTCCTGTTCGGGGTCGCCGCCCATGTTCTGGAATGGCAAGACAGCAATCGAAGGGTTGTCGGGCAGCGCCAGCTGTTCGGAGGACCCGGCAGTCGCAGACAGATCGGTTTTTGGGACCGTGTCGCGCATACATAGGCGATAGGTGCGCACCGGGCGTGCGATATTTTTGAGCTCTTTCTCGCCCAGATCGACAAATTCTTCCTTCAGTTTGTCGCGCACCTGTTCGTAAGCGGCGGCCGATAAACAGATGCCGTTCGGCTCAGCGATGCTTTCTAGACGGGCGGCAATATTGACACCATCTCCCATCAGATCGCCGTCGCTCTCCTCGACAACATCGCAGAGATGAATGCCGACGCGAAATTCAATGCGTCGCCCGGGCGGTAAGCCAGCGTTGCGCTCAATCATGCCGTTCTGCATTTCGATTGCACAGCGTACGGCGTCAACAACGCTCCGGAACTCTACGAGGGTGCCGTCACCCATAAGCTTCACAACGCGCCCATTGTGGACAGCGATGGTCGGATTGATGAGATCGCTCCGGAGCGCCCGTAGCCGCGCCAGCGTTTGATCTTCGTCCGACCCCGCCAACCGGCTGTATCCGACCACGTCGGCGACCAGGATCGCCGCAAGTTTCCGCGTCTGGCTCACTTTGCCCACTCCTGTCGACTAAGTGGCATAGCACAGATTACAAAATCCCGTTTTCGAAGGCGACGTTCGATAGGTGAATTCCGAGATAGCCTCAAACAAAGCAGCGCGGGATCTGATTGGAAGTGAATTACGGCAACCACGATCTGTTGGCGAGGCGGACCTTAGGTGCCGTTGAAAATTTTCAGTCAACGAAGCGCGTCCTGTCAGACTTGATGATGACCTCGGCGAAATCGGGCGAGACCTTGCCGCACCAGGCCATCAAGAGTTTTCTCACCGCCCTGATACGGTGAGCCGCGCCAGCACCGTTTCAGCCTCGAGGCGAGGCACCACGGCGATACCATCGCGGTCGCCGACCAGTATGTCTCCCCGCGAGATGGTCATTCCTCCCAGTACCACCGGGAACCCGGCCGTGCCTGGACCATTGCGCGCCGGCGAGTTCGCGACGATCCCGGCACAGTAAACCGGCACCCGCCCGCCTCGATCCCGACAACATCGCGCACGAGGCCGGCGCACCCCTTGTTTCGCACCATGCCAAGGACGAGATCCTCAGTGACCGCCGCACCAGCAAAGCTGTCGGTGGCCGCAACGATGATATCGGCCAGTATCGCAGTACCTGGCGAGAGTGCCTTAATCCCTGGTGCAACGCCCCTCGCCCGCCCATGGCGTCTAGGACTAGGCTCACGGGCAAGCCGGAAAAGGCACTGATGATCTCTGCCGCAGGCCGTTCGAAACGGCTTTTGATGGTGAGCAGCGGTGGGTCTTCAATCATGTGGCGGCCTCACACCCTGAACGAACGAAAGACGAGCTGCAGCGGGATATTTGCGGTTCCTCAAAGGCGCTGCCGCAACTTCCATGCCCTTGAGAGATATCGAAGGCGAGGATCTTCGCTCTGGGGGCGAGGTGAAGTTCAAGCACCTGGCAGCTGAATTCCTCGCCATCGTAAAGAGCTGCGCGTCGTCGATCGCATCGAGGCAGCGACCCAAGGCGCCTCGCCGAGAGTGGAAGACGAGGAATAGTTCGCCCGATTCGCGTGATCGCATTTCGCGATAGCCGCCGGCGAGCCAGTCATTGGCTTCTCGGCGCCGGCCGATCTGTACTCCAGCGACCAGGTTTCAGAAAAGTTTCAGAATTTCGCCGGTACGCACCGCTCCACATGCGCCATGATCCCTACAATCTAGGGAGTGGCCATCATGGAAAACGACGTCGAAAGGCTCCGCATACGGCAAGAGCTTTACGAGTTGTACTTCAGTGGGGTCAACAGCTTGGCCTGCGCGCCAATGCCCGGCACCTTCTTCGAACTTCTAGAGTTGGGCGCCCTGGCTCGCCATGAACCCGTGCCTGAGGGGGCAGAACCTGCGGCTGCGGCAAAGGTCTTGACCGTAAGCGCGGATGGCCCCTGTATGTCGACGAGCCCGGCTCGGTTTGGCAGAGCGCTTCTGAATGTCGCATACAGAATCAGGGAGCATAGCAATCGGCGAGTGCGTGTTTGACACTTCGCGCGGCTTGCTGTTGCGCCAGGGTCATCCCGTCAAACTTCGTCCCAAGACATTTGCACTCCTGAGCCATCTCGTTGGAAAAACAGGGCACGTCGTCAGCAAGTCGGAGCTGATGGAGTCCGTCTGGCCTGGGCTGTTTGTAACCGAAGACTCGCTCACCCAAGGCGTGCGCGAGTTGCGCAAGGCGCTGCGCGATGACTCACAAAGTATAATTCGCACCGTCTCAGGCCGCGGCTACCTCCTTTCACCGCTTGGCGCGCCGGCGAGGCCGCCGTCCGACCTGCCTTCTGTAGCGGTGCTGCGCTTCACTAATGAAGGCGATGCGACCGACACGCCTCTGGTCGATGGTTTTGCCGAGGACATTGTCAACGCTCTGGCGCGATTTCGCACTGCTGTTGTCCTGGCGCGCAACTCAAGCTTTTCCTTTGCGTCGGAGGACCCCGGCAACTGGACCGAGGTCGGCAGGAGACTCGGGGCAACCTTCCTGGTTCGGGGACGCATGGGCCTTCGCGACGGCACCGTACGGGTGGCGATCAACCTCATCGAAGCGGCAAACGGCGCGGTCTTGTGGGGCGAGAAGTTCACAGCATCGGGCTCAGCTGTTTTCGACATGCAGGAAGAGATCGCGCTGCGTGTGACGAACCGTCTTGTCGCACGGCTCGACGATGCGGGCTTGACGCGCGCCCGTCCAAAGCCTCCAGCAAGCCTGGCGGCTTATGAGCTTCTTCTCAAGGGGCTGGTGCATTTGCGTGGCTACGGCGCCGACGATAATCAGGCAGCACGGAACTACTTTGCTGCGGCCGTCACCAAGGATACGCATTATGCGCTCGCGCGCTCATACCTTGCATTTGCCGACCTGATTATCGGCGATTATGGAATGGCTCCTCCGGAGGTGCTGGCCGACATAGTAGAGCAAGCCCGCTTCGCGGTAGGACTCGCACCAGAGGAGCCTCGCTGCCATCGGATTCTTGCCCAAGCACTGCTGTGCACGCGCACATACGATGCCGCCGAGCGGCACTTTCGAAGATCCTATGACCTCAATCCCTTCGATGCGGACACGATCGCGCAGATCGGCTATCTGCTTGCCATCAGGGGCAAGCCTTTCGAAGCCCTGACCTGGATCGACAAGGCGGTTCAGATCAATCCGATACATCCAGACTGGTATCATTCCGACCGTGCATTCGCCCAATACGCGGCGGGAGACTACAAGGGAGCCGTTGTCAGTTGGTCGATGTTGCCCATGACTTCGGCCGTAAGGCTCACATGGCTGGCGGCGGCACAGGCGAAGTTGGGCAACCAGGACGCGGTATCGCGGCTCGTTTCGGAACTCAAGCGTATCGCGCCATCCTACACTCCACTGGAGTCGATCCGGGCCAGCATGCTTTACGAGCATGAATCTGACGCTGACCATCTTCTCGACGGAGTCGCGAAAGCGCTGATGATGTGGAGCGCCGCCTGAACTGTTTGGTTACCGGCCGGACTGGCGGAGCTTTGGGCAACGTTGAAACATTACGACACCGATGTGTCGGATGGTTTGCATTCAAAGGTTTTTGCGACGCTATCTGAGAGCTCTCGTCGGTGATCGCGGGAGGAACTATGGAATCGCCCGAGCATGCTTTCGAAATCATCCGCTACAAGAAATTGGACCGTCCGCGTGCCGGCCTATAGCAACACGCTGACCTTCGCTTTCGAGGCAGAAAGCTACGCACGCTCCTATGCGGATGGCCAGGCTTTCCGCCTTAGCGTCGAGGTGGCTGAGCGCAAGAAGTGTGCGTGAAGGGGGCCTACAATCCTGGTCGTTTCGCCCCAGACGGCTGAACCCGACGATGTCCGCCACCAGGATTGCCGCAATCTTACGGCGCTTCGGTCATTTCTGCTGCCAAAACCGCCACAAGCTTTCGTTCTGGGCGCGCCACGATCCCCTCCGGCCCTACACCTGGGTTTGCTCTAACGTGGCACCCCTGCCTACGCGCAACCAGCTACCAGAGTCCGCTTCAATCGGCGGCAGAGCTCGGCCCAATGGCCGAATTGCGGCGCATAGCGGAATATAGCATCGCGCCTAGACGGTTGAGATTCAACCGCGGCTCAGAACTCGCCGGAGAGCACTGAAACGAATGCGATATTGCGCCGGCGTCAGCCCGACCTTGCGGCGGAAGAGACGCCCGAAAAAACTCGCATCCTCGTAGCCGACTTCATTGGCCACCCCCTCGACCGCCAGGTCGCCGGTCTCCAGCAGTTCCTTGGCCGCTTCGAGCCGGAGCGCGTGGATGTAGTCGATTGTCTTCATGTCCGTGGCCCTTGCGAAGCGGCGCACGAAGGAGCGCTCGGACAGGCCTGACAGCTTGGTCATGGCGGTGACGGGCGAAGGGGTCCGGTAGTTGCGTTCGGCCCATTTCTGGCAGCGGTTGATCACCGCGTCGTCGGTCTGGCGAAAGCGCATCAGCGCTGCGAAGGGCTGCTGGCCCATGTCGTGCCACTGCAGCATGTAGACCTTGGCGACCTCCATCGCCTCCCTGAGGCTGACGAAGCGCGCGATCAGATAGAGGGCGAGATCCTGCCAGCTTGAGCCGCCCCCGGCCATGACGATGCGCTGGGCCTCGCCGCTCAGCACGAGCGACTGGCCCGGCTTCACCTTCACGCCGGGATAGTTGTTCGTGAGCGTCTCGACATAGCCCCAGTGAATGGTGGCCTCGCGATTGTCGAGCAGCCCGGCCTCACCGAGCAGCACCGCGCCCGAACATGCGCTGGCCAGCATGGCGCCGTCGTCATGCGCTCGCTTCAGCCACGCGGCTTCGGCGTCATACTGCCCGGCAACGCTTTCGCCCGGATTGACGAAGAAATCTGGAATACAGACGATGTCGGGTGGCGGGCAATCGGCAAGGCTGTGATCTGGGCGCACCCAGATGCCGTTTGCCGCGCGAAACGGGCTGCCGTCCCCGGCGACCACATAGGGCCGCATGCGTGGCGTGCCCGCGGCTCCGCTGGTGATGAACAGGAAATCCCTGCCGGGCGAGGAAAACAAGTCGAACATGCCGTAGATCGTGGAGGCGGTAGCCTCCGGAGCGGCAAGGATCGCCACATTCAATGGTCTCGCCTGTTCAACCATGGCAGAAATGACCGCCTTCCAGCATTTTCGACTTTAGCGGCCGTGCCCGCGCCGCGCTAGCGTGTGTCAAACGAGGAGACCGCTACATGGCCGCCACCGCTACCCTTGCACAATCGAGCATCGATAGCTTCCGTTCCATCTTGTGCGGCGAGGTGCTGGAGCCGTCGAACCTGTCCTATGACGCGACGCGGGTCGTTTGGAACGGCATGATCGACCGCCGTCCCGCCCTCATCGCGCGCTGCCGGAGTGCTGCCGATGTCGTGGCGTCGGTGAATTTCGGGCGCGAGCATCGGTTAGCGATCGCGATCCGCTCGGGTGGCCACAATGTTGCAGGCTACGCCGTCTGCGAAGGCGGCCTGATGATCGACATGTCGCTGATGAAGGGCGTGCGGGTCGCGTCCGGCCTCGACCGTGCCCTCGTCGAGGGCGGCGCGACCTGGGCCGATGTCGATGCGGCCACCACCCCGCTTGGCCGCGCCACGCCGGGCGGTCTCATCTCGGCGACGGGCGTTGCCGGCCTGACGCTTTCCGGTGGCATCGGCTGGCTGCGCGGCAGCCACGGCCTCAGCGTCGATAATCTGCTGGCCGCCGATCTGGTGACCGCCGATGGCCGGCTCATCCATGCCGACGCGACGCAGAACCCGGATCTCTTCTGGGCGCTACGCGGCGGCGGCGGCAATTTCGGCGTGGTGACGAGCTTCGAGTTCAAGCTGCACCCGATCGAACCGGAGCTGATGTTATGCGGTCCGGCCTATCCCGAGGAGCGCGCCAACGAGATCATTCCGCTCTGGCGCGACTTCATGCAGACCGCACCCGACCGCCTGAGCGGCCTGGCCGAGTTCTCCACCCTGCCCGACGACCCCTCGATTGCCGAGCATGCAAGGGGCCGGCGCGTCCTGGCGCTCGCGCATGTCTATGACGGACCGGCCGACGAGGGCGAACGGGTCGTGGCGCCGTTGCGCAGTTTTGGGGAACCGCTCGTCGATTTCAGCGGCCGCATGCCATATCGCACCATCCAGTCGCTCTATGACGGGCTGTTCCCGAAAGGCCGCGACCGCTGCTACTGGAAATCCACTTACCTCTCGCGCCTCGACGACGAGGTCGTCGGGGAGACCACTGCTTGGATGGCGAAGCGCCCCTCCGAAATGACCTTCGCCTCGATCTGGAAGTTCGGCGGTTTCGTCCAGCGCGTTGCAGCCGATGAGACTGCCTTCGGCGACCGCTCCATGCCCTTCATGCTCAGCCTCGACGCCATCTGGCCAGGCGCTAACGAGGACGATGCGAACATCGGCTGGGTTCGCAGCTTCTGGCAGGACATGCAGCGCTACTCGACCGGCCGCCTCTATCTGAACTTCCCCGGCCATGGCGAAGGATCGGATCTCGTCCGCGACGCCTTCGGCGCTGAGGCTTACGCGCGGCTCGCCAAGATCAAGCACAGATACGATCCGGACAATCTGTTCCGCCTCAACCAGAACATCCTGCCAATGCGCTGACGCACAATCAAAATCGGGTGTACGGTGCGACCCTCGTCTCGCCGTGAGAGCTTTGATCGCGCTGAGTCGCGAGCGACGACCAGCGTGGTCGCCGCGATGCCCGCTTTCAATCAGTGGCAAATCTGTCCGCAACGGCTGAGATGAAGCGCAAAGCTGTCGGGCAACCTTGGGGACCGCAAGCCAACTGGCAGCTTTAAGGCTTCAATCCGTCAGAAGTGGACGTTCAGCGTGCGCGAGTTCCGGTGGCCAGGATCACGTCTGCTTTATGACTTCATCTCGACACGGATACCATGCAGGGTCTTGCTCGAAGCGTTGAGCACGCGACCCGCTGGTTGGGGGGCCATATGCACCACGAGACACCCTTGACCGTCCCATGCCTGAACCGCTTGGACGACATCTCGATTGGGCGGCATCATGGTTCCATCCGGCGCGAAGTCGTGGATAGGGCCTTCCACCTCATCGAACACGAATACTGAAGGCCAGCGGTGGTGATGTGTCGGCTCTTCCTCGTCGGGCTTGAGGATTACCTCAAGCACACGTAGCCGGTCATTCTCAAACAACACCTTATGGTTTCCGGGAGCCGCGATAACGGCGTCAAGCTTTGGATCCCACTGCGTAGGGTCGGTCTGGTCGATCACCTTGGTGGTCATGGCGTAATTCTCCTCTCAGATAGACAGGCGGCCCTCACGCCGTCGTCACTGGTTGAATTGTGCCTTGCGCGCAGAACTGCTGCCCGTCCGCCAGTCGCGCATAGTTATGAACGATCTGGTTCTCGTGATCTTGAACCTGCACGACGAAGTTGCCGCCTTGCTCGGTCCAACTCATGATGACAAGTCCGGGTCGAACGCCGGTCAGACTGCTCTGAACCACCTCGTCGATCTTTGTAGCGCCGATCGTAGCCTGGACCCGCAATTCGGTCGGCGACAGGACCGTCAACCTCGGTACAAACTGTCCGAACAAGCAATCAAAAGTCTTTCCGACGAGCGAGGTCGGAGCACCATTGGTGGTAGCCATCCTAATCCTCCTTGATGATTTTCGAAATCAGCTCGGCCGATGCTCGGGACAGATGCCGAACTGCTACTTTCAATTTTTGGAGCGCTCCAAGTGCAAGTCCCAACATTTTGGACCTAGCGTCAAGAAAAAACTTGGAGCGCTCCAAGAAATTGTCTAATTGAGGGAAATGAACGCTTCTAAAATGCCTACGCTCGCCGATGTCGGCCGGGTCGCGGGAGTCTCCCGCGGCACCGTCTCCAACGTTTTCAACCATCCGCACCTGGTGCGGTCCGATCTGCGCCGGCGCGTCGAGGCCGCGGCTCGCCAGCTCGGTTATGATGGCCCCGATCCGAGAGGACGCGTGCTGCGCGACGGGAGGTTTAACGCCCTTGGCCTTATCCCTCCAGGTGCATATGCCATTGCCGACATGATCAGGAGCCCATATCTGCGTGAGCTGGTGCTTGGCGTTTCGCTTGCTTGTGACGAGGCTGGAGCGACATTGAGTTTGGTCAATGGTACGGACGAAACACGCACCTCCACCATTCGAGAGGCCTTGGTTGACGGCTTCATTCTGGGCCACAGCGCGGACATCGAGTTGATCGCGTCTTTACGTCGCCGGCGGCTGCCCTTCGTCATCCTCGAGAGCAATGCCGGTCCGGACGTCAATTCTATCCGGATAGACGGCAGGAGCGGGGCGCTGGCGGCCATCAGGCATCTGGCTGCTCTTGGACATCGGCGTTTTGCAATCCTGTCCATTCGGCGCACATCGGGGTCACCCATCGTCCATTTGCCTGGCAATTCCCCGCGCGCTATCTCTGCCGGTTTTCAACTCGATCAGGAGAGACTTTTCGGCTTCGCCCAAGGGTTGGCTGAGTTCGGTCTGTCAATCGACAATGTCCCGATCATCGAGACGACTCCAGGTGATCCTTCGGCCGGAGAGGTCGTGTTCGACCAGGTTCCGCAGGCAACGGCGATCCTGACTATGTCGGACTGGCAGGCGATCACCGTCCTGGACGAAGCGCGTCGGCGCAATATCAATGTACCCGAGCACGTGTCGGTCGTCGGCTTCGATGGTACCGCAGAGTCTTCGCGCACCACGCCTCCACTCACGACAGTGGCTCAAGACATTGTCGGGAAGGGGAGACTTGCCGCCACGACGGTGTTTGCAAACGGCGCCCCGAGCCAAGTGATCATACCGGTCGAACTGTTGGTCCGCGGCTCGACCGCCCGACCACGCGGTTAGGCCGGTCACCTCATACTCGTCGTAACGCACAGTGCGCACTGCGAACTCCAGCGTGGTCGCCGTCAACGTCTGCTTTCAGAAGGTATCAAAGGTGGCTGCAACGGCCGAGATCAGGCGCATTGCGGTCCGGCAGCCTTGGGGCCGGGACCAGTAAGTCCGCTTGTGGTCAGTTAAGAACGACAGAGGCCGATCTCGACCCACATCAGCCATGCGGCAACATCCGGTTTCGCACAAGGCTAAGCCATGAGGGCAATGTCTTCAAAACGACGTGGTTGCATTATCGCTGTCCAGTAGGCCAAGCATGCTCGCATTCGAAACGCCAGTCGAATACGCTCAGCGAAGCTTTGAGCTAGGGAGGCAGGACAACCGCACATGGAGCGAAGGCTTACCGCGATCCTTGCTGCCGACGTGGTCGGCTACAGCACGCTCATGGGCGAGGATGAGGTCGGCACGCTCGAACGACTGAAGGGTTGCCGTCGAGAACTGGTCGACCCCGCGATCAAGGAATTCCACGGTCGGATTATCAAGCTCATGGGAGACGGGGCGCTGGTCGAATTCGCCAGCGTCGTTGATGCCGTCCAATGCGCTGCCGCGATTCAGCGCCGGATGGCTGTCCGAGACCCGGGCACCTCCGATCCCCGCCACATCCGGTTTCGCATCGGCGTCAATCTCGGTGATGTCATCGTAGAGGAAAATGACATCTACGGCGATGGCGTCAACATCGCCGCGCGCCTCGAGGCTATGGCCGAGCCGGGGGGTGTATGTATCTCCGGAACCGCATTTGATCATGCCGTTCACAAGGTTGATGTCGGCTTTGCCAGTCTTGGCGAGCAGCGCCTCAAGAACATCGCCGATCCGGTTCGCGCCTATCGATTGCTGCTGGATCCCGCAGCATCGGGAAAGGTCACGGCCGCGCCACACCGGCCGAGCTCGCGCGTCATCATCCTGGCAGGCGCCGCCGCCTTGGCGATCGCCGCGATTGCCGGCATTTTCGCATGGCAGAAGTTCTCAGTGCCATCGCGGCCATCGGTTGCCGTGCTGCCGTTTGCAAACCTCGGCGGCGATCCAGGCCAGGACTATTTCGCTGACGGCATCACCGAGGATCTGATCACCGACCTCACCAAGCTGTCCGGTCTGGACGTCATCGCGCGCAACTCGGTGTTCGCCTACAAGAACAAGCCTGCAGCGCTGGCGGACGTCGCGCGCGACCTTGGCGTCCGCTTCGTTGTCGAGGGGAGCGTCCGCCGCACCGGCGAGCAGATCCGCCTCAATGCCCAGCTCATCGATACGGCAACGGGCGACAATCTGTGGGCCAACCGGTTCGACCGTGGCATGGCCGGCGTGTTTGCCGTCCAGCACGAGATGAGCGGCGAGATCGCCAAGGCGCTTGGCATGCAACCTTCGGCAGCGGAAAGCGAACGCATGGCGCGGCCGCCGACCGAAAACCTCGAAGCCTACGACTTCTATCTTCGTGCCGAGCAGACAGCACGGACCGGTCGGCGCGACGGCCTGCGGGAGGCGCTCACGCTCTACGACAAGGCCGAGCAGCTCGACCCCGCTTTTGCGGAAGCCTTCGCGGCGGATGCAAGCACGACGGTGTATATCTGGCGTGAATCGTTCAATGACATCATGCAGAGCGCGCCAGCACGAAAGAGAGCATATGAGAAGGCGAGCCGAGCTTTGCAACTCGACCCTGACCTTTCGTCGCCCTATGCTATTCTTGGGATCATGCAGGTCGTGGATCGCCGCTACGAGGAAGCCATCGCTTCGGTCGAGCGAGCCGTCGCACTCGGCCCCGGCGATGCTGAGACGCAAATAGCCCTGGGATACGTGCAACTGTTCGCCGGCAGTCATGCTGAGGCTGCCGAAGCGGTCGAGACGGCGCTCAGGCTCGATCCCAACCTTTCACCTGTAAACCGGCAAATTGCCGGTCTGGTCTTTCTAATTCAAGGGAGCAACGACAGGGCGATCGAGGCCCTCGAACGCACCCGCGACGATGCGCCGTCAGTCGGAGATTTCACGATCACGCTTGGTGCCGCCTACGCCCGCGCCGGCCGCCTGCAGGATGCCAGGGCGGCAGTGGCCGAGGGGCTAGGTGCCATGTCCACGCCAGGTTTCGATTCATTGTCCGCATACCGACTCAACGGTGCCCAATATCGTAACCCGCAGGATTTGGCTCTCATCGTCGACGCGTTGCAGCAGGCGGGCTTGCCCGAATGGCCGTTCGGTTTCACCGGCGATGAGCACAACCGCTTGAAGGGCAAGGAGATCGCCTCGCTGGTGCTGGGCCATACTCTGCAGGGTCAGCTTGAGCCCGGTCTCCAACCAGCCTTCCTCCAGATCGGGAGCGACGGCAAGGCAGCCTTCCGCTCCACGACGCGGCTGGTCACCGAGACCGTCCGTGTCGATGGCGACTTATTGTGCGAGCTGAGCGAGAATATGTTCGGGCGCCCCGACTGTGGACCCGTCTATAAACGCCGCGACGATGGAGGCGGCGGCTATTCCTTCGTCAACTCAAGCAAGGTGTTTCACTTTACGGTTGTTCAGTAGAAGCACACGCGCGTCATAACGGACGCACACACTCGCGTCCGATGCGGGACTAGAATAGGCTGCGCGAAGCCGCTTGATCGACCAAGGAGGGCGCAGGCAGGTATGGAGCGAAGGCTTACCGCGATCCTTGCTGCCGACGTGGTCGGCTACAGCACGCTCATGTGCGAGGATGAGGTCGGCACGCTCGAACGACTGAAGGGTTGCCGTCGAGAACTGGTCGACCCCGCGATCAAGGAATTCCACGGTCGGATTATCAAGCTCATGGGAGACGGGGCGCTGGTCGAATTCGCCAGCGTCGTTGATGCCGTCCAATGCGCTGCCGCGATTCAGCGCCGGATGGCTGTCCGAGACCCGGGCACCTCCGATCCCCGCCACATCCGGTTTCGCATCGGCGTCAATCTCGGTGATGTCATCGTAGAGGAAAATGACATCTACGGCGATGGCGTCAACATCGCCGCGCGCCTCGAGGCTATGGCCGAGCCGGGGGGTGTATGTATCTCCGGAACCGCATTTGATCATGCCGTTCACAAGGTTGATGTCGGCTTTGCCAGTCTTGGCGAGCAGCGCCTCAAGAACATCGCCGATCCGGTTCGCGCCTATCGATTGCTGCTGGATCCCGCAGCATCGGGAAAGGTCACGGCCGCGCCACACCGGCCGAGCTCGCGCGTCATCATCCTGGCAGGCGCCGCCGCCTTGGCGATCGCCGCGATTGCCGGCATTTTCGCATGGCAGAAGTTCTCAGTGCCATCGCGGCCATCGGTTGCCGTGCTGCCGTTTGCAAACCTCGGCGGCGATCCAGGCCAGGACTATTTCGCTGACGGCATCACCGAGGATCTGATCACCGACCTCACCAAGCTGTCCGGTCTGGACGTCATCGCGCGCAACTCGGTGTTCGCCTACAAGAACAAGCCTGCAGCGCTGGCGGACGTCGCGCGCGACCTTGGCGTCCGCTTCGTTGTCGAGGGGAGCGTCCGCCGCACCGGCGAGCAGATCCGCCTCAATGCCCAGCTCATCGATACGGCAACGGGCGACAATCTGTGGGCCAACCGGTTCGACCGTGGCATGGCCGGCGTGTTTGCCGTCCAGCACGAGATGAGCGGCGAGATCGCCAAGGCGCTTGGCATGCAACCTTCGGCAGCGGAAAGCGAGCGCATGGCGCGGCCGCCGACGAGCAATCTCGAGGCCTATGATTACTATCTACAAGCCGAGACGGCGTCACGCAGCGTCCTGCAGGCCGGCCTGCGGGAGGCGCTCACGCTCTACGACAAGGCGGAGGAGCTTGACCCCGCCTTTGCCGAAGCCTTCGCGGCCGACGCGCGCACCACAATCTATATCTGGCGGGAGGCCTTCAACGACGTCATCCAGAGCGCGCCAGCACGAAAGAGAGCATATGAGA
The DNA here is from genome assembly GCF_040323255.1 of Mesorhizobium sp. M0052. Classification (NCBI taxonomy): domain Bacteria; kingdom Pseudomonadati; phylum Pseudomonadota; class Alphaproteobacteria; order Hyphomicrobiales; family Phyllobacteriaceae; genus Mesorhizobium; species Mesorhizobium sp. M0052. Next base: position 58,816 of record NZ_JAMYUS010000005.1, on the reverse strand, counting down.
AGGCGAGCCGAGCTTTGGAACTCGACCCTGACCTTTCGTCGCCCTATGCAATTCTTGGGATCATGCAGGTCGTGAATCGCCGCTACGAAGATGCGATTGCCTCTGCCAAGAAGGCTGTTTCAATCGGTCCGGGCGATGCAGAGGCGCAAGCAGCCCTTGGATATGTTCAGTTATACGCCGGCAATCATGCCGAGGCAGCCACTGCGGTCGAGACGGCGCTCAGGCTCGACCCCGACCTCTCAGCGATCAACCGGGAAACTGCTGGGCTGGTTTTTCTGCTCCAGGGCAATGTCGAGAAAGCGATCGAGACTCTCGAGCACACACGCGACGATGCGTCCACGGTTGGCAACTTTCGGTTTACGCTCGCTGCGGCGTATGTCCGCGGCGGCCGCCTACCGAATGCGAAAGCCGCAATCGCCGAGGGGCTCCGCCTCGTAGCAGGGTCCAGCTACGTGGACTCTTTGGCTGGGTGGGAGATGACTCATGCACATTTTCGGAATCCGCAGGATCTGGCGATACTCGTCGCCGCACTGCGCCAGGCGGGCCTCCCCCAATGGCGCTTCGGCTTTACCCCGGCCGAACAGGACCAGTTACAGGGTGCCGAGATCGCGTCCCTCGTCATTGGCCATACACTGCAAGGCCAGATCGAACCCGGTCTCCAACCAGCCTTCCTTCAGATCGGAAGCGACGGCAAGGCGGCCTTCCGCTCTACGACGCGGCTAGTCACCGAGACCGTCTACGTCGATGGCGATCTGTTGTGCGAGCAGAGCGAGAACCTGTTCGGTCGCCCCGACTGTGGTCCCGTCTACAGACGCAACGACGCAGCCGGCAAAAGCTACTCCTATGCCAATACAAGCAAGGTGTTTCACTTCACCGTGGTTCGGTAGACGCACACGCGCGTCTCAATGATAGTGATCGAGTTCCAAATTGGCCGCGACCTTCGGCCAGTTGGCATCGGCTTTCGGGATATTTTCAGCTGCATGCGCGGCGAAATCATCCGCATTGTCGACGTCGTAGATCAGGTAGAGCTTGCCGTCGATAATCTTGAATGCCTCAGGATCGACATTGACCGTGACCCCCCCGCCCACGACTTCGCCGGCGCAGTACCCGCCATATTGAGGAGCGTACCTGACCGGTTCGCTCATGAACATTTCCTGGTGTTTCTTGCTGGCGAAATGCCAAGGTGTCCCCAGCCATTCATAAGTGAACTCTTCGGAGCCCTTCACGGCCTTGCCGTCAGTGAAGTAAGCGACCGTGTCGTAGCCCATGATCGCCACACCACCAAAATAGCCGGTGTTTACCGAATCGTCGGCACATGCCGATCCCGCGCCGGCGACCACAGCTACCGCGACCAGGGCAGCCGTCCCCAAACTCCGAACCAGTCGTAGCTTGATCATCGTGCTCATCTGTATCCTCCGTTAATCGTGGATCTCGGCGCACTTCGCCGCGTTCGCCTCGCCAAGAATTTTGGCTTGGCAGGTAGCACCATGGCGTTTGAAAAGTCGTATGATATCCGTGTTGCCCTTCCAGAATGCGCGCGTTATCGGCATGTAGCCATGCCCCTCGGCATGGTTCACATTGGCACCTTTCGCAATGAGGAACTCGGCCAGTTCAATGTGGTTTTCCTCGCCGGCCACCAGCAACGGCGTAGCACCCGCCTTGTTGGCGGCATCGTCGAGCACCGCGCCTTTTTCCAGCAGCAGCTTGGCGATCGGCAGGCTGCCCGAGAAGGCCGCCGCATGAAGCGGGGTAAAGCCGCCCGAGTTACGCGCCATGATGTCGGCACCCTTGGCCAGCAAGAAGTCGGCGATTTCCGGCTGGTTATCGAGCGCTGCAGCGATGAGCAGCGTTGCCTGGTCGCGCGCCCGGCTGTCGACGTCGGCACCGCCTGCCAGGGCTTGCTCCACGGCAACCTTGTCGCCGGCGGCGATGGAGTCGAACAACTGCTCACCTGCGGCTGCTGTTGTAGCCGCCAAAACCAGCATTCCAAGTGCCAGCAATCCGCGCATTGTGCAAGGTAGCATATTAGCTTGTGGTCATACAAGCTGTCCTGGGCACATCAGGTGGATCCAAGGCGGACGGCGCGGCCAGACATAGCGAACGCGGCCCAGGGCGGGAAGGCGTTAGTGCTACTGGCTTCGTCAGTACGGCACCAATCCAGGCTGAATTTTGAAGAGCGTCGATTACCGAGGCGCCGAGCGGCGTCGAGCGTAACCGCCTGTTGCTCCGTTGGGATAGCCGGTAAGCGCAAAGGTGGCCGTTGGCGGAAGTGTCCGCTTTCGGATGCAACTATGGCTTGCTCAATGACCGACATGGGGCGCAAAGCTGCCATTCGTAACCGGCGTACACATAGGAAGTGCATAGGACATTTCAGGAAAAGGCCCATTCCGCATCGGACGGCGTGAACAACCCCTGCCGCAGTCGGCTGTGAAGTTCATTCCACGACGGGTCTGTCACGAAGCCTTTCATGCTTCCACAAGCCTCGGCGAAGGAAATGTCGCCCAGGCGGTCGATAAGACCAATCAACCCACGGTTCCTGCCATTTAGGAATAGTTCGAGCGGATCATCGTCACACTCAATTACCCGATGTCCCCAGGCACCCGGTATGTCCTCGTTTGCGAGAGCCTGCCGAAGATCTTCATCCACACCTGCGGCCTTGAGCGCCCGGCAGACGACATAGCGCATCAGGGGGTAGTAGATCGGCTGATAGCTGCCTCCAAGCGCGCGCACGCCGGGCAGGATCGACAAAACCAGAAACATCAGCAGGAGATTCGGGACAAGGCTGCGGTTTGCCAGCCGCTCGAGAATGTCGGGGGCTGTGAAGCACGCCACCTTCATACCGGTCGCAGGATCGATGAGTTCGCCGGCGATCAGACGCAGCGGACGGCGTTTGCCATTTTCATAGAACCAGAAGAAATCAGTACCCCGAGCGAGCCAGCCACTCCACGGGCCAGACGCGAGTCCGTCGAGGCCGGCAAGGATGTTGGAAGCGAACTTCGGGTCTTCCAGCAGTCTCATGCGTAGCCAGGAATTTTCCTCCGACAGATGGTTGGCCACCAGGTCGGCAACATCCTCGTCGTCGATCTGCAGGAAGGCGAAGCGGCCTCCGAACATTTTTGGCCAAAGGATGAGATTGGCTGCCTTGATGGCGTGCGCGGGCCGCTCGAATTGCGTCTTCGGCAGAAGGCTACGAAGCAGCGTGAGCGCGTCTCCGCCAGTGCTTGGCTCCGTCGGTAACAACTCGAACCTGTAAGGTCCCGGCCCGGCTAGCAGGCTGTATCCGATCATCCGGCTTCGGCTCAGGCCAAAGACGTTGACCGGCTTGCCGTCAACGGTGATCCAGCCTGGTCCCTTGCGTGGCTTTTCGACGAGATTCACCGTCGAAACGGCGTAGGAAACGTAGGTCGAACAGCCATGCGCCGAGAGACCAAGGAGGCTGAAGATATGCGTATAATAGGCTTCCGGCTCCAGGAGGAGAAACAAATGAGGGCCTGTCTGCAACACGCGGCGCCTTTGGAAATCCCTGCAGATTTCCAAGGCGGTATCGGCAGACAACCCGTTTCGTGTCGCTGCCTTCCTGATGATGTCGAGTAGTTTGGTGAAGGCTCGGAGCCGGATTTCTGGCATGGGAACCGAAGCCGGCGCCGTAAACAGGCGAAACGCATAATCACGGATCGGCCGGGAATGGTATGGGCTCATCCAGGGGTAGAGTGCCGTCAGCGACCCCAGGACTGCCTGTTTCGCATCTACGCCTGCTGTTAGCTCTTCCACCTCACGTTTCACCTTTTTCTCGTGTCTGAATTACACCCACGCTCAAACACAAAATACTGACGAGGAGCGCCACGCCAAAGCTCAAGAAAATCGTCGAAGGAAATGCTCGATCTCCGACAGCGGCGGCAATGCCGAAGATGAGTAACCCGAGCACCACGGCCACACTATGCATAATGCCTTTGGCCCGGCCCAAAAGATAAATGGATACATGCGACTGCAATGTGACTTCAACGCTGACGCGTCCAAGATTGTATAGAAATCCGAGCGCGACAAAAAGGATCACTGTCCAGGGCGTGGGCAGAGATGCCAGCGCCATGAGTACCAGCGCCGTTAAGCCCAAAAGCATGAGATGCCGCACGTGGGTACTCATCGCTCTTTCAATCCGGAATAGAGAGACCGCACCGATCAGTGAGCCCGCCGACCATGCAGCCTCGAGGTAGCCGAAATCCGCGGCAGTACCCTTCTGCTCCTGGAAGACGAAGCTAGATCCCATGACGCTGACAAGCACCGCGCTTGTGTAGAGAAGCGCGTAGACGGCAATGAGACGACGCAGGCTCGGATCTAATTGTGCTGCCGAGATTTTGGCGAAGCGGACATCACGCGAAACCGGTTGCAGCCGCATCAAGGCTAGGCAGCCCGATGAAAACAAAAAGAAGGCAGCAATAACGGTGAATGGCAGGACTGGGGAGCGATCATGCAGCAAAGGCCCTGCAAGCAAAGCTGCGCCGAGATTGCCGACCTGCATGACGAAGAAGACGGCGGAATTCGAGGCTACAAGATCGCGGCCGTCAGCTATCACGGGGATCATTGATTGAGAGCTTGTAAGCGCGACACGGTCGCAAAACGAAAAGAGGGCCGCTGACAGGCAGATGATCAGAAACACGTCCATGTAGAGGAGCGCCCAAGCGGTAGCCAGCATAACGAGGAAGCGGCTGAGGTCTGCCGCAACGTTCAGGCATCGCCTGTCAAACCGATCCGCCGCTACGCCGGCCAGAGGGCTCGCGACGAATTCGGCAATGCTTGCGATCGCAAGGAACGTCGCCACGCCGGCGGTTCCGTACCCTCGCTCGACGAGAATCCAGGCGGATGCGATGTAGTAGCCGTTTCGGGCAACAGCCGCCGATAGCGTGCTGGCCAGGAATCCGAGGCAGGGATTGGACCGGCCGGCCCGTCCTTTGCCGTTACGAATTCGAGCCAGGTTTGACATAAGCGGCGTATCCGGCTGACCGCCGATGGATACCGTCTTCCGCCAAGCCTGCTTTACTGTGATGTTGGGGTTTTCCGATACTTGCTGAGAACCGACAAGCGGCGGGCTAGATTCTGCAGTTACGACGAAACTCCGTCGGGACCGCGCCGAATGCCCGCTTAAAGGCGGTCGTGAAATGGCTCGAGCTGCCGAAACCACATTCCATCGCGATTTCCGTCGCCGACAGACTGGTCGATCGCAGCATGTCCGCGGCCTGCTCCAGCCGTCGCTGCGCAATGAATGCGTGCGGCGTCATGCCTGTCGACTGCTTGAAGGCCCTCCAGAAATGGAACCGGCTAACCCCAATTTCTTTCGCCAGATCGGCGAGCGTAGGTCTGCCGTCCGACAACGTCTCGATCATGTCCACCGCCCGCTTGAGATCGAACGATGACAAACCGCCTTTTGCCGGCTCCTGATGGAAGCCGTTCAACCTCAACATTTGGCCGAGCAATTGCGTGGCGTGGCACTCCACCATCGTTGCGCTGATGGGGTCAGGCTGCTTGAGCTCCAAGGCAATCCTCTGCAACGCCAACTGTACAGTGCCGTCCCGAAACCCGATCGACGGCGGCAGCACTGCCGGGCGATGGCGAGCCGTTCCCGCAAACACATCGTCGGCGAACTCTTTTGCAATCGAGACTAGGAGGTAGGAAGCGGTCGCGTCCCCCTCGTCCCACCCATTCCAATCACTGCCGGCGGGCATGAAGATTATCGAACCGGCCCGGCGCGGCAAAAAGGCAATCCGGCGCCCATCCACGATGTCTTCTCCGCGGCACGCCGTGCCCTTCAGGTTCATCAGGAACAAATGGTTTGGCTGCAGGATTCTTGTTTCCTGGCGCTCAAGCCCGGTTCTTTTGACCACGTCCGCCCGCACGCTCCCCCAATTCTCATATTTGTGTGTAAGCGACTGGTGCCGGGAACGGCGATTCTGGGTCGGGTCGAGCGCAAGAGTATTCACGTATCCGCAGCCTCCTTACTGGCGAGCGGCCAGTCGGCGCATGATGTGGCGAACCATGGGTTGCTGAACAACACGCAAATAACTCTGGATTGGTAGAAGATGTGACTTTAGCGAAAAAATGGCAAACGAGTGAAAGCCGCCTGTATCCGGCAGGCCTACCAGTTGGCTCAGCCAATACTTGAGCCCGGTGAAATATTAGACCCCACTTATCTTGGTGGAATTTCCCCCATCGACGTATCGGCATCTCACCAATGGAACGGTGCTGGAGGCATACTGCGATGCGTGGACTCGACGACTTTCTGGCTGAGTGCGACCACGGCCCACGGATCAACGGACTGGCAGGCTTTTTCGCGGCGACCGCCGCTGGCAAGAGCGGGATGCCAATCCGCAAGCCCGTCGCCGACGCCCGGCTTCTGCCGAGCGATGAACTGCTGCGCGGCCTGGTCAGCCTGCATGCGGCACGACAAGGCTTTTTTGACCAGCATTATCACGGCAGCATTCCCTACAGATTGGAGGAGGAGTGCCGGACGGCCTACGCAATGCTGAAATACGCACGGGATCGTGGTGGTCCGCATTCGCTATACAGCCTTGGAACAGCGGAAGGCACGATGGCGAGGACACTGTCCGAACTGTCGGAGGGACAGATACGCACACTGTCGTGCAGCCCGAACGCGGAGAATTATAATTGCTTCATGGCTTATGGCGAACCGCCGCACGCTGACTTCTTCGTCGGCCCCTTTCATCATTTGACAAAGGACGTCCTGCGTTCAGATCCGCGACTGGCAAATTTTGCCCACGGGTTCGACATCATTCTCGAAGATACGACCTTTCAGATGTACTCGCCCAACAGAGCAAGCCAGATCGAATTCGTGACCCAGCACCTCAAGCAGGACGGAATCTTCGTCTTCGTCGAAAAGTTCCGGGCAACCGAGGAGCCGGACTACAGGCGTCGCGAATACCAGAAGGATTTTGGGTTCAAGGCGCGCTATTTTCCCCCAGATGAAATCGAGAAGAAGCAAACCCTCGTTCTGGATACGATGTTCGGCAATGAGGTGACTTTGGCACAGATGGCCGACGCCATACGCCAGCATTTCAGCTACTGCTCACTGACGTGGAACAGCGGAAATTTCTGTAGCCTCGCGGCGAGCAATAGCGAGGAAAACCTAAACCGGTACCTTTCTCAGATGGTCACTCCGGCCATTCCGCACGAGTACGTCTACGAAACGAGCTTGTGTCCGCCCCTGCCCGTTAGCGTCGCCGCCGCGCAGGAATAGGCTCCTGGGCCTTGGGACAGGTCGACAACACGCTACGCCGTTTGGACTATGTCTTCGCAGCTGTCGATCATGGTAGCCTCAGGCAGGCCGCAAGAGTCCTCAGAGTGAGGGAATCCTGTGTAAGCCGCAACATCGTTGCTCTCGAGCAGTTGCTGGACATGCAGTTGTTTGACCGCGACGTCCATGGCGTCCGGCTGACCGAGGCCGGCCGGGCCTGGGTCGATCTTGTCCGGGCCCATTATGAAGGCTTGCAGGATGCATTGGCTGGAGGTGGTCGCGCCGACCATGAACCCAAAACAATCAAGATAGGGTTGTGCGGCCAGATAGGCCGGGCGTTCGTGGCACGGCTTATCGATCGATTTCGCAGCTTACATCCGGACGTGAGCATCGCCTTCGAGGACGTTCCCCATGAACAATGTCTGGCGGCCATACGTCGCCGGCGCCTTGACATCGTCTTCACACACGGGCTTGAGAACGCCGCCTTATGCCGTAGCGAGATATTTGCGTACGAGCGCTTGTTCGTTCTCCTGCCCTGCAACCATCCGCTTGCTGAACAGCCTGTGGTCACATGGGCAGATCTTGCTGATACGTGTCTGCTGGTTTCAGGCGGATCCTCCCGGGATCTGCGTTTGCTGGAGCATATCGCTGCGAATGGTGGCCCCACTGTCCAGATATGTCGCGCCAGCGAAGCAACGGTCATCCTCAAGGTGCAACTCGGTCAAGGCGTGGCTCTGGCGGGCGAGGGTTTTGCCAGGACAGTCGCCATCGACGCGACGGTGTGGAAACCGATCAGTGGGCAGCACAGCGTCAGTTCGATCGAGGCAGTGTGGCTGGAATCGAACCCAAAGCGCGCGCTTTTGCGGCTGGTTGGGACCGCAAGAAACATGGTGGCAGCAACGCGGCCCAGGCCTACCCCTGTCAATGGAGGAAGTTCGGAACGCCGCGGCACGATTTCTGAAGTCACGCCATGACTCGGAGGCGCGACTGACCCGGTTCGACTTCGGTCGCCCGGCCCTTAGCCACCTTCCGAACGCTTTGCCTTGGCAAAGCCCCGATCCGTCGCAATGAACCGCTCCAACATCGCAACGATGAGGCGCGGCGCATCGGCGGGCCGTTGCCCCGCATCGCGGCCGAGGATCTCGGCATAAGTTTGCAGGTCACGGTGCAATGCCGCGGGTAGCTCCACCATGACCTTGACAGGTTTGTCGTCGGCGATCGGCCCCAGTTTCAGCTTGGCCATTTCAGCCTCCATAAGGTTCAAGCACGAGATCGCGCGTGACGATGACGCGCACCGGGTATCCCGGTCGGATGGTGAGTGTCGGCGCTATGTTGAGCTGCCGCTGCACGATCTGCTGGCCTGTCTGGCTGATGCTGTCCGAGGCGCCCTGGCGAAGAGCGCGCATGATGTCGCTCTCCTGTCCCGATGAGCCTGCCTGCGCGCCGATGCTCAGAACCGTGGAGAGCGCTGCAGCCTTGAAGAGCTCGCCCCAGTGATAGTCAACGCCGTCCTCGAGCCCAGCATAGCCTTCCGCGTCCGCGCCAGGCTCACGTTCCAGAATGATGGAGCGGCCGTTAGGAAAAATCAGCCTGGTCCAGGCCAGCAACACGCGACGCTGGCCGAAGCCGACACCATTGTCATACTGGCCGATGAGGCGCGTCCCCTGCGGAATGAGACGGACTTGTCCGGTGGGGCTGTCATAGACATTCTCCGTCACCTGCGCGGTAATCTGACCCGGCAGGTCGGAGCGAATGCCGGTCATGAGGGCGGCCGCGATGACAGCGCCCGCCTGCAGGACGTTTTTCGACGCCGGCGCCGCGACGCGATCAGGTGAGACGGTCCGCTTGTCCGCCGGCTGATCAAGGAACGCGCGCTGCCGGTCCTGCGCCGAGGGCGTCGCTGGTTGCGGCGCGAGGCCAAGGCTGGCGAGCTCGGTCTGTGGCATGGTGCCTGTCCCGCCTGTTCCAGGCTGAGCGGCAGTCGCGTCGCTTGCGGGCCGCGTTTGCGTGGACGCGAACAAGCGCGCCGTCCTCGCCGCTTCCAGTTCCTGCTCCCGGCGCTGCTCCTCCTGGTCCAGTCCAACGGGACCTGTTGATAGCGCGGGGCCGCCATTCTGCGCGGCGAGGATCGGGCGGCCGAGATCGCCGGGAAGCGGTGGGCCAAGCTTTGGGACGCCTGCATAGTCCTTTGGCAGGCCGGCGAGCCCATCGGGCGTCGAGCGATTGTCGGTTGAGTACAGCTCCTGACCTTGGCCTTGTTGACGGTTCTGCAGCGCGTAGATCAGCGCACCGCCGACAGCGAGGCTTGCGGTGAGCCCCAACGCGGCCAGCGCCTTGCGGGACAGACGCGTCACCCGCGGTTGCTCGGCGCGCAGCCGCATGGCCGCGGCCGGCTCGCCTGTCAGGGGCCGGGCGTCATCCTCGACCGACGCCTCCGGCCGGGCGTCATCCGCCGGCCCCCGGCCCTCTTCCTTCCCGGGATCCAATCTGTCGTTCATGATGACGACCCTCCCCTGTTTGTTCGGAGGGACGTCGCTTTCGGGGTCTCACCAGGGCCACGCATCCATGAAAATCGACTGCTCTTCACCCCATCGGTGCGGGAGATGCGGATGCGCTGCTGGTTCTTGCCGGCGCCGAAGCGCAACTCGGCGGCGGCAAACAGCCGGTCGACGATCATGTAGTTGCCGCGCACGCGATAGTTGACCAGCTCGGACGTGTCACCGTCCGGCCCGACGACGAAGAGTGGCGGCATCTCGCCCTGGCCGATGCCCCGCGGGAATTCGATGAACACCTGCTTACCATCGTCGAAGGCGCGCAACGGCCGCCACGGTGCGCGATCGCCAGTCACGTCGTAGCGGAAATTGACGCGAGAAAGATCGATGCCCGTCGAGACCGGCTGCACAGCTTCAGCCTCTTGGTTCTGACGCCGCAAAGCGATGAGTTGGTCCTGCGGATATTGCCAGGAAACCGATGCCATATAAGTCGACGGCGTCGAGCGCAGTTCCATGTGATAGGTCCGCCGATCGGTGTTGATGACGAGATTGGTGAGAAGGTCGGCGCGCGTCGGCTTGACGAGGATGTGGACCTGCTTGGCGCCGCCCGTACCGCTCTCGGTATCGCCGATGATCCAGCGCACGGTGTCGCCGGCGGCGACGGGACCGGAGCCGACGAGCTGCTCGCCGGGCTGCAGCGCGATGTCGGTGATCTGCCCCGGCGAGGCATAAACCTGATAGAGCGCGCCATCGACGAACGGATAGACCTGCATCGAGTTGATGAAGCCGTTGCGGACAGGCTGGACGCGCGCGGCCGCATTGGCCAGGTTCACGCGCGCGGCCGGATCGGTCGGTTCCGGGTCGGGCTTTGCGGCCTTGCCGACCGGCTTCAACTGGCCTGGAAGCGGCAGCGGCTTGGACAGCTCCACCACCTTGACGGGCGGGGGCGGATCGACCGCCTGCACGGCCGGGACCGGATCGTCATAGGAAATCTCCGGCGGCTTCTGCCTGGTGGCACAGCCCGCAAGCGCCGAGGTCAAAAGCAGAAGTGCTGGAAAGGCCATTTTGCGTAAGGCCGGCATTGCGCGAACGAGGAAAGCCGGACACCCCCGGGGGGCGGTGTTGCAGAGTGCGGGCATCATTGTCCAAGCTCCTTCGACCAGTTGATGGCGTTGATGTAGATGCCGAGCGGATTCTTCCTCAGCGTGTCGGCGTCGCGCGGGGGCTGCATGACAATGGTGAGAATGGCCGACCAGCGCTCCGTGGAAGCGAGTGATCCATCCTGATAGCGGCGTTCGATCCAGGCGATGCGGAAGCTCGCCGGCGATGCGCGGATGACCGACGACACGTCGACGGCGACCTGCTGTTTGCCGACCTTGGTGAACGGGTCATTGGCGCGCGCATAGTCGTTGAGGGCCAGCGCCCCGCTCTTCGTCGCGAAGTCATAGGCGCGCAGCCAGTTCTGCCGCACGATGACCGGATCGGCGGGGATCGACCTCACCTGTTCGATGAAGTGTGCCAGGTAGAAGGCAATCTGCGGATCGCTCGGCTGATAGTCGCCGATCGCGGGTCCCACGGCCTGCGCCTGGCCGAGACGATCGACCTGCACCACCCAAGGCACGATCGAGCCTTTCGCGGATTGCCAGATGAGCGCTGCGGAGAAGCCCGCGGCGAGCGCCAGGCAACCGAAAGCCATATACCGCCAGTTGCGCGCCTGCACGCGAGCGGAACCGATGCGCTCGTCCCAGACCTGCGCAGCACGCTGGTAGGGCGTCTCGGGTTGTGGGGATCTGCCGTAGTGCGTGGAGGGTCGTTTGAACATGCTTAGTCTCTTTCAGAGAGGTTGATCGAGGAGCCGCCGCCATGGCTGTCGCCACTGCGAACAGCGTGGGCGGCGGCCTGGACGCCATGGGACATCTGTTGCGAGCGCTTCATGCGCTTCGCCCAGGCAGGCTGACTTTCAGTGGCGGAGGACGCAACGGGAGCGGAGCTGGCTTCGGGCGCGTTCGCGCCGATTGTGCCAGCCGTGGAGGATCCGCCTGTCGTCTGGAAGGCAGCGCGAGCGCCGGACTGGAAGCTCTGCTTCATGCTGCCTGCCGCATTATTTGCCGCTCGCTTCAGCGGTGAGATGGCGCCCTGCGCGCCGGCGCTGATGACACCGCCGAGCCCGGATGCGACGCCGGAAAAGCCTGACTGTCCCGCCGCGCCGAGGCCGTAGGCTGTGGATGCCCTGCCCGCGGTGGCGGCACCGCCACGGGCCGCCGTTGCAGCACCGCTGCTGACAGCCACGCCTCCGGACACGATGGCGCCGCCGGCCGCTGTGCCCACTGCTGCCATGCCGCCGGCGGCGAGCCCGGTGCCGACCGCCGCACCCGCGCCGAGCTGCGGGCCGCCGGAGACGAGACCGTTGGCGATACCAGGTCCAAATATGCCAAGGCCGAGCAGCGACAGCGCGGCCAGCACGATCGCCATGGCGTCGTCGATCGACGGCGTGGTCCCGCCGAATCCGGAAGTGAACTCGGAGAAAAGGGTTGAGCCGATGCCGATGATGACGGCGAGCACGAGCACCTTGATGCCGGACGAGATGACGTTGCCAAGCACCCGCTCGGCCATGAACGCGGATTTGCCGAACAGACCGAAGGGTATCAGCACGAAACCGGCGAGCGTCGTCAGCTTGAACTCGATCAGGGTGACGAAGAGCTGGATCGCCAGGATGAAGAAGGCCAGCAGCACCAGCGCCCAGGCGAAGAACATGCAGGCGATCTGGATGAAGTTCTCGAAGAAGGACCAATAGCCCATCATGTTCGAGATCGAGTCCAGCAACGGCCGGCCGGCATCGAGCCCGGTCTGCGCCACCTTGCCCGGGCGCATGAGATCGTTGACGGTAAAACCCGTACCCGAGGCCTTCAGGCCAAGCCCGGCGAAGCTTTCGAAGACGATGCGGGCGAGATTGTTCCAGTTGGAAATGAGGTAGGCGAAGACGCCGACGAAGAGCGTCTTCTTGACGAGGCGCGCCATGACGTCGTCGTCGGCACCCCAGGACCAGAAGAGCGCCGCCAGCGTCACGTCGATGACGATCAGGGTTGTGGCGATGAAGCCCACCTCGCCGCCGAGCAGGCCGAAGCCGCTGTCGATGTAGCGTGTGAAGACTTCGAGGAAATGGTCGATGACGCCCATGCCGCCCATGTCAGCGCGCCTCCGGCCGAGGCGGCTCGACCTGCATCGCGGGAGCGGTCACATCCGTCCCCTCCCCTTCTTGCCGGTCGCCTGACGCGGGCACATTCGGAAACAGCGTTGTCGGCGCTACCGGCGCAGGCGCGGTTGCCGAGTCACGTTGACGGAGAAACCGGCGCCGGCTCTCTGCCCAGGCTTTCAGACAACCGGGATCGCGAGGACCGGCCTCGCCCATCCCGGAACAGCGGCGCAATTCGAACGCGAGCAGGTCTTGTGACGCGGTGGAACGGTCCCGTGTCCCAAGGGCGTCAGGCTCATCGTCCTTGCTGCTCATCTCGATCGCGGTCACTGTCAAAGCGACCGCGATGAAGACGACCGCACTGACACGAGCGAGGATCTTGCCATCCATCGCTCCGGCCTCAGTTCTTGCCATAGAACATCTGCGCACTGCCGGGTTGGTAGCCCGAGCCCTGCGTCAGGAAGCGGCGGCGCTGCTCCCGGCCCTGGTCGGCGGCGGTGGCCTGCTCGGCCGATTGCAACGCTTGCGCCCGACCATTCGCGGCGACGACAGCGGTGAGATCGGCAAGCTGCTGCGCCTGAAGCCCGAGGAGCTGGTTGCCGGCCTGTGTTGCCTGAAGCGCGCCCGTCGCACCCTGGCTTTGGCCGACCAGTGCCGACATCTCACTGCGATTGGTGTCAATGTTGCCGACGACGCCCGCCTGCACACGCATGGCATCCTGAAGGGCACCAACCGTGTTGCCCCAGCGCGAGCGCGCGTCGGCGACGAGTTGCTGATCCGAAGCCGATAGCGAGACGTTGCCGTATTTCTGCTGGAAGGCCTGATCGATCTGCCGCACGTCATAGGCAACGTTCTGCGCCTGACTGAGCAGTTGCTGCGTACGCTGCACGGACTGCTGAAGCTGTTCCAGCGAGGAGAACGGCAGGCTTGCGAGATTGCGCGCCTGGTTGATGAGCATCTGCGCCTGGTTCTGGAGCGAGGTGATCTGGTTGGTGATCTGTTCGAGCGAGCGCGCTGCCGTCAGGACGTTTTGCGAATAGTTCGAGGGATCGAAAACGATCAAGGCCTGTGCCGGTGTCGTCAGGAAAGGCGAGAGCGCGGCAGGAGCGACAAGCAGTGCGGCGGCGAACCGCATGCCAAGGGAACGGCGTTGTTTCATGGGGACTTCTCCTTGTTGGTGAGGGCGGGGCTGGTTAGGGCGGGGCTGGTTATGGCGGGAACGAGTTCAGCGGCCCAGCCGACGCCACGGTGGCTAAGCCAGGCTGCGAGGAATCCGTCGCGGCCGTGCTCGGCGAAGATGCGGGCGATCGCGGCCTGGTCGGTCTTCGAGGACACAGCGCAGAGCGCGAGCGCCACATCGGACAGACCGAGCTCGAACAGCCGGTTGCCGCGTCGGGACTGGCAGTAATAGTCGCGCTTTGGCATCGCCCGCGCGATGATCTCGATCTGCCGATCGTTGAGGCCGAATCGACGATAGATCGCCGTGATCTGCGGCTCGATTGCGCGCTCGTTTGGCAGCAGAAGCCGGGTCTGGCAGCTCTCGATGATCGCGGGCGCGATTGCCGAGCCGTCAATGTCGCTGAGCGACTGCGTGGCGAAGATGACGCTGGCGTTCTTCTTGCGCAGCGTCTTTAGCCATTCGCGGAGCTGGCCGGCAAAGCCCTCATCGTCCAGCACAAGCCAGCCTTCGTCGATGATGAGAAGGGTTGGCGAGCCATCGAGCCGGTCCTCGATGCGATGGAAGAGATAGGACAGGACGGCGGGCGCGGCACCTGTTCCGATCAGCCCCTCGGTTTCGAATGCCTGGACCGACGCCGATCCGATATGCTCGTGCTCGGCATCGAGCAGGCGGCCATAGGGACCTCCGACGCAATAGGGGCGCAATGCCTGCTTGAGATCGTTTGATTGCAGCAGCACGACCAGGCCGGTGATGGTGCGCTCCTCGACAGGCGCGGACGCCAGAGAACTCAACGCCGTCCAGATATGCTCCTTGATCTCAGGCGTGATCGTCACATTCTCACGCGTCAGGATCGCCACGATCCAGTCGGCGGCCCAGGCGCGCTCGGGGACATCGTGAATGCGCGCGAACGGCTGAAGACTGACGCTATCGGACGCTCCATCGCTGAGATCGCCGCCGAGATCATGCCAGTCGCCGCCCATGGCGAGTGCCGCCGCGCGGATCGAACCGCCGAAATCGAAGGCGAAAACCTGCGAGCCTTCATACCGGCGGAATTGCAGCGCCATCAGTGCCAAGAGCACGGACTTGCCCGCGCCGGTCGGGCCGACGATCAGCGTATGGCCGACGTCACCGACGTGAAGCGAAAGCCGGAACGGGGTCGAGCCTTCGGTCTTGCCGAAGAGCAGAGGGGGCGCCGCAAAATGCTCGTCCCGCACCGCGCCCGCCCACACCGCTGAAAGCGGTATGATGTGGGCGAGATTGAGCGTGGAGATGGGAGGCTGGCGGACGTTGGCGTAGACATGACCCGGCAGGCTGCCGAGCCAGGCGTCGACGGCATTGATGGTTTCGATGATCGCCGTGAAATCGCGGCCCTGGATGACCTTTTCGACCAGGCGCAGTTTTTCGTCGGCGATGCCAGGATCATCGTCCCAAACAGTCACCGTCGCGGTGACATAAGCCATGCCCGCATAGTCCGCGCCGAGCTCCTGGAGCGCCATGTCGGCATCAGCGGCCTTGTTTGCGGCGTCGGTGTCCACGAGGACGGACGCTTCGTTGGTCATCACTTCCTTGAGGATCGCGGCGACCGATTTGCGCTTGGCGAACCATTGACGCCGGATCTTTGTCAGCAGCCTGGTGGCATCGGTCTTGTCGAGCAGGATCGCGCGTGTCGACCAGCGATACGGGAAGGCCAGCCGGTTCAGTTCGTCGAGCAGACCCGGCGTGGTCGCGGTCGGGAACCCCGTGACCGTGAGAATGCGCAGATGCAACGCGCCAAGCCGCGGCTCAAGCCCGCCGGTCAGCGGCTGGTCGGCCAGCAGGACATCGAGATACATCGGCGTTTCGGGAACGCGGACACGGTGGCGATTGGTCGAGACGCAGCCATGCAGATAGGTCAGCGTCTCGGCGTCATCGAGCCAACGGCACTCCGGCATAAAGGCTTCGACAAGGCGCAGGACGCGGTCGCTGCGGTCAGTGAACCCGGTCAGCACCGCGTTGGGGTCGAGGCCCTTCTTCTCACGCCCTTCGTAGAGCCAGCTTTCGGCACGGGCGGTGTCTTCGGCGGGCGCAAGGTAGGTGAGCGTCAGAAAGTAGCTGGACTCGAAATGCGCGCCGGCCTCCTCGAAGCCCGCCTTTCGCTCCGCATCGACCAGCGTGGAGGCCGCATCCGGAAAGCTGCTGTCGGGATAGCGGGTCGAGGCATGGCGCTGCGCCTCCACGAAGATCGCCCAGCCGGTGCCAAGCCGGCGGAAGGCATTGTTGAGCCGGCCGGCGACGGCGACCAGTTCTGCCGGCACGGCGCTGTCGAGATCGGGGCCGCGAAAGCGCGCGGTGCGCTGGAAGCTGCCATCCTTGTTGAGGACGACGCCGGCGCCGACCAATGCCACCCAGGGCAGGAAGTCAGCGAGCCGGCTGCTGCGGTTGCGATATTCGGCAAGGTTCATCATCTGTGCGACCTCGCTTAGACCGTGAGATGCGCAGGGATGCGCAGATGCCGGCGAACAACATCGACGAAGAGCGGATCGCGCTTGGCGGCCCAGACGGCGGCAACATGGCCGATCGCCCAGATGGCGATACCGACGAGCCACAGACGCAGCCCCAGCCCCACGGCGCCCGCGAGCGTCCCGTTCATGATGGCGATGGCGCGCGGGGCGCCGCCGAGCAGGATCGGCTCGGTCAGCGCGCGGTGCACGAGGACCGTATAACCCGGTACTGTATAATCCGGCATTGGGCCGCCCTGTTCGACAGCGCCCACCATCAGACCAGCGCTCCGCCGCCGAACGAGAAGAACGACAGGAAGAAGCTCGACGCCGCGAAAGCGATGGACAGGCCGAACACGATCTGGATGAGCCGGCGGAAGCCGCCCGACGTGTCGCCGAAGGCGAGCGTCAGGCCGGTGACGATGATGATGATCACCGCCATGATCTTGGCGACCGGGCCTTCGATCGACTGGAGGATCTGTTGCAGCGGCTGTTCCCACGGCATCGACGAGCCGGAGGCATAAGCGGGCGCGGCCATCACCAGGAAGAGCGTGGCAACGGAAACAGTCATGGCAAGACGATGGCGCCCGAGGCGCAGGCGTTGGATCACGGATTTTCTCCTTCAGGGCTTTGGATGAGCAACGGCGGGCTCTCGTCGCCCTCGAGGACGGCTGGCGCGACCCGGTAATCTCCGTCCGGGCAAAGGCCTTCGACACGGGCGAGTTCGGACAACCGGCGCGCGGAACCGCGGCCGGAAAGGACGGCAACGAGGTCGATCGTCTCGGCGATCAGCGCGCGCGGGACGGTGACGACGGCTTCCTGGATAAGTTGCTCCAAGCGGCGGAGCGCGCCAATGGCGCTGCCCGCGTGGATCGTCCCGAGGCCGCCGGGGTGGCCAGTGCCCCAGGCCTTGAGCAGTTCGAGCGCCTCGGCCCCGCGCACTTCGCCGACCGGAATGCGGTCGGGGCGCAGGCGAAGCGATGAGCGAACAAGATCGGAGAGCGACGCGACGCCGTCTTTCGTGCGCATCGCCACGAGATTGGGCGCGGCGCATTGCAGCTCGCGCGTATCCTCGATGATGACGACGCGATCGAAGGTCTTGGCCACCTCGGCCAGCAGCGCGTTGATCAGCGTGGTCTTGCCCGTGGATGTGCCGCCTGCAACGAGGATGTTCGCGCGGTTGGCAACGCCCTGGCGCAGCGCGTCCACCTGCTGCGCCGACATGATTCCGGTCGCGACATAATCTTCGAGGGTGAAGATGGCGACGG
This sequence comes from Mesorhizobium sp. M0052, assembly GCF_040323255.1. Lineage (NCBI taxonomy): Bacteria > Pseudomonadati > Pseudomonadota > Alphaproteobacteria > Hyphomicrobiales > Phyllobacteriaceae > Mesorhizobium > Mesorhizobium sp. M0052. Next base: position 40,963 of record NZ_JAMYUS010000005.1, on the reverse strand, counting down.
CGGGCTTGCGGATCGCGAAGGCGGGCGCCGCGACGACGGGAGGAAGAAGCCCTTCGAACCGCTCCCCCGTCTCGGGCAGCTCGGCCGAGACACGTGGGGCGCCGGCATGGACTTCGGCACCGACATGATGAGCGACGAGGCGAACGATGCGCTCGCCGTCCGCTGCTGACAAACGCTCTCCTGTGTCGGACAACCCCTCGGACAGGCGGTCGATCCACAAACGTCCATCGGGATTAAGCATCACTTCGACGATGCCGGCGTCGTCGAGATAGCGCGCGATCGCAGGTCCGAGCGCTGTGCGCAGCATGCGTGCGCCGCGCGCCAGACCTTCTGAATTGTGAGGCGAAGCTGCCATCCTGTCCCCGTTTCGATCCGGGGGAACATGGACGGCCCCTGGACGGGGATGATTAAGAGAGCCGCATCTCGAGTGGTTTCAACACCTATATCGAGGCGTAGTGGCGTAGCGTGCAAATACAGGAGATTGGCGGTGCCGACCTGTGATCAAGGCCGGCGATCTTCAGGCAAGGGCGGCGCTCGCCGTCAATTGTGCGCTCGTCGGTAAAGCCGTCAGATCACGCGGCTTCAGCACGAGTTGACCGTCGAGGCTTGTGGCGAACCACCACGTCGACCTTGTAGTCGAGCCGGTCCAGACAGCGAACCAGCCTGTCTATTGAAAACTTACCCGTTCGCCCTGTGGCGATCGCGGAGACGTCGGGCTGTTTCATTCCGAGCAGTTCAGCCGACTTCGCCTGGGTCAGGCGCCGGCGCTTGATAATGGCGCGGATCTCGCGGGCCAGCTTGGCCTTGAGCAATTCCTCTTCGGGATTGTCAAAGCCGAGGTCCGCAAACACGTTGCCGCTGCTCACTTCGGCGGTGATGTCTTCCGTCATGACTTTGTTCCTTTCCCATAGTTTTCACGATAGTGCGCCTCGGCCGCCTTCAATCGTACTGTGACGAGATCGATTTCATGCTTGGGTGTCTCCCTGCCCCTCTTCGACTTCTTCTGGAAGCAATGAAGGACGTAGATCACGCCAGCGAAGCGGACGGTGTAGACGGCGCGGTAGGTATCTCCGTCGAAGTCGTCGACCACCTCGAGGATGCTGCGGCCCCCAAACCCTTTCAGGGCTTTGACAGCCGGGTGCTCCTCACCATTCTGGGCGTCGTTGATTGCGACACCCATCAACCGGCGAACATCGACCGGAAACTCGCGCAGGTCATCCTTCGACGATCCCATCCATACCGTGAGCTTTTGGTTTTTCATTCGCCCTTTGCCTTATAGCATACAGACTATAATTTTCAACGAAAAGATCCTGACACCGCCTAGCCACTGAAAATAACTGATTCGGCTCAGACGGCTGCTTTTTCTAGAAGCTCATAAAGGCGTGGTCCTTTATGCAATCACGGATCTTGAATTGCGGATTTCGCGCCCAACATGGTTCCCATATCAGCGACCCTGCCCTGCGGCTGTCTAGCTCTTGTCTGCCAAACCCGACAGGTTGGCAACGCGAGTTCCATGACAACATATCGTTACAATACTCTGATATGCTTGACATATCGATGCTTGCAAAATCTCGGTCCGCGAGTCCGTTCAGCGCGCGGGCGTGCCGGGCTGGTGTGTGTCCAGACCGCCATCGATGTCCTCGGAGATCTCCTGCCGAAGCTTTGGACCTCTCGCCAGGCGCCGGCCGAGCGCGGTGACGAAGGCATCATAGCGCTCGCCAGCCTTGGAGTGGGCTGCCTGTGCCGCGGGCTCGGGCAAGGCTGGTGTTGTCGCCAGCCAGAAGCGGACGAAAACAGCGAGCGTCTCCACGGCAATCGCGACATCGCGCTCCTGGCGCGTCATACGGCGGTCCAGCTGGTCAAGCCGCTTGGTGATCGCCGCCTCCTGCCGCTCGGCGGCATCGGGTGAGAGGAACGAGTCGATTGCCGCCTCCGCGACGAGCGACCGTGAAAAATCACGGCGCGCCGCATGTTCGGCCAGCCTGCTCATCACCTTCGGATCGAGATAGACGGACAGGCGTTGCTTGCGAGGTGGCTTTACCATGGGAGCCTCACATATCCACGCCGTCGCCGGGGTCGAGCGACGCCTGCCGCGCAACGCCTTGCATCAGGCGCGTCAGTCGACGGTTGCGGGCAACCTCGTCCTCCACGTCATCCAGGTGATCGATCTCGAATTCGTTCTCGGTCGAAGGCTTCACGACCTGCTCGACGCGACTGAGCTCGGGTTGCCGACGACGCTCGGAATCAGTTGTGTCGTCATCCGTGGCCAACGGCGCCGACATGGCTTCAGCAATCTGCGGACGAGAAGGCAGAGGTAGGTTCGTCCAGTCGTCCGGCCTCCCCTCCTCCGCCTCTGCCGCCGCCGTCAGCACAGGCGGCGGCAGGATACGTTCCCGGAAGCGAGCATCCTCATGATAGCGCGCCTTTTTGGCGCGGATCGGCGGCGCACCCGCGACCATGACGATCTCGTCGGTCACCGGCAGCTGCATGACTTCACCCGGCGTGAGCAGCGGGCGAGCCGTCTCGGAGCGGGAGACCATGAGATGACCGAGCCACGGAGACAGCCGGTGGCCGGCATAGTTCCTCATGGCCCTCATCTCGGTCGCTGTTCCCAGCGCGTCGGACACGCGCTTGGCGGTGCGCTCGTCATTGGTGGCAAAGCTTACCCGGACATGACAGTTGTCGAGGATCGAGTTGTTGGCGCCGTACGCCCTCTCGATCTGGTTGAGGGATTGAGCGATCAGGAAGCTTTTCAGCCCGTAGCCGGCCATGAAGGCGAGCGCCGATTCAAAAAAATCGAGGCGGCCAAGCGCCGGGAACTCGTCGAGCATCAGGAGCAGCCGGTGCCCTTTCGCCCTGACCTGCAGATCTTCAGTCAAGCGGCGGCCGATCTGATTGAGGATCAGGCGAATGAGCGGCTTGGTCCGATTGATGTCGGACGGCGGCACGACGAGGTAGAGTGTCGTCGGATGCTCGTCGTCGATAAGGTCGCTGATGCGCCAGTCGCAGCGGCGCGTGACCTCTGCCACGACAGGATCGCGATAGAGGCCAAGAAATGACATGGCGGTGGACAGCACGCCGGAGCGTTCGTTGTCTGATTTGTTCAAGAGCTCTCGCGCGGCGCTGGCGATGACCGGGTGCGGACCAGCCTGCCCCAGATGCGCGGTTTTCATCATCGCTGACAGCGTCGATTCGATCGGACGCTTCGGATCGGAAAGGAAACCGGCCACGCCGGCAAGCGTCTTGTCCGGCTCGGCGTAGAGGACATGCAAGATCGCGCCGACCAGCAGGGCGTGGCTGGTCTTCTCCCAATGGTTTCGCCTCTCGAGCGAGCCTTCGGGATCGACCAGGATGTCGGCGATGTTTTGAACGTCGCGGACTTCCCATTCGCCGCGACGCACCTCGAGCAGCGGGTTGTAGGATGAGGATTTGGGATTGGTGGGATCGAACAGCAGGACCCGCCCATGCATGGCGCGGAAGCCCGCGGTGAGTTGCCAGTTTTCGCCCTTGATATCGTGAACGACGGCGGAGCTCGGCCAGGTCAGCAGCGACGGGACGACCAGGCCGACACCCTTGCCCGAACGTGTGGGCGCAAAGCACAGCACATGCTCCGGTCCATCGTGGCGCAGATAGGCGCCGTCAAAGCGCCCAAGCACCACCCCATCGGAGCCGAGAAGGCCCGTTGCCTTGACCTCCTGCTTGTCGGCCCAGCGGGCGGAGCCGTAGGTCTCGACCTTCTTGGCCTCTCGAGCCCGCCAGACCGACATGCCGATGGCGACGGCGACGCAGGCGAAACCGCCGAAAGCCGCGATAAAGGCTCCCTCTACGAAGATCGACGGCGCGTAGGCATCGAAGCCATACCACCACCAGAAGAATGACGGCGGAAGGTAAAACGGAAAGCCCAGGATACGGAACCATGGCCTGCCGAGCTCGGGCTGGAAAGCCAGACGCCAGGCCACCCACTCCGTCGCGCCCCAGGTCGTGAAAATCACGATCGCGAAGACTGCGAGGATCTGGCCCCAGAGTATCTTGGTGGCGGACATAGAAGCGGTCCTTTCTTTCAAAGAGGTTAGAGACCGAGGCCCCGCTTGCGGGCGAAGCTCCAGTCGATGCCGTCGTCATCGCGAGCGATGCCTGAGACATGACGGCCAAGATGCTTTTCGAGAGACGGCGTCCAAGGCACCAGTTGAAACCCGAGCCCGTCATCGATCATGGCGAAGCGGCCGGAAGCGAGCGTGAAGCGCTGCCGGTAGGAACCGGTGACATATTCGCCGCCACGGGCGCGGTTGAAAGGCTGGCCGGTTTCGGCCGAGAGCTTTTCGCCGAGCGCTTCCAGTTCGCGGCGACGCAGCGTGTCGATCAGGTTGCGCGTGAGGCTTATGCGTTGGCCATGCCGCTCGCCGAGACCCTGTTGGACGAGGTGGTCGGCACGGCGCTCCATTGCCTGCCGTACCTCGGCGCCGAACCCGCCGTCCGACAGCGCAATCGGTTCGCGGGCGATATTCTGACGGTCGAGCCAGGTGGCGCCGGCGGCGGTAACCTGCCGCTCAATATCGAGATCGGAACGGACAGCAAGTGCTGCGCGCGGATGTCCCTGCGCGTCATTGAACTTGCGCAGCTCGACGATGGAACCCGGAGCGCTGTCGCCAGCGGCGTCAAGATCGGACAGCTTGATGTGATGGGTGCGGCCGTCGGTGCCATCGACCACGGCGTAGGCGCTGCCCTTCAACTCGTCATCGAGACCGCGGTCGACCAGCCGACCGACGATTGGCGTGTCTAGGCGCTCCGCTGCCAGCACATAGTTCGCCGCGCCGCGCTCGATGCCCTGTTCTGTCAGGGCGCGGTGCATCCGCTTGATGATGTCACCGCGTTCGCCAAGCTCGCGCAGAGTCGCCTCGGCCTTGTCGTCGATGATCCACTGGCCCGGCCCGACCTGTTCGGCAAGGCCGAGGGTTTCGAGCTTGCGCACCCGCCCGACCTTCAGCACGTAATACTCATCGGGCTGGGCGTTCGCGGTGGAGGCAAGGTCGATGACGCCTGTGTCGCGGCCGTCGCGAACAAGCTGGCGGTCAAGCTGGGTCCAGCGTTCGGCTTCGACCTGGCGCTGCAGATTGCGATGGATGTCGAGATCTGTGCGCGGGCCGAGTTCCTGGGTAACGAGATCGGCGGCGCGGGCGCGCATCCCCTCCTTGATGTAATCGCGCGAGATGACGAGATCCTGCCCGTCATCAGTACGGCCGCGCAGGATGATGTGAAGGTGCGGGTTGTCGGTGTTCCAGTGATCGACGCCGGCCCAATCGAGCTTCGTGCCGAGGTCCTTTTCCATCTGGCCCATCAGATCGCGGGCGAAGGCTTTGAGATCCGCCATGTCGACGGCATCCTCCGGCGAGACGATGAAGCGGAAGTGGTGGCGATCATCGCTGCACCGCTCGGCGAAAGCACCGCCATCCACCTCCCCGGTCTCCGGCCCGAATAGCTTTGCCTTCTCCCCGTCACGGGTGACGCCCTCGCGGCGCAGATAGGTGAGATGGGCGGCAAGCGGGGCGGCGCGCGCGTGATGGCGCACCAGCCGTGTCTTGATGATCACGGTGCGCGAGCGGCCGCTGAGGAGACGATTGGCGCGCACGCTTGCCGAGCGGCCACGCCCGAAGGTCGAGCGATTGCCCGGACTGAGCCGGCCCGAGCGAGAGATACGAGCGCCGGCCTTCTGGGCGGCGGCAAGCGCTTGCGCGATGAAGGGCCTGGCGCGCTGGGCACTGGGCGAGCGGATACGGCCGGGCCGGATCCGGAAACCATCCTCGCTGGTCATGACGGAGGCCCCGCACATCGCATCAAGGCACGGAAATCACAGGGAAAACGGCGGGCCGGCGCGGTGCGCCAGATACTCGCACCTCGCGGAAATGCTGCATAACCTCTTGAAACAACACGACCGACCGATGCCGCACCTCGCGGCTTTTTATCTCGCCATCTTCCGGTTGTTCTGCCCACCTTCCGCCTCCATCCACGCCACGGTGCGCTGGAGCTTGCGGTTGCGCGAAAACGCCCATACGCGCTCATGGCTGGATCCCTTCGCCCGCTCGCGCCACGAAGAGGCCCTCGGACAGCGGCACGATGGCGGAGACATCGCGCACAGTGGGTGCAGAGTTCACGTCATTTGGTGGTCGCTCGGTCGGCACGAGAGCGACAGCTTGTATGCGATCCGGCTGACCTACGAAGGGCGAACCGTGCTTCCAGGGAATGGCCTCGACAGACGTGACGGCGGAAGGGCGGGTGGTTTCGCGACCTCCGGCAAGCGGGGCAAGTGCTGCAACATAGGCGCGAGTCTCGGCCGGTAGCGGACGCCCAGTGAGGCAGGCTTGGTAGCGTGCAGGTCCCGCGTTGTAGGCGGCCAGAAACCCCGGCGAGCCGAAGCGGTCGTACAGTTCGCGCAGATACGCCGTTCCAGCCAGGATGTTGTCGCGGGGATCGAACGGATCGCGGCCAAGCGACCAGCGTGCGCGCAGATAATCCCATGTACCGGGCATGATCTGCATCAAGCCGCGGGCGCCTGCGCTGGAGACGGCGCGCACATCGCCCGCACTCTCCTTGCGCATGATGGCGCGTATCAACGCGGTCGGAACGCCGAAGCGGTGCGAGGCTTCTGCGATATACGCGCCGAACGGGTCACGCTGCGACAATCGCGCGATGGCCAAGTCCTGCGCTACCGCCGCCGCCGTCATGACGGCGACGGACAGGCCGCAAAGGAGGAGCAGAGCCATGCGCCGGGCAGCGCGAAGCGGCCCGGGCGCACCGCGATGGCTCGTCGACGGACGGCGAGCGCGCATTGTTCAATCCTTCTCCCTGCGGTCGCGCGGGCGCGCCCAGTGCAGCGACCAGGAGGTCTTGTCGTCGCCATTGCGAAAGAGGTTCGCGCGTATCGGCTGCGCGAAGGTCGGGTCGTCGAGCTGGATCGAGACATAGTCTCCGGCTTTTTCGCTGGAGCGTTTCCAGCCGGCACCAATCTCGGGGCCGTCCTCGTTACCGGCGTGAATGCGGTAGTCAGGCGCATTCTCCGTTTCGCTCGCCTCTGCCGCCACAATGGCGATATCCAGGTTGAGACTGAGCGTGTGGACGCGGCCGCTATAGCCAGTCTTCTGGCGCGTGAATTCTCCGATCTGTTGCATGTCAGGCTCCTGTTTTCAGTGGTGCGGTGATGAAGGCTGGCGGCACGAAGCGCGCCGCCGGTCGCGCGCTCACCGCGTTGGCGCGCGCCATTCGAAGAGTCCGTTGCCGTCCTCGTCTGTCCACAGCGGGACGGCGCGGCCGATGATCTGCTTGGTGGAGAGGAGGCCGAAGTAACGTCCGTCGAGGCTGTCGCGGACCTGCCAGTTCATCAGGAAGACTTCCCCGGTCGGGATGCGGCGGCAGCCCTGCCAGACCGGCAGGTCGCGGCCGGCCCGATCACGCTCGAGCGCCGCGCCCGCCTCGATACCGTCGACAGTGATGGTGAGCTTCGAGCGACATACTCGTTGCCCGGAAACGCCAAGGATGTGCTTCAAGAGTGGCACGCCCCTCGGCAGATAGCCGCGATCGGCGAGGAACGCCGCGAGCGGCTCGGGGGCGTCGACGGCCACAAGATCGGTGACCTCGAACGGTCCGTGGAAGTCGATCGTGTAGAAGCCGATCGGTGCGCTAGCTGACGCATTCCAGATGAGCTTCGTGGGCATCAAAGTGAGGCCGGGATAGCCGATGCCCATGGTTGCGAGAACGCTAGCGAGGATGATACCGGCGCGCGTCACGGCTCGGTCCTCTTGCGCAGCAGGAAGGCGCGATGTTGGTCGAGCGTGTAGCTGCGCGGCGTGTGGCCGGCGGTTATCCGGTTGTGGATGTGCCGCCAATGATCGGGCGATACCAACTCAGGCTCGATGTCGAGGCGCTGGATGGCGTCGATCGCCTGCAGCACGCGTTCGACCTTGGGCCAGCTCTCGACCTTCAGCAGGATGTCGCCGCCCGGGCGCACGAAGGGCAGTGTCTGATAGGCTTCGCCAGACGCGACCGCACGCACGATGTCGATGCGTGAGATGATCGTTCCAAAATCGTTCGCGGCCCAGCGCACGAAGGCGAAGACCGCGCCGGGGCGAAAGGACAGGATGCGCCGGCGACGATCAACAATCTGTTCCTGGGCGTGCGTGCCGAACCGTATCCAGTTCTCGATCCTCTTCTCGACCCAGGTCAGTTCGACATGGATGAGATTGTCGGTAGCATGGTGCGTGGCCGGGAACGCGCCGCGCATGCGGGGAGCCGCAATGCCAATCATTTCGGTTCTCCTGATGCGGGGGGAAATTCGCACGCGAGCCTCGCGCGCAGCGTGTTGGGGACGATGACGCCGTCCCGGAAAGCGGCGATGCGTGCGCGCTCCTGAGTCGTCATGTCGGTGGTCGGGCGCACGACGAAGGTCGCGAACTGATTTCCCTTGCAGGTCAATTCATCGGCGAGAAGCAGCGTCAAAGTTGCCTTGCCGACACGAATCTCTTGATTGAGGAGTGGGCGATCATCGGGCGGCTCCCGAGCGCGGATCAAGAGGCGGATTCGGGGCTTCGGAGACGCTGGTTGCCGTGTTGCGACCGCCAGAAACCGTCGACGTGTTCGGAGTCTTGTTGGTGGTTACGCTGAGTGCGTGGCTGGGTCGCCGGACGAGCCTCTGCACATCGCGCGTACGCACTTCAAGGTTAGATTCTGGGTTAGAGTCTAAGTTAAGGGCGCGATTTCGGCTTTGCTTTCCAAGGGTTAGGCCCGGTTTGGGTTCCTGATAGCACGAGCCTGCGGTTCCCGATGGCACGATAGGTCCGGTTCCCGATAGCACGATGCCGTCCACAGGCTTTCCACAGGAGGCGATCCGCTCGAAAGCGAGCAGCGTCCGGCCGCCCATCTCCACTTCGAGGAAGAGCGTGTAGCCGGGCAGCGGCTGGCGGCGGATGATGTCGCGCAGATCGAAGGCAAAGCGCTTGTGGGGCGACAGGCTGCCGGATTTCTGGTGAAGGTGACGGAAGTCGAAGCGCCAGCCATGGGGCTGGCGTCCGCCATGCTTGCGCACCAGCCGATAGAGCCAGCGCTCCAGCCCGCCAGTCAGGTCGAAATAGGCGCGATCGATCGTCAGCACGAGCGCGTCATCGAGGACTGCCTGGTAGAACCAGTCGGGGACGATCAACTCGATCCCCGCGGGTTTGCCATGGCGATCGATGCGCTCCTGCCACTCATTGATCCATGAGAAGCGGTGACGCCGGCCTTCGGCGGGCTGACGAATCGTCGTCGAGACGGTGGTCGACTGCAGCCGGTCAAGCCCCGCCTTCAGGCGCTGATAGTCGCGCAGGCTCTTGCCGCGGCCGACGAAGGTCAGAATCTCATAGGGCGTGGCGGCCATCAGGCGCGAGGTGCGAAGGCCGGCGTCGCGCGCCTCGACGATCTGGCTCGCGGCCCAGATCAGGATGTCGGCGTCCCAGATGGTCGCCATGCCATGATCGGGTACGGCTTCGACCCGGATCGTGACGTTGCCGGCCGTGAAGTCGATTGGCGCGACGCGATGGGTCTTGGAGAGGGAGAAGAACGGATAGGCCATGAGATCCTGCGCATCTCGCGGGGCGAAGTCGCCAGGCAGCGCCCTGAACAGGTCGAGCTGCCCGCGCTCCGAAAGGGATTGGTTTCGCGCCGCCATTTGGAAATCCGCGCGCGGTCAGCGTGCGTATCGTCCGCCGTGCGTCGGCGGCATCGGCGTGTGACGCTTGGCCGACAGGACCGACCCACGCGGATCGGATGTAGAGGTGACAGCGCCGCGTTCGGCCCAAGCCTGAAGATCGTCGACGGCATAGACGACACGACCGCCGAGCTTGCGGTAGGAAGGACCAGTGCCATAGGTCCGGTGCTTTTCGAGCGTGCGGGCGGACAGGCTGAGGAAATCCGCAGCTTCCTTGGTGCGCAGGAAGCGCGGCGGCAAAACGGCGATATCGGGTCGCATGGGTCGAACCTCCGTGGGTTTTTGGGCGGCCGCTGGCGTGCAGCGGTGGACGGAGACCACGGTGGCGGAGAGTAAGCTTCGTCAGGGATGGGGAAATTGAGGGGGGGCTAAAACTCCACCCCTTTTGCGCGGCCAGACCCCGCTAGGATCGGCGGCGATGACGCAGGATTTGCAAATAGCCGCCGCCGATCATGGCGGTGGCGCCTTCAACGAGACCGATCACCGCATCGCGCAGCGCGGAGGTTTTCCAAGGATCGGCGGCGACGCGCTTAGACCCGTAAAGGGCGACGCCAATGTCGCGGTAGCTCGCGCCGTTGGCACGGGCGTCTGCGGCCTGCATCATCAGACGAAACCGGCGGCGCTGCTGTACTGTCATACGGGTGTCCGAAGGTGTGGGGCGCCCCTGCAAGGAGCGCCAGAAACGGGTGAGTGCTTCGATCCGTCCCAACGTTTCTGCATCCAATGGGATCAGCGCCGCCAGGTGGCCGTGCGGGTCACTGCCGGGCAGAAGGATAAGTTGGGTCGCGACACCTGCACTGTGGACAGTGTGACGTCCTTCCGGGCTGTCATGGAGCACGCCCAGGGCGGTCAACGGCGCCGATCGCAAGGAAGACAGGAATTCCGGCGCCGGCACGAGAGAAACCACAGCTGGATCGACGTCGGGCGACCATAGAATGTCTTGCACCAAGGCGGACAAATCCGGCCTGGCCGGGAAATCGTAACCCCCACAGCCGCTGTGCCTCAGGGTGGAAGGGTGCCTTTTCGGCTCTTGTGGTCAGGAGCGCTTGGTAGTGCCGTTGATAGGGTTCGTGACGCCGCAGACACTCCCAGGCGAGCCCCTCGATGGGCAACGTATCGAAATAATCATAGCTGTCATTGTCTCGCCAATGCGACGTATCCGGCCTCATCCAAAGAGCTCCTCGCAAACAACGCATAGACCCCGCCTGCAAACGATTCCGGGTTGTAGCGATTGGCGGAAGACCCTCGCCGGGCATCGGGTGATGCCGTTCCGGCATCACCCGGGAACCGCAGGCGCTGTGGTGCTAGTTGCCGGGCCGACGCAAGAGATGACGGTAGCCTGCACGCGCCATCCAGCGCGCTCGCGCCAGATGGCTGTCATGGATGCGCCGGGCGCGTTGCGGCTCCTTCGTCAGATCAATGCCGAAGAGAATTTCGACCACCTCGCGCCAGTCCGCGCCGTCATCGGCGGCGTCAAGCAGGCGCATATAGAGCTTGACGTGTTCCCGATCGTATTCGGTGAGTTCGTCACTGGTCGGCGCGGTTTCGTCAAACGGCTCGATCATCGTTGCCTCGTCTTCCCAGAGTGAAAGCCTGCATTTTACAGAACAATTCTGCCAACGGAGGCCGGTTGATCAGCATCAGGCGATGCGGGTTCGGCATCGCTCTCGGCTTGAGTGAACCGAACCGGACCGTCCGCGGAAGAGGCCCCGGCCTTCCGGCCGGGGCATGCGCGGGTCCTCAGTCGCTCCGCCGCGCGTTCGGGCGGGACCAGATGAGCGAGAAACCCTCACCTTCCTCGTCGTCGAAGAGGTTGGCGTAGATCGGGGCGTTGAAGCTCGGATCGTCGAGCTTGAGGCCCAGGTAGTCGCGGCCCTCGTTGGAGGTCTTCGACCATGCGGCGCCGATCTCGGCGCGGCCGACCAGCACCCGGTGGCTGGGAGCGTTCTCGCCAGTGGCGCGAGTGTCTGGGACGATGCGCACGTTCTTGGCCTGGACGCTGAGGGTGACGATTTCACCGGTGAATTCGTTCGAGGCGGACTTCTTGAAGGTGCCGATGGTAGCCATTGTAAGTCTCCGTTTTCTGTTCCCGAGCCCGCACCATGCGGCCTCGATGGCGATCACTTGGCCGGAGGCGACGGACGACGCATCGCTTGCGACCGGAGCAAAGCGGAGGACGGCGCAAGAACGGCTTTCTTGTCTCGCGAGGAATGGCGGCGCTCGGGTCCCCATGCGCGTGCGGCATGGGGTGGGAGCCGGCAGGGGAAGAAAGTCGGGACGCGCCGTTGCGGCCCAGGCGGTCGAGGCTTCAGCCGTCCTTCGGCCAGATCAGCCCATTGAAGACGCCGTTGGAGCGCTCTTGGGACAGATTGGCACGGAGACGTTGGCGCGCAACGCGCCTCGGGCAGATCGCTACAGGCTTCACCGCATCGCCCTCGCATTCCAGGCACAGATTCCGCGCACCTGCAACGCCGCCGCCACCGCCCGCTGCCGTCCTGCCACCGACTGGTCGGTCCGCCATGGGCATCGACTGAAGAAAGTCCAAGGCCATAGACGAGGCCGCGCCGGCACGTGGCCGTTGCTCGATTCTGGCCTGGAACCCGATTGCTCCAGCCACCGATAATGAGGTGGCTAGGCCTTCCTCGGTCTGGTCCATCCGCCTCGTCCGCGCGGGTCTAGGCGCGAACCACGTTCCTGCCGGGTCAGTCGGCGGCTGTCATGCCCACCACCCGGAGATATGCCGTGACGCCGACGACGGCGGTCGCGCCAATGACGGAAAAGACGATCTGCCAGGTTTCCGAAGTCATTATGTGCTTCGCGATGCCATGGGAGGCATGGCAGCCGGTAACGATCGCAGGCGCGATGAAGACCAGAGTGATCGCCACCTTGGCCCACATGGGGCTGACAACGCCGAGGAGGATTGGCCGACGCCGAGCGTCAACCCGGCTGCGAGGCTTCCGACGAGGATCGCGTCAAGCCAGCCGGCACAGCAATATCAATGCTTTAGCGCCAAACTTGCTCCGGTCAGTTCTGCGGTTCGCTATCTCTGATCAGCGGCGCAGGCCAATACGCAGTCGGGATAGCCACTCCGGACATTCGCGCGCAGCGGCCAGCGCCCGATCGCTATCTTCTAATCGATGGACAGGTGGCCGCGTTCTGGGCATAGGCCTCGAAAGCGACCCGGGGATTAAAGCGGTGCCGACACTGTTCCGAAAACCGCCGGAACGTCTAATATGCCCAGATGCAGGGGACACGCATCGCTTTTGGTCCGTTCGTACTCGATCCCGACATCGGGACGCTCCTGAAAGAGCAGATCCCGATCGTTGTTGGGCATCGTGGGCTGACGCTGCTTGCTGCGCTTACGGCCCGGCCCGGCGAGATCCTGACCAAGGCCGAACTGATGGACGCTGCCTGGCCGGGAACCGCCGTTGAGGAAGGCAACCTTACGGTCCAAATAGCGACACTGAGAAAGGCACTCGGTCCGGCTGACAACGGCGGCGAGTGGATCGCCACGGTGCCTCGCGTCGGCTACCGCTTCACCGGGACTGTCGAGCCGGTGGCGAGCGCATCCCGCAGACCGATACCAGGGTCCGGCAAGCCGTCGATTGCGGTCCTGCCTTTTGCCAATTTGAGCGGCGATCAGGACCAGCAGTATCTCAGCGATGGCATAACCGAGGACATAATTACGGAGCTGGCTAGGTTCCGCTCCCTCCTTGTCATCGCGCGGAATTCATCTTTTCAGTTTCGCTATCCGGCATTGGACATTGCCGAAGTCCATCGCAAACTCGGAGTTCGCTACCTCGTCGAAGGCAGCATACGAAAGCTCGGTGATCGCATTCGGATCACCACACAGTTGATTGACGCTTCCACCGGTACCCACCTGTGGGCCCAACGGTACGACAGGGCCCTCGACGACATCTTCGCATTGCAAGACGAGGTTGCGGCTCTCATCGCCTCGATGGTCGAAGGCCAAGCGGAGGCCGATTCGACGAGCAGGACCAGACGCAAGCCTCCGGCCGATTGGGATGCATACGACTGCTACCTGCAGGGGCGCGCACAGTTCTACCGGTATGAACTGGACATGGCCGAGCCCCTATTCGTCCGGTGTGTCGAGCTCGATGCAATGTTCGCTCAAGGCCACGCCTTCCTCGCGCAGGCGCTCGTCGGCAGATTTTGGTACGACAACGATCCGCGGACGCTACAGAACGCCTGGGACTCGGCACGAACGGCGCTCGCTCTCGACAGGAGCGATGGCGTCTGTCACCAGAGCATGGGCCTGGTGCTTACGCACATGCGCCAGCACAGCGACGCGGGAGTGCATTTCGAGCAAGCGCGCTCATTAAACCCGTTGGACGTGAACATAGCGGGGGACTACGCAAGCTGGCTCAACTACGGCGGCCGGGCCGAGAGCGCGCTGAACGTGCTTGAATCTGCGCTGCTGCGCGACCCGTTACCTCCAATATGGTTCTGGGAGGTGAAGGGCAGCTCCCTCTTCCTGCTAAGAAGGTACTCGGAGGCCGTCGGTTCGTATCAGAAGGCCGGCGACCAATTCTTCATTCATGCCTTTCTCGCAGCGGCGTACGCTCATTTGGGCGAGACGCAGAAGGCGCGTGCTGAAGTTCAGGAAGCACTGATGAGGAAACACGATCTGACTATCCGGCTGATTTCACGTCTCCCGTTCGCCCACCAAGTCGACCTCGAGCTTTTCACGTCAGGCTTCAGAAAGGCCGGTTTTCCCGCGTGAACGCAACCTTCGGCGCGCGCCGGTCAGGCCCGACAGCCGAATGCACCCCAACAGGTCATCGAACCCCCTTAACCGAGATCGAAGTCGAGGGCGTCGGCACGCATCGGCTTCCCGCGCGTCTCGTCTTCTGGACTCTTCGTTGAAACAGTCGCATCCTCTCTGCGGGGATGAGGGCGTGGACAAATACCGATACGACAATCGATCTGATCGCTGGCGAAAGCGAACCGGTGCCAAGCATAGCCGTGCGCACCGATGGGCGAATGTGCCGCGGCGCATGATTTTGGTGACTGCGGTAGCGGCTGGCGCTCTGGTCGCGCAAACCGCCATCCAGCACAGTGAAAGTTTGCCAGAGATCAATGCATCGAATTGGTTCGGCTCGAAGCCGGCGCCGATCGCCGGTGTCGCGTCTGTGATCGACGGCGACACGATCGAGATCCACGGACAGCGCATCCGCTTCAACGGCATCGATGCGCCCGAGAGTAAGCAATATTGCGAAGACGCTAAGGGCTTCGAATACGCCTGCGGGCGCCATGCTGCCCAAGCCTTGGACGAGTTCCTCGCTGCATCGCGTCCGTTGCATTGCAGCTTTGTTAACCGAGACCGGTACGGCCGGCTTGTTGGGGATTGCGATCGCGCCGACGGTCGCAACGTCCAGAGCTGGCTTGTCGAGCGGGGC
Organism: Mesorhizobium sp. M0052; assembly: GCF_040323255.1. Classification (NCBI taxonomy): domain Bacteria; kingdom Pseudomonadati; phylum Pseudomonadota; class Alphaproteobacteria; order Hyphomicrobiales; family Phyllobacteriaceae; genus Mesorhizobium; species Mesorhizobium sp. M0052. The sequence continues at coordinate 25,813 of NZ_JAMYUS010000005.1, read as the reverse complement.
TTGGCACTAGATTGGCCGCACTACAGCCACGGAGCCTACGCAAGACAGCAGGCGAAGGCCCAGGCGGCGAAGGTCGGTCTGTGGGCTGGAGCGTTTCAGGCGCCATGGGATTGGCGCGCAGAGCATGCGAATGGCACCACCAGGCCGTCAGCAAAACAACCACTCGGCATCATGCGTAATGGGCAGGTGGCGCAGAGCTATTCTTGTCAGCCACGGCGAACCTGTCCCCAGATCAGCTCATGCAACGAGGCGAACTGGTATTTGGCCAACTGCTCTTGGGGCGGCAAGCTCGACCGCGACAAGGACGGCATTCCTTGCGAGAGCCTTTGCTAAGTCCGCAGTGAGAGGGGACATGGGATGATCGTCGTCGACTTTGCCCTTTTTGCCTCCACAGCGCACACCAAGGGGAACTCTGTGGTCGCCCAGAGCCTTCCGCAAGGCTACTGGCGAAGGCAATCAATCGGTCACCGCCGCCAAGATACGCGGCGTCTGGCGCCGCAGCGACGAGTATAGGAGAATTCCGACCTTGGCCCGCTCAGCGTGCCTGAACTCCTGCGCAACTGAGGCAGAGCGATGTGCGGACGTTACACCAAATATCTGTCGTGGTCGGAAATCCACCGGCTCTACCGCCTGACTGCGCCGGCGGAGACGGGCCGCAACGACGAGCCCCGGTACAACATCGCGCCGACTCAGGATGTCCCATTCGTCACTGCCGGTGAAGATGGCAATCACAGGCTCCGTGAAGGGCGCTGGTGGCTGGTCCCTTTCTGGGCAAAGGAAATGCCCAAGGCGGCTATGTTCAATGCGAGGATTGAGGGCATCGATACAGCGCCCGCCTTCCGCGACGCCTACAAGTCCAAGCGCTGCCTGATCCCTGCCGATGGCTTCTACGAGTGGACGATATCGCCTGCCGACGGCAAGAAAGACCCTTGGCACATCTACCAGCCAGGCCACGCGCCTTTCTCGTTCGCCGGGCTTTGGGCTTACAATTCCAATCTCGACATAACCAGCTGCACCATCATCACCGAGCCTGCCGCAGAACCGATGAAGCAGTTGCATGATCGGCAGCCTCTCATTCTCGACCCGGCCTACTATGACGCCTGGCTGGACCCGGCGACGCCCAAGGACAGCCTCAAGGACGTTCTCAGCCACGACATCGACGGTCAGCTGCAGTTCAACCGCGTTGGACGTGAGGTGAACACGAGCGCCGTCAACAAGTTGCCCAACGACCATCCCGGCCTGGTCGGGCCGATCAACCCGTTATGAGCGACGAACCGAGCCGGCTTGCCGAAGGGATGACAGCGATTTCGCGCGGCCGAGAGCCGATCGAAAATCGCTTTGCGAGCATTCTGGCTGCGGCAAGCTCGGCGGGTTTGGCTTTTCGAGGCCTGGACAGAAGTCACACTGGTTCTGTTGTTTGCATCCCGGCGACGGCGATCGGTTTCTATAGGAGTTGACGTCCGACCATCTAGCGCCCCTGTTCGAGGCATGGCATCGAGAAGCTGTGAAACTCTTCAAAATGCCCCGGAAAGGTCCGGGCGAGATACCGCACCACTCTGGAATTATCCATCAACCGGTCGAAAAAGCGGTTGGCTGCGACAAGCTCCAGGCCCACCTGGCCATGACGTTCCGCGGCGCTGAGAACCGCAAGGCTTACCGCGCCGACATCGAGCACCATCGCGCCGCGCTGGTCTTCCGCTTGTGTGGTGATCGTTGAGAGATTAAAACCCTCGACCAGCAGGGCTTGCGGTGTCAGAGCGACGAGTAGTCTCGCGTAGGTGATCCTGACCCGGTCCATCGCCACCATCAGCCGGGCAATCTCCAATTGCCTAGCTGGCAGCACCTTCTGGAGCAACCCGAAGATTTTTGTTTTTACCGGCGCGTCCCGAAGCAGGTCGAGGACATCAGGGCAAATTCCGTTAACGGCTTTCCGGTTCTCGCCTGTCTCGGAAGCGGGTTTTCCGGGAGAGCAGAACATTTGCGGCTCGCGGGTCGCGCCACGCAACCTATGTGCCAGTAGGCTTGGCATTGTCCTGAAGCCCTCGGACACCAGCGTGGCGCAGAATTGCTTGTCGCGCATCATCAGGTGGAGCGCCGCTACTATCCGGGCTAGGCTCTGTTCAGACTTTGCCGCTTGCGTGACGAAATCGCGCATGCGTTTGCATTCCGTATCGTAGGTCGCCAAAAATTCGTGTGAACGAAGCCTCTTCTTGGACCCTAATGCGCCAGCAACAATATTGCTCGCATGTCTGTCGCCACCGTTTTCCAACGCACGGTAGGCGGCGTCCTTGGCTAAGCGCTTGACTACCAAGCCACGCCTCCGACAGGCTCTCGCTCTGCCAACCTGATAATCGGGTCGAGCGTGGGAAAAATATAGCTGTCCAGCGGTATCCCATTGATGGCATGCAGTTCCGATTTACCCGCGATCTCGTGGGCAGGCGCAATCAAATAGTCCCGAATGGTCAGGTCGCCGGGATTCATACGGATCAGGACGAAAATGTCGGGTAGTGGCCGTTTATCGGCCTTGGAAAACCAGCGTGGATAGCCGAAGCCGGAAACCCTGCATCGGCCCATTGTAATCGCCACCGTGATCTCCTCGTTTATCCGCAGGAGGTCCATCGCCATGTCATGGGCAGCAACCCCGCCCTGCTTATCAATCGCGCCCACAAGATCCCGGATAATCTGCAGCCTCATTGATTCCAGGTGCCGGTTCACGCCGATGAAGCGGTAGTTTTTGGATGGCTCGTATCCGATCAGTTCATAGGCTTTGACAATGGTTCCAAAACGCCACTGGTAGCGTTGGGCCGGCGGGCACCCGGGATCCGCGTCGATCATGGCCAACGACAAGGCGCCACGGCGAGCCAGAAGTGCCCTAAGAGCGGCCAGCATCTCGTCGTTGGTCATGTGGCGATAGATGGTCTTGAGCACGATCTGCGCCCGGTCGAACAGTTTGCGGTCGACGATCGGCTCCAGGACGTTTTCCACCCGCACCCACTGTTCCGGGGGATTTCGGACTTGATGGCTTCTCAGCCGGGCCGAATGCTTGTTCCAGACGCTGTTGCCAATGTAGTTTTCGTTGGTCAGCACCGAGTGGACGGATTCCCGCGTCCATGGTCGCCGCAAATCGCTGAGCACGCCGCGCTTGTTCAGCAGTCTTGCCATCTCCAGCTCTGTCTTGCGTGTTCTGACAAAGTGACTGAAGATCCACTTCACTGTCGCAACCTCGTCAGGCGGGCCGAGCACCAGAACTATTCGATCCGTCTGCTGGCTCTTGTATTCGTGGGATGAAAGGATGCCTTTTGAACGGCCGTGTTGATCGACAAGCAGGCGCCGCAGGCCAAAGGCGGCCTTCCCGCCCTGCCGGAAGCCCAGCCGGATCAACCTAGCCTGGCCGATGAAGACTTTTTGCGAGAGCATTCTGCTCTGCTCGGCAGCCATGCTCCGTTTGATTGCTTTGAGGACGTCTGACCCGATGCTGCCGTCGTTTGCGAATTGCTCGGCGCAAAATTCGATACGGACGCCGGCCATCTGGCATCGGTATTCGTAGGCTGCGCTTTCATCAATGTTCTGAAAACGCCCCCAACGGCTTACATCATAGACCACAACCGTCTCAAAATCGGCTCGCCCACTTTCGACATCGGCCAACAGCTTCTGAAGACCGGGGCGCCCTCCAAGGTTTAAGCCGCTGCGACCGAGGTCCTCGTAAGTGGCGACAATCTCGTAAGCCATGAGATCGGCATAGTCGCGAATGGCATCCGCTTGGTTGTCGATCGAGTAGGTCTGGTGTTCCGTCGACATGCGCACGTACTGCGCGGCGCGAACTCTAGGCACAGTCTGGTTCCCGCCATCTAACTTTGGCACTTTCCCCACACTCTCGACCGTTGCCTAGGCAATGTCTGCCTGCGGCATGCCCAACCTACTAGGCAGCTTCCTACGGTCCCATTAGGAATACCTCGACAGTTTGTGTCGAATGGCTCGATAGTCTGATCGAGCCTCGAAGCCGCTCCTTGGGGGAACCGACCCGTGCGTCACTATATCGGACTGATCCACAAGCAAGCGGACAGCGACTTCGGCGTATCCTTTCCCGATTTTCCGGGCGTGGTCACCGCCGGCACCAGCCTGGACGACGCCCGCGCCATGGCCGAAGAGGCCCTGGCCTTCCATCTCGAAGGCCTTGTCGAGGATGGCGAAGCCATTCCCGAGCCATCATCCCTGGAAGATGTCGTGTCGAACAATGACAATTTCAGCCGGGTCGCCGTCCTGGTAGCGCTCAAAGCCGAGACCACAAAGGTGGTGCGCGTCAACGTCACCATTCCCGAAGATGTCCTCGACCAGATCGATCGATATGCGGAATGCGATGGCTATAGCCGGTCCGGATTCCTAACCGCCGCCGCGAAAAAGGCGATTACGCGACGAGCCAGCCTAGCTGCTCATCAACGGATTCAAACCGATGCGCTATTGACCTGTTCGCGCAGGCCGTTTCCGCTTTGGCAACCATTGTCTTCAAGGCCCGAGAAACCACGTCTCATTTCGTGAGCGGGCGTGCCGCCGTTTGGCCGCAATGCGCCAGCAACTGGCAACCATTCGCCCCGATCCGCGTTTGGGGCTCCAAAGGAGTTCCAAGATGATCATCAGACAAACCATTGCCGCCGTGCTCATGACTGCAGCACTTGCAGGCTGCGCGACGCAGACGGAACAGCAGCAGAGGGCAACCACAGGCGCACTCATCGGCGGCGGTGTCGGCGCCCTCGCCGGCCAGGCACTGGGCGGCAACACCGAAAGCACGGTCGTGGGTGCCGCCGGCGGCGCCTTGCTCGGCGCAGTCATCGGCCAGTCGACCACGCCGCAGCGCCGCGGCGAACAGCTTTGCCGCTACCAGGACCGCCGCGGCCGGATCTACACGGCGCCTTGCGATGATCGCTATTACAACAACGACTATTGATCCAGCCTCCCTGGAAGTGCGGCTCTCTTACCTTTGCTGCCGCCCTTCCAGGGACCCGGGATCCGTTCGGCGTTTCACAATATGAGAACGCCCGCTCAGTCCATTTACACCCTCTGCCTCATGAGCTTGCGCTCGGTGGTTGCAAGGATCCCATTTCGCGGAAGCGAAGTGAAGCGGTGGTTTTTGGCGCCAACAATGACATCGCATTGCGTCTGAAAGTGTCGACAGCGACCATCGGCTGCGGCCGAAGAGCCGGGGTGATGGTCACGCTGCCAAGCAGCATCAAGGCGCCAAGCGCGCCTTGGCCAAGCGAACGGCTTGCGCTGCATGCACAAAATGTGGATAATTTGTTAGGTGGAGATTCTCGCTCACACCATCCAAAGGCCTCCTTCGGAGGCCTTTTTCATGTCATGTTGCTTGGCAACTGAGTGCCACAACGAATGGGTGGCAGTCCTCGCCTAAACTAGGCGAAGGAGCACTGCCGCCCCGGTCCTTCGACCGCTTTCACGTCGTAAGCTTGGAGAACAATCCCGATGCTCAAAAGCATTGCGGGCTGGCTCGATGCTGCAACTGCGATTGCCATTGTTCGGCTCCTGATTGACCTCATGAACCTGTACCGCTCCGCCGCCGCCAAGAAGGCGCCGGACGGCAGGCGCGCGAGTACAAAGCCGATACGCAAGCGCCGTCCGCGTCGCCGCTGAACCGCGTCTTTCGCAACTCAAACTGTGACCCTCATGGTTTGACCAACCAGCGCACTTGCACTCATTATATGGTGTCGACCGTATCCAGATATGGTGTCGACCGTATCCAGCTCGCGTGCCCTGCTCGGTGATGCGGTCGGCGCCGATGGGTGATGTGGCGAAGCCCCGGCCGGTGCGCCGCGCGCCTAGTCGATTTGGTGGTTAGTGGCATGTGTTGCAGTCAAGCACTGTGAAGCACAGCATCCAGATCGGACCTGCTGCCGTGTCGAATGGAATAGGCGCGAGTGATTTCCGCACCAAAAAGAAAAATTTCCGCCGAGTAGTAAGCCCACAGCAGGATGACGAGCAGCCCACCGGCGGCCCCATATGAGGCCGCGACCGCGCTGGAGCCTATATACCAACCGATAAGCGATTTCCCGAGCGTGAACAGGGCAGCGGTTACAACAGCGCCAATCCAGACATCCCGCCATTCCAGGGTTCGATCAGGCAAGATCTTGAAGATGGCGGCGAAAATAGCTGCGAGGAGGACAAAAGAAACGACCGCGTTGATAACGGCCAGGACAAGTGTCCCGAACGGCAACTGTGCGTTGATGAGGTTGCCTAGGGCCGAAATCGCCGTGCTCGCGACTAGAGAGACGAGCAACATGAAGCCAAGTGCGGTGACCAGTCCCAGACTTACCGCACGTGCGCGCACCAGGCGCGACAACGAACTGCCCTGCGCTTCGACCTTCCATATTATGTTCAAAGACTGCTGTATTTCGCCGAAGACCCCGGAAGCGCTCACAAGCAAGGTGATGATGCCAATCACCGCCGCCCAGGTGCCGCCGGATGGCTTTTCGGATGCGCTCTTCAGTGCGGTTTGCAGGATATTTGCGCTTTCTGTACCCATCATCCCTGTGATTTGGGCGGACAATGCCGCTTGGGCTGCCTCGTGACCGAATGCGAGACCCGCAATTGCAACCACGATGAGCAGAATTGGCGCCAACGATGTTGTGGCATAAAAAGCGATTGCCGCGCCATGGCTGAGAGCATTGTCGTTGACGAACCCAACGATGGCTTCTCGCACCATTGCCCATGCATTTGTGATCGCGCGATGCATTTTGCGCCCCAGTCGAATTGGCGTTCACTAGCAATGCACCAGCACATGTGATGTTCCGGTTGCGGGCTACTAACGCCCTCAGGGGGAGCAGGCGACGTCAGTGATGCGGCCTATGACGGTCCGCGACCGTGCGAGCCAAACGCGAGCACCCCGGCCGAGCACGAACTTGAACGCCTCGTCCTGCTTCTCGAAGGTCTGGAGGATCGCGCCGCCGTCGAGGACCTGAAAGCCGCGTTGATAGGCGAAGCGGACGGTAAGGCGATCTGCTGCTGGCATGGCTCCGATATAGCGTTCAATCTTCCTCGCGGAAATCCTGCAGTGAGGCATGACGCAGGTCATCCTCGCCGCGCAGGTGCTTCACGCGTCCAATGACGCCCGGCTTTACCCATTGCGTGGCCGGCCGCTTCATGATGCCCTTGGGCGCCGTGCCTGAGTGCTCCTGGACGCGTTTCCATAGCCGGCTTGCCCGCTTCACGCTCGACGCCGAGCAGATCGAAGTCGTCGATCGCATAGCACTTTGCCTTCAGCCAGTTGGTCGACGGACCGCTGCGGTATTTGCTGTCGCGGCGCTTCGAGAAAAGCATGCCAACAAGACCGCGCATCTCGTCATGTGCCACGATACGGGTTTCAGCAGGGCCGTCATTTACCCGAGAGGCGACGCGGGTGCTGAGGGTCACCACGTTCGGGGATGTCTTCCCGAAACATCACAACCGCGCTCGTAATCTTTCGGTCAGGTAAATCCGAGAATGTGTCACTGCGGGCGTGGTGGCGCTCCTGCAAAGACCTCAAGAATGGTGCAGTCCTTAGTGGTCAATTGGCAACGATCGAAAGTGGGCACGGCACGTTTCCAGCCGGCCTCTGAAACAATCCGGCGTCAAGCAGTTGAGCGGGCGGGAAACCTACCTGCGCCGGGCAAGGACACCCGGCACAGGGTTACACTCCCGCGACCGGGCTGCCCGCGTGAGTGAGCAGACGGATCGAAACGCCCATGTCTAGCCCGCCGCAATGGTCGAAGGCGCCGGCGCGCGCCGATCGGCTACATCGATTTCCGGAGGGGGCTGGCCCACCTCAAGCACCAGCAATTCGTGCCGACGCCCGTCCCGGGCGGTCCACATGATGGACTGCCCAGCCGAAAGGCCGATCAGAGCCGTGCCGATCGGCGTGAGTATCGAAACCTTCCCTTCGGAGATGTCCGCATCGCCAGGGAAAACCAGCGTCACCGTTTTCGGATCGCTGGTGTCGGGCTTGAACGTTACAGTCGAGCCCATCCGGACCGCGCCGGCGGAGACCCAACCGTCGGCCACGATGCGAGCCCGCTCGAGTTCGGCGAGCAACTCATCCGACGCCTCCGGGGTTCGTGCGGCAACGGTGTTCGCGAGGGCCGACAAACGTGCGTGATCCGACTGCGTGATTCGGATGTTCGGCTTGCGCCGGATTTTCTTGGTAACTTGCATTTGAACACTCATGTTTCTGCCTGGTCGGACCTGCCAAGGGATCGCCAACGATTTTCAGTGCGACGGAAATCTATCCTGAACGCGCCGATGTTGCAGGGCCGATGCGGCCCTGCGCCAATGTCACATGTCGATTTTACATGTTCACCCCTCGGCTGGGGGCGCGCATGGCAGCCGAGCCGAGGGTTACGATCCCGCTATGGGGCAAACCCGGAAAAGGAAATCCCGACGGATTTTGGCAGCGGCGCACATAGCCCTATAGTTGGTAAAGTAATCTGCGGAGTCAAGGCGGCCACGCGAGCCTGAACCCAGATGCCGGCAGATCGATCTTGATCTGGGGGAGTACGACACCGTTCACCGCTAACAACGGCAGGAGTCCGCACCCCCCTTCTGAGAGGAGGCGAAATCAGCAGCGTCAATCCACTAGCGCGGCGGTTGATGTCTCGAACGCCGCTCTTCCGGCCAAAGCGCTGGGGCAGCACCACGAGCACGACGGCCGCGAAGCGGAAAGGTCGCCTAAACGTAGCCGAACTCGCTGATGTGAAGACCGCGACAGGTGCAGCACCAGAAAGGCGCGTGAGCGCAAGGCTCAGGCGCCTGAACCAGAATGTTTCAAGGTCGAGTGGTCGCTAGCGTCTAACCATTCGGCCCACGGCAATCAAAATACATGCACCGATGAAGCCGGCGGCAAGATAGCCAAGCCAGCCGGTCAACGATATCCCCACAAGTCCGAGAAGGACGTTGGCGAGGATGGCGCCGACGATCCCCAAAATGATGTTCATGAGCACGCCCATATTGCTTTTCATGAACATCTCGGCGAGCCAGCCGGCGATACCGCCGATGACGATCGCAGCTATCCAACCGACACCTGGATTTTCCATAGTTCCCCCTTTTCCTTGAACCTAAATTGGTTCGGCGGGGAAACGTCCCATAAGTCAATAAAGTTCCGCGACTGTCTGAGCTAGACTCAGCAGTCGCGTCGCCGGGCCGCTGCGCGCGATTTGCGGGCTATCGCCACTACCGCCCCAGCAGACGGCAGCTCTTGCATCGGTTCCGTGGTCATTGCCCCGGCCTCGCTTTCGAGACCCAAGACTGGTGCACATGGATCATGACATTCAATTCCGCTCTCTACACGAACAAGTGCCTTTCCTCGAGATTAGGATTCGACGCCGCAACGGCGTCGAACCCCAAAGGAGACTCACATGAAACGTAAGATTTTGACAGCTACAGCGATCTCTCTCTGTCTCGCCACCGCGGCCTTCGCGCAGTCGTCGGGAACATCCAGCGGGCACGAACGGAACGTCCGGCTCATCGGCCGGGTCGGGTATGAGCTCTACGTCCAGCTCAGGCCAAAGCGGTATCCCGAGCGGCTGGGACAGCAAGCTCTCGGGCTCATTCTTCAGCGACGCCAATTCGGGAAGACTTCTGTCGCAGGATGAGATCCGCAAGAACTGGTCGTCCCTGAGCTCTGAACAGCAGGCACAGGTTCGCTCCGACTGCTCGAGAATGACGGCCAGTAACGGCACTGGCTCTGGCACAATGACCGGCACGTCAGGTAGCTCGGCTTCTACCGGCAGTGATACAACGGCGAGTATCGGCACCGGCTCTGGCACAGCCACCGGCACTTCAGGCAGCTCTGGTTCGACCGGCAGTAACACCACGGCCAGCAACAGCACTGGTTCGGGTACAACCACCGGCACGTCGGGATCCTCGAATACAGCTGGCGATACGACCGCCAGCACCAGCACGGGTTCGGGCGCGAACTCGGCTGCTCAAATGGCTTCGATGCAGCAGCTCTGCACCCAAGTCCAAGGGATGTGACTGAATGCGGGCTCCGGGCCGGCTTGGCCGAAATAAGAAGAGGCCTTGAAGGCCCCGACATCGCTTTGGCTTTGGCTTGGTAGCAATTTCGGCGCTGAAGTCGGTCGGTGATCGGTGTCAGAACTTCGCGTTAGCCGGGCGACAAGTGCCTGAACGCCCTCGCTAGGAGTAATGCCGAGACTCTGGAATTGCCTTCCGAACTTGGAGAAGGTTAGCTGCGAGTTCCCTTCCCTCTCGGCTAACGCCAGATGGACAATCTGTGCGCCGCTGGTGCCGTCTGTCGCATGGCCTCCAGTCATCTTTTTTCGCTGTCCGGGAATAAAAAGCCGCTTGCCCTGGTCCTCCATGCATAAGCTGCTGATTGACCTTGAAGGAACGCCGCACTGCAAACCCACACATTGCCGAGCACGACGGTATCGGTCGACGCGTTCCAGGACCTCTGGAAGGCGATAGGTCGGCCGCCTGCGGCCGGCTGGCTCACCTGTCTGCCGAAGGTGCTGCCGCGGTCGGGATCGGGAAAGCTCAGGTGCCGCGGATGCGAAATGGGTCGTGAATTCGGCAATGCTTGTGCTCGAGAAGCATCCATCTGGATGCATGTTTGCGGTCCAGTGTGTGATTGACATCGATGCGACGTTTGCCCTCACATTCAACGCAGTTGGCGACCCGGGATGTTTCCTCTGGGTTCGATCGCAACGCAGAACCATTCTCGCCCCATGAGCACTCAAGGCGAGGCGCATGTGACGGTGTACCGATGCTGAGCAGCAATGCGCGAGCCGACCGCTTCGGCGAAGTGGTAATGCCCCATCTCGCCGACGCGCTTTCGCTGGCCCGCTGGCTGACCGGCAATGCCACCGACGCCGAGGATGTCGTGCAGGACGCCTGCATGAAGGCACACGCCAACATCGCAAGCTATGCAGGCGGCAATGCACGTGCCTGGCTGCTCACCATCGTTGGCAACTCGTGCTACACATGGCTGGCGCGCAATCGACCGCGCAGCATCGTCTCGGTGGGCGACCTCGGTGATCTCGACGAGGTGAGCGCCGCTCACGCAGTCGATCTGATTGAGAGCGAAAGCCCGGAGGCGAGCCTGATCGCCAAGGCAGACGTGGCGGCCCTGGAGGCGGCGATCGCCGCTCTGCCGCAACCCTTTCGAGAAACGCTCGCGACGCCAAGCGGTCGGCAAGTGCTACGATATCCTTCAGCACCGCCTCCCTGCGGCGATGCGATACGATGTCGCGGGCCGCCTCGTCCGCGAGCACCTTGGCAGGCGCTTTCTTTTCGCGCGATATTGCCATCGTTTTCCTTTCCATTCGAGGGGGCTCAGCGTGTGAGGCGCAAGCGGGAGGGTCGGGATGCAGATTTTCGATCACATCGAGGCGCTGCTGGATGCGGGTGAAGCCTCGACGGCACTTAAGGAAGTGCGGGCGCTGGTGCATCAATTTGGGCCCGGGTCCAATGTCTTGGCGGGCGCCGTCAGTGACCTCATTATTGACCTGTCGACGCTATCATTCGTCGCCGATGCTTACGGAGGCCGCATCGCAGAGGCGGCGCGCATGTTGGCCCGAAAAAGACTATTAAAAATCAAGTTGCTCGCACCTCGTCAAAGCGTTGAAGTGGTCAGCTAGAGATTGGTGGTCGCTACGAAAAACGTGTAGACCTGCTCGGTGCTCCGACCGCATCGAAACCTCTCGCCATCATCGGTTCCGTACGGACGGAAGAGCCGCCTGACCCTGCGACCAGATGAAAGCTTGGACTTGCGGCAGACCGCAAGCAGTTGGAGCTTGAATTGCCGACACACTCTCAGGAACCGTTGCCGGGATCGCACTCCATTGGTCGTCGGCCCAGATCCGGCGCGCCTCGCTTAAGGTGCCGGTCGAATATGGCCAGCTTCTCTTCGTAGCGGAGCCGCACTCTGGACCTGCAGCTATCGCATTTGAAACCGGCAATCGTTTTCAGCCAGGATCCCCTTCTCACTATAGGGCGTGAACAGGAGGGGCATTGGAATTCTAAAGGTACGTCGCGCAGTTCATTTGATAGAGGCACTGTGCATGTTCTCCTCAGCGGCACGGCCACTGCAACAAAGTAGAAGGAGAAATGTTTCCGGCTTCGGCCATTTGCGCGAAAGAATCGGACCTAAGTCTAAATGGTGAGCGGCCTGAAACCCATTCGCCTTGCTATCGGCCTTTGCGTCGGAAATTGAAATAGCGAGGGTGATCGAAGGCGGCCCCGGGCGTGAGGCTGGCAAGTGGGGCCAAGACGGCGGCGGTAAAGCGGAGCCTGTGGCGATCAAATAACCGGTTCGCCCAGAATCTCGTTCACCCAGCTCATAGTTCTCAGCCCGTATGCCATTCCGGCGCAGTCGGCAAACCAGTCGAAGACACTCATGTCACGCCCTGTGACGCATTGAAGGATTTCGATCGCTGCGCCCGTTAAAGCAAGTAGAACCGCCAGCCGGACCACCTGTTGGGGCCAGCCGAGGCTACCCAAAGCCGACAAGGTGGCGAACGCGGCGGCGTGGTTGAGCTTGTCGTGATGAGACGTAAAGGCCAATCCGAGGGCGTGCAGCAAGTGGTCTGGCAATAGCGCGAGCAACAGGACGACCGCCAACGTGGAGAGAAAGGCAGCCCTTGCCATGCTCTGATAAAAGCTCGACTGCGGCAATCTATCCGCAGCACTCCCGGTTCCTAGTTCTCGCTTCCGATACTGGTGCACTAGGCAGAGCTCCAACCTGCATCTGAGCTACGAGCGCGAACAACTGGCATGCTTAACAGGCCTCCTGATGTCATCAGGAAGTTCCATGAAACAGCCTATGTCACTCTGGATGGTTCCATAGGGCGCTGCGAATGTCGCCCTCCATTGTGATGAGGCCGAGGGTTTCCTGCCGAAAAGGCGCGGCGGAATAGGCGAGCCATTGGTACCGCTTGCGCCCAGGTGCGATGCGTATCGTGCTGGGCGGGAGCGGAACTCTTCCAGCCTTGGCCCGGCTGTGCAGCCGGGCCGACGCCCTTCTGAATTCAATTCGCCGGCGTCGCGGCTAACAGACGAAACCGCTGTTTAGTCTGGTCATTCCTGCCTTGGTGATCTCGCCTTTACATATTCCAATCCTAGACGCTAGGCCAGCAGCGGCCACTCGCGGCTGTCCATCAACAATCCCAAACATCAGGTCGCGGTTATATACAAAAAAGCCGGCCACCTTTCGGCAGCCGGCCAGTGCAAACAAGGAAGGGAACGTTGCACTGATGGGGCAGTGCACCGTCCGAAGCGTTTCCAGGCGACAATGTTCCACCGATGAGAGAACAAAGAAGGCTTCACCGCCAGCGCACATTCCCCTTAGCCGCGCTGTATTGCCATCGGCTAGTCTCTAAAGGCCTTTAACCAGCCACGGATTGGTGTCGTATCCGAGGCGCGGCTTTTCCGGCGTTCCATCGGCCGGCAATTTGGCGGTTCCGGTCGGCCTGCAGTCCAGCTCGAGCACCTGCTTCTTGGCCGACTGCTTCGTAGAGCAAAGGTCCGTGGCGTCACTCACCACCACCTTCTTCTCCTTGGCAACAGCGACACCAGTCCCAGCGATCACGATCGCCGCACAAAACGCAGCAACTCTCATCATACTTCCCCACCGTTGCGCCTCCGCAAAAGGCTGAGCATGACGTGACGGCACTTTTAAATTAGCGCAAGCGAATATTAGCTGCCTAGTCCCTTCACATCGGCTCTGGTCGCCTCCCCTTGCTGCCGGCGCCTTGCGATACCGGCAGCGCGATATGCTAGGATGGGCGCATGCCTGCTCATGACCGGGCGGCCGCTGTTAATGACTTGAGCTTGACATGGCAGAAGGCTGCAACCGTCAAGTTTCCCAAGTCGTCGTGGCGATGAACGATCGCGTCGAGGATCGCTTACCAAGCGGCGTTTACTAAGTTCCGCTGGTGCAGCCCTGCGCGATCACACCATAACCATGTGATGACAAATCAGCCATGTGTGTGGTGCGGCGGGCTTGTTCCGCTTGTGGCCGGCGCCTACCCACCCGGGTTCCCCAACCATGGCGTCGGCCATTTTCGTTCTCTCAGCGATTATAGGCCTTTGCTATCGGCCTATGTGTTGGCCTTGGATGGCGAGATCGCGGTTAGATCGCCTCGTTCGTTTGGATGTTTCGCTGGCGTTGGCAGGAGGCGCATATGTTCGCCAGCCGGCGGATACCACACCGCCCCACCGGTCAGGCCCAGCGCGTCCGCTGCAAAGTCCCCGCAGACCGCTGCTGGGCCGCTGGCGGGCAGCGGCTACTTGCTGACGATCCAATCCACCAAGCCAGTTTCGATCAGCTCGCACCCAGTGAAATCGCGCACCAGGGCCTTGGCTAAATCGCGCCATTGACACTCAGGCGTACCCGTTTCCCCTACTAGGGCTCGGAATGCAGAGCGGAGAACGTCGGCTTGAAATGCGGAGACGGCAACAGTAGACGGGTCGCCATCTTCCCAGCCTAGCGCCACGTCGTGACGACGTTGACCAAGGCGCTTCAGAAGCTCGCGTGAGGCTCGGATGGCCCTGCGCGATTGATCCATGTCCCGGCGAAATGTGGCGGGTTCCGCCATGGACTTCTGGCGCATCAGCAAGGTGGCCGTAGTGGCCGCTCGAGCGATATCTATGGGCGTTGCAACCATCGCAGCCTCCCAGAAAAGGCAATGGCAAACGCCACATTAATAAGCTCGCCGAAACTCTCTCCGCAATGAAAAGAGTTGTACGAATTTTACCAACCCGCACCCTTTCAGTGATGCCGGGCCGCTGCTGTCCTCGCTCTTGTTCTGTCATCGTAATGAAGGACGACATCTCCGAGCACCCGTAGCACACCTGTTGCATGGAAAAAGCTGTAGGCGTTTATAGGTGCCCGGGCACTCCGCCATTTGTTTGCGTTGTGGAGCGGGACAAAGCAGGTTTCCTCACTCAGGCCGCCTACCGTGAAGCGGGGCACAAACCCGACTTCGACGCATTGCCTTGGGAAGCTGAATACAGGGCCGCCAACTCAACGAAGCCGGCCGTATCCTAGCTGGCAACCAGGGGCACCGTGACGGTCGTGGCGTAATTTATCGGATACTGGTCGAAATACGGGAAAGCGATGACGAAGGCATAGCTGGCGGTCAGATGCGCCATCTTGAAACCGCCGCTGGCAGGGTCGGTCGCGATCGTCACAATGACGTTCTTCAGACCCAGGTTCACCAATTTCTGCGTGGCGATGGCCTGGATGTCGCTCTGCGAAAGCGTGTTGTTCAGCTGCAGCGCCCGGGAAGAGGTTTCCAGTGTATAGCGGACGGTCGACACGGCATTCATGGCCCAGCCGAAGGCGAAGATTCCGAACAAAAGCATCACCAGGAAAGGCGCGATCAAGGCGAATTCCAGCCCGGCTGCGCCGGAGCAGTCACGGCGCCACCTGGATCCGATCCTTTCAGCGGACACGGATCACCTGCTGATGACTGATCGCGCGCGGGTGCGGGAAGACACCGAAGTTAAACGGGGGCACCCAGGTGCCCGTCGCCGTTATCTGGACGAAGACGGTCGGCAGCTTCGTTCCGCCGCAAATGGTGGTCGCATCCACGACCGTGGCGCCGCACAAATAGGAGCGGACCAGTACGACCGCGGCGTCCTCGGGCTTGTCGTTCCAGCTCGAAAGCGCGACCGCCTGCGTTCCGGTGTCATTGGACGCGCCGGCCATTACGAGATTGGCCGCGGTTTTGACGCCCGCGCGCATCTGCAGGTAACTCGTTACGTAGGACCAGCCGTCGGCGATGCCGAGGCAGACGAGGCACAGGATGGGCAGCAACATGGAAAACTCGACGGCAGCTATCCCGGATTTGTCCAGGACAATGCGCAAGGTCCGCCCACCCATCCCGCTACTCGACGAGCTGAACGGATTGCGTCGCCGGAATGTTCTTCATCCCGAGGCTGGTGCAGTCCTGCTTGATGGTCGTACTGCCGGACCACTGGATGGTGTCGGCGACGACCTGAGTGCAGCCACCGTTCCCCGAGAAGTTGCCAAGGTAGTTGACCTGCTGCCTGGGGAAATAGATGGCGCCGGTCAAAAGCGAGTCCGCTGTGCCATTGAAGGTGCTCTGCGCCGCGGTCCCGGTCCTGTCGCCGTAGAACAGCACGCCGGAATAGGCTCCGGAGGTAGGCGCGCTCAGCGTCACCTTGGCGTTGCCGTTCATGCTGACGGTGTTGCTGCCTGCCATGAAGATGGTTACCCCGCTGCCGGCGACGACCGCGTTGGCGTTGACCTTCATACCGCCCTGCACGACGTAGACGCCGGGCTGCAGGGTGACGTTGCCGCTGAGGCTCATGCCGCTACAGTAGGTGCCAGGCTGGAGTGTTTGCGACGTCTTGTTGCCGTTGACATTCTTGCAAGGGTTGCCGGCTGTCGGCGTCGCCAAGCCGGAGAAAGGATCGGCTGCCGGCAAGGCTCGGGTGATGTTGGACTTGCAGACTGTGGTCGCTGGATTGTTCAGCACCATGCCGCCGACCGTGATCAGGCAGTCGGCCTTGAGCACCGCCGAGCCCTGCGTCTTTATGGCGTCCGAGGCAATCGAGTCCGACATGACCGAACAGCCGGTGAGGTTGACGGTGGTGTTGCCGGAAAAGAGCGCAGCCTGGGAGGCCGACGGACTGAGCGCCAGCACGCAAGCTTTGGAGGCGTCATTGATCAGCGCCACCGCCCTTGCCTGTTCGGCAACGGGCGCCTGGTTGAAAATAGCCGTGAAGTAGCGGTCGAGGTTCTGCTTGACGATGACCTCCACCGCCTTCTTCGCGGTGTTCGGGCCGGACAATGGCGGCGTGTTGACCTGGATCGTGCCCGGCGTGGCAAAATTGTTCGAGGTCGCGGACTGCGTGGCGGCGGCGATGATGGTCGGGTTATCGGAACCCGCGACTTTCTCGAGCGCACCGGCATAGGCCGCGGCATCGGCAACGGCCTGCAGCTTGAGGCTGCTGTAATACCAGAAGGATGTCTCCACACCGAGGCCGGCGCCGCCGACCACGACCGGCAAGGTGAAGGCAACGATGACGGCAACGTTACCGTTCGTGAGGCGCCTTAGGCGGCCCAAAGCAAACCAGATCCGGGTGAACGCGTTGGATGCCATATGTATTAGGAACCACGAATAGATAAACGAATGTGTAAAAAACCCGTTCCGATTCGATGAAGTCCGACCTGCCAGACGAAGTAGATGTGCTGCAATTCCTCCTCGCCTCGCATGTGCTTCACGCGGCGTCATCATTACGGCCAATGGAGGCGCATTGCTGACCGGCAGCTTTGGGGCCGCAACCTGACCGTCCGTGATTGAGAGCCACATGGCTGCGCGGCTGTTCCGCCATTGAGCCTCGACAGGAGTCCTAGATCCACCCACACGCATATCTTGGGTCGATCGCGCTTCGCGCAAGGCGCCAAATTGCCAGGTCGTGAGTTCGGACAGCGGAAGCATTCTCCTCATGGGTGTGGTTTGTGAAGCACAAGATTTCACGATCACCACCAAGTTTCGGGATGACAGCTTCGTGTTGATCCCGATGATCGGCAGCGTCTGCGGTGAAGTCTCCGTTTAGCGGCTTACCCGGATAGACGGCAATGCAGGAGTCGGCAGTCTCCTGTTCAAGCATATCCATGGGCCATCACCGTCGCGGCCGTGAGGTTACCCAGCCGCAGGAGGGTCCTAAAGCCGCACAACCTCGTCGAGATGTAGCCGTATCCGCTGGCCTTCAGCGAAGGACAGCGCAAACGATTCGAGGCCGAATGAGCGTGTAATTTCCTGGTCGGTCTCTATGATGCGCACGACCCATTCGCCACTGGCTCCGACCACCTCCACGCGAGGCAACGCCTTGCGGATTGGCACCACGTTGCTCATCACATCCTCCCTACGAAAAGCAATGGCAAGTCGATTTAAGACCCTGGTAGTCGGTAGTTCAATAACAAATGCTTGTGCGGATCGGACGAACCACCCTGGATGGGCAGTACGAATGCGGGCGAATCACACCTCAGTCAGGCGAACCCTCCCGGGAACCTTCCGTGAGATAGCCTCTGCTTTGGGTCGTTGGCATTCAGGATGGCCGCCAGTTCTTCGGCATACTCCATGTCGGGAAGGTCGACAGATGGGTGGCCCGCTACAATAGCCGGCAGCCCGGTGAACACGTCGAATACCGTCCACGTCCCATCCGGTTCCCGCCTTACCCCGTACCGCAGAGTTGCCATGAGAGGATGCTAATGGAGGCCGCGAATATATGGTACAAAAAATGCGAGCGGGCGATCGGGCAACAGGCACGCCTTTCCGGAACTGTTGCCGCTGCGACGGGTTCGGTCGGGCATGACCAGAATAGCCGACCTCGGACCGCCCATCCCCGGCAAGCCACATGACCTGACTGGGAAGAGCATTTCTATGCGCGCCCCATTTGCGCGCAAAAGGTAGACCGTCGCGACTTCCGCCAGGTGATGTGGCACGAGCAACCGGACCACCAGCCGCTGGAATGCGACGCCTAAGAGCGCAGCACAACCCAACTGGTCATCGCTATCGAAGCAGCGTTTGCGGGGCGGCCGCTTCTAGGCGCATGGTGGCTAGATGACCCGAATACGGGTGGGATCGGATGGCGCCACGATTTATAGCGAAACCACTGTCCTGGCCGACCGAACCGGCGGCTGGCTGGTCCGGGCCGGAATGAACCGGGGCAACGCCCGGCTCAACGGCTACGCTCTCGATCAAGTGCACCTGGTCCCGGAAGATCGCGCCGTGGAGGTCGGTTTCGGCGGCGCAGTTTTACTGCCGCAACTTCTCCGTGAGGCAGCATTCGTTTGCGGGGTTGACCGCTCGCAGATGTCGTGAACGCTGCCTGCCGCCGGTTCGCCGATGCAGTGCGCGCCGGACGAGCCGAGTTCCGAGTTGGGCTAGTCGAGGACTTGCCCTTGCCGGATAGCACATTCCACAAGGCTCTCAGCGTCCACACAGTGTACTTCTGGCAAAGCCTTAGAGCTGGATCCGCAGAGCTCGCTCGTGTCCTCAAACCAGGCGGTCGCGTCGTGCTTGGCTTCCTCCCGAAGGCGCATATGGACAGGATGAACATGCCGGCCGACATTTTTACACCTCGCGAGCCGGATGAGGTCATTGCTGCCTTGCGAGATGCAGGGTCAGCGACCCTGAAGTGCGGAGACCGAGCACGGAAACCGCATGGCTCGTTGTGACAGGCACGCGAAGATAAGTTTCGGCGCCTGGAAGCGGAAAAGCCCGCCGCCGAAGCCAACTGGCTTTGTTGCAGGGGTTTGCCTAGGCTCCTCTGGGTTCAACACTGGGTGCCAATTGCGCCGTCACTGCGCTGAGACGCCCACGTTTGGTCAGTACTGGCTTGCTGTATTCTTTCTTCATCACTGCAGTCCCTCTCTAGCGAATTTCGGCAAAGCGCCTTGGGCCTAAAGGTTCTCACTCATCGGTGCAGGTTGATGGCGTGCACACAGCCGTTACGGCCGAGAGCTTCTCGCGCTTCCTAGTTCCGGCTTCTGATAAGGCTTCTTCATGCAGGGTTCCCCACGTTTGTCCCTCAATGCGAAAATGCGGTGCGCCGACCACGATTGTCAACCGGAAACACTGAAGTAGCGGCCGAGCGACGCCAGGGGCCGGCACGCGCGGTCAGGGCGGCGTGCGCAGCGTGGATGCTGCAATTGCCTGGCCGGTTGCCATGGCCTGCTAACGAGCGCACACTGCCGCGGTCGCCTCGAAAAATCAAAAACAAACAGGCACGAGGCGCTTGGGAGCGATCATCAGGCTTTCGCCCGACCAGGGAGAAGGCCCATGCCCACACCGGCACAGAGCCGGCTCATGTATTTTATGGGCCAACTCGTTCACAACGAGAGCATCGTTTCCAAGCAGGATATTATCGTCGGCTTACTGGATCACGAAGGCAGTCCGACGGCCGACGCCGACGAATTGCTGGCGAACTTGCATCGATCACTGCAACAGGCCCGACAGAGCTTGCACGAGGCGCAAGAGATCTATGGAGTCAGAAATGCGGAGTAGCGAAAAAACAAAACTCGCATACACAGCCGCAGAGTTCGCCGAAAAACACGGTTTGACCGTGAAGGCAGCCGAAATCATCCTGTCCGTGAACGGCTCCTCACGTGTCGCTTGCGATGCAGCAGCACGCGCATTCAAAGAAGCGGTTGCGCACCGAGAACACAGCAATGACGGCGAATGAGGCCCGCGCCTGCTTCCGAGGCTGCGCGGGCCGACCATGACGAGTGGAGAGGACATCTTGGTCACCGGCAGGAATCGCTGAAGAACGAGCCGGGTGTGACCGAACAGCCTCATAGCGAGGTTGTTCCCGACTGACGCAAAAAAGCCCGCCAGCATGAGCCGGCGGGCCAAGTAATGGGTCGCTGTCCAATGAACGCGTTAGGTGTCTTCAGATGGATTTTGGTCGAGAAGCCGCCGCGCGTCAGGCGCAACAAATCGGGCGCCGATTGAACGCCCTGCGGACGCAGGAACGCCTTCGTCTCGCGGGCGCTCCGCGTAAGCAAATCTTCGCCGCCGAGAAGCTCAATCGTCTCGGCCCAACCGTCGTCTGCAAGCAATTCGTGTGTCATCGCAGTTAGAATCCCACCGATTCCGCAGGGCAATACCTATCTTATCGCCTAGGCCCTTTTGCCCCTACCGCCGAGACATGAGCGCGCACCACGGAGCTGTCGAACATCTGCACCAGGTGCGCCGACGACGAGAGCGCAGCGAGATGATCAAAGAACGTTTCGAACACGCCCGCCTTGCTCAGCCGGTCGAAGCGTTTCCAAACGCTGTTCCATTTGCCGAAACGCTCCGGCAGCGCTCGCCATGTAATGTTGTGGACTGAGAATAGTGCAGAGCCTCCACGAATAGCAGGGTCGTCCCGACCCTTGGCTCCGCGCCGTGGCAGCGATCCGCGGAACACCTCCAGCGCCGCCGACCAATCCATCTCCGTCATCTTCGTAGACATTGCCGACCTCCAGAATCAGTCGGCAATCTATGAATCACACCGGATTCCTCTCAAACCAATACCCGTGTCGTTGCGCCCCTCGGGTTCGGCGTCACCATGTCGCTAAGCGAGGAGGCTGCCTTTCTCGCGGCGGGCGGATATCACCATCATCTGGCGCTCACTAACTGGAAAAGCCGCGGCGGCGCCGCGCCCCCGATTGGCACGACGGGCCTACACCATGTCGCGTTTCTCTATCCGACACGGGCGGCGTTGGCGGCTGCGCTGCGCCGCCTGCGAGCAGCAGGGGTGACGCTCACCGGCGCGAATGACCATGGCGGCTCGGAGGCGATCTATGTGCGCGATCCCCGGCAACGGGGTAGAACTCTATTGGGATCGCCCGGAAGCGGAATGGCCGCGCAACCCGGACGGCGCGCTGAAACTGGTCAGCAATCCGCTCGACGTGGACAATCTCGCCCGCGAGGGGGCATCAGACTGCTAAGCGGGCCACCGCCATGGCGGGCTGCGTTCGGAGGACTGCTGCGACAGTGCTAGCCATTCACCGAGCCACGGAGCCGGTTGGCTGCGAGCGGAGGGCAACCATTCGGCTGGCGGGCTTCGCCACCCCAGGTATTAAAGTGTACGCTTCGAGAAGACCGTCGGCAAACTCAAGCGCTTAAAATGCATCGCAATACCCTGCGGGAAGAGAAGCGAAGCTTCGCATCCGAGCTTATGGGACTTGACCGGCGGCTAGCCAGACGGCTCCCGCGCGGCTGAGACGGCCCTGTCCCGTTCCTTTGGATGAACTGCGCCTTGTGGCCGGTGATGTTCTCGATCGCCTTCAAAAGGGGTCGATGAACCTCACAGAGCTTGGCATGCTCGCTGTGGTACGCACAGCGACCCGAATATGCTCTTGTGCAGCGCTTCGGCTGCCGCCAGGAAGCGCTCGATTTCAGCCCGGGAAAGCTGTTCGGAAGGTTTGGTTCTGGCCATTTGTGCTTGCGCAATTACTAATTTAGTGAAACCTTACGTTCTTCTGGGGAGTAGACGTGAGACCGGTCGGTCCAGCTATGGGGCGGCATTGAACATGATGTTTTTTCCGCGATTACTGATTGGGATGTTTGCCACGTCGACCGTGGTAGCGACCTGGATTTACCTAGCAACCGATTCGTTCTGGAAGTCCCTTGCATGGACCTCGCTGATTTTTATCATCTTTCAGGTTGCATATTTCCTATTTTCATTCGCGCTTTTCGACAAGCTTTGGTTGAAAAGAACCGAAGAAATACCGAACCCTGCCGAGCCTACCTGTCGAGACGGCGGTGTCTCATCTGAAGGGCGCTCGATGACGCTTTGAGGGAGACCGCCAGACACGAGAGCATGCGATCATGCTAATCTTTGCGAACCATGCGAAAGAAGGAAAGCCGTGGCAGCGCCAACAATCATCGAAAAGCGCGCTGGCGCTGGATGTCGCCACGGAGATCGTCGTTAGGGTGCGGACCGACGACGCCGAAGCCGAGGAGGGCGAGCGGGGTCTAAGGAGGAAACACAGATGGCTGCCTATCTGATAGCGGATGTAGACGTAAAAGACGCTGCCTTGTTCGAGGAATATCGGCGGGACGTTCCCGCTACCGAAGAGCGGTACGGTGGGCGGTACCTGGGCCGCGGTGGCGCCACCAAGGTTTTGGAAGGTGATTGGGATCCACACCGACTGGTCATTGTCGAATTCCCCGACATGGCGTCATTGATGGGCTGGTATAATTCGCCGGAATACGCCCGGCTGATCGAGATCCGCAAACGTTCCGCTAACACCAGGATCATCGCTTTAGAAGGGATTGCAACGCCTGCGGCGTGACCCATAAGCGCGGCCAGCGGACCCGACGACAGTTGGGCATCCTCAGCGTCATTTCTTCCTCACGGCGAGATGCCGGAGCAGCAAGACCACTTAGTACCGTCTATGATCAATTTGCCGCTGCGCCGGCGAGCGAGCAAAAGACGCGGGAACAGGTGTCTCGTGACCGCCGTGTTATCCCGATCATCCGAAGACGTTCGCTCTGGTGCGGGACGACTTCAAGTTCTTTTTCAAGGGTGTTCGGAGGTTGGCCCACGGCTGAAGGGCTGCACAACCAAGGGCGACGATCAGCTTCTCCACCTTCAGACACATCGTGATAACCTGTCGGCCATGAAATCGGTGGCTTGAGAGAAACGTGGGCGGGCCCCAGGAGACTAATTTCTGCCCATGGGAAGGCGATGTCCGCGCTAGCCGGAATGTCAGCTACCGAAGATCCGCCGCCTGAAGGCTGCCAGTCCGCTAATGGCCGCCCCAAAGCTGCCGGTCAACACAAGATCGCATTGGAACCGATCCTTCGCATCCCCCGTTATCGAATGGAAGGGACATTACTTGTCATTAGGAGATGAAGAATGAGGCGGCTTCTTTTTGCCACTGCCATGATGGCTGTTTCCAGCGGGCTTGCGTTCGCGGGGACGACAGGCACAACAGGGACAACAGGGACGACGTCGAGTGGCTCCTCCACTACCACAACGATGCCGACGACAGATAACAACACGGATTCGACCACAACGAAGTCGACCAATTCGAACTCAGCGAAGGACTGTGCGCCGGGCCAGCAGAGTGGCAGTGCCAAGCAGGCCGCTCCTGGTCAACAGGATGACACCAGTGCCAAGTCCGCAGCCCCTGGACAGATGAAAACGACTGCCGAAGGTTGCTAATTGTGCCGGGAGAGGCCGGTTTGCACCGGCCGGATGGATGCCTACCGCTGCCGACCGGCGGCAACGGTCCGGCCCGTGCGCCCTTCGATCAGCGCGGGCCGTTTTTCTGAAAGAACCTCCCTTAATCGTCCAACGAGCCTGCAGCCTTTTCTTGGGCGAGCCGGAATGCATAGTTGGTTGCGATGTGATTGTTGAAAGCGGCCTTGGCGAAGGCAGATTTGAACGCGACAAACGCCTCAAGCGGCACGTCCAGGAAATCGTATTGCTTCCCCCCTGGCTCAAAACCAGACAGAGAACCCTGGTCCGGGTCAATAGTCGAACTTGCGCATCGAGGTCGACGGCATGGTGCGTTTCAAGAAACCAGCGTGAGCCGCGGCCAGCCGGGTATGGACCGCCCTACAGGCTGAACTGTATTCGAAGATGTGACCGGGCGCAGAATGACGTCTCGTTCCGCCGCTTCGCGCGCCGCCCTGATCGGAGTTTTCGCGTTGACGGTGTGGGTGGCCGTCACGGCATCGCCTGCCATCTCCTCAACACGGTATTTCGGCACTTTTGTTCCTACGCGTCGGTAGCTAGCAACTCCGCTTGTTTAGGTCGCCCTCACAGAGGAGAATAAGGTGGCAAGCTCGGGTCGCCCTGCCGCCGGGGGGGTGACCCGGCGGCTTGCACGTTCGACTAGGGTCGCTTCAGCTGTGACCGCCTTACGGCGTTGCCGCAGGAGTCTGCTTGGCAGCCATCTCGTCGATCTTCTCGGCAAGCACGCCGTTGGCCCATTCGGTGACCTTGGCGTCGACCGGCTTGTTGGCCATATCGGCGAGCGCGTCATCCAGCGACGGGACGGCGGCAGCAGCATCGGCCGCCGCTATATTGGCGGCATCGAGCGCCGCCTGCGCTGCGTCAATCTGCTCCTGGGTCGGGACTTGGTCGGCCGGAGTATTCGGGTCGTTCAATTTGGCGTTCAACGCGTCGACTTCGGCTTGGGCGGCATCTACCGCGGCTTGGGCACCCTTGGCGGCCGCCGACGCTGTCACATAAGCCTGAATGCCGGCGAATTTCTTGCTCTTGGAGTTCATGTAAGCGTTGATGTTGCGCTGCAGCGAGTTCAGCCGGCCAAGCTTGGCGTGAATGTTCTTGTCCTTAGGCGTCGCGGCGACCTCAATGTCGTCGACGGCGACCTGGTCTTCGCCCGAGGCCTTCTTTCCGGCGTGAGCCGATGCCGACTTGCCGTGCGAAGCGCTGTTGCCGGACTTGCCGCCACCGTTGCCCTGACCACCGCCATTACCGTGACCACCGCCATTGCCGTGACCACCGCCATTGCCGTGACCACCACCGTTTCCACCCGCGCCAGCGAAAGCAGGAGCGGTCACTAGCGCAAGCGCGACAAGCGCTGCCAAAAGGGTTTTTCGGGATGTCATGGTACCTCCTCAGGCGAATAGTCACCTCGCCGATTCGTTATAGAGCGGCTTGTAAGAGTTTCCTAATCCGACTGAGGGAACTTTAGATAAATGCTTGTTGCAATGAGCGACTGACGACTGCGAAGCTCTTTGCAATCGTCTGAAATTTAACAAAAAATTCGGAGTCGCAGACCGTATCGGCCTTTTGCGCGACTGAAGTCGCCATACCGATCGGACCTTGGTCGGGCGATGCACAACCGCGGAATGCTTGCGGCATTTCGGAGTATGGCGTCACCATGTGGCTGTGACTGCGCATTGGCAGACAACTCGCCGGGCGAAGACCCCAACAACCTCGAGCCCGGCGAGCCTTACACCTGATCAGAGTACGCGATCAGGACCGGGGATCAGCCGGCGAAAGATGTGGGTGCAATATGGGTGCCAAACTATTCGTCCCAAATTGGGACCATGCTGCGGCCGGCAAGCTGCGCTTAGGTCTCATAAAAGGCTTAGGCGCTGGCATCGGAAATGGCGATCGCTGGTTAGATCTTCCTTCCTCCGTTTGTATGATTCGTGGGCATTGGCAGGCGTGCGTATATTGTTTGCCGGCGGGCGCTGAGTCTCACCGGTCGGGCCCAGCGGCCGGTAGTGTGCTGAGAGTTCTGCAAATTCGCTGAGAGGGGGCGGTCATGGCAGGCTGGTGATTGTTCACGTCACCTGATTCCCGC